>JAGZJD010000009.1 GCA_018365895.1 Lachnospiraceae bacterium | reverse complement strand
TGCATAAGCTGTCAACTTCTCATAAAATTCAAGACCAACAAGCATTGGCTCTCCTCCCTGAAATGCCAGTGTAATATGCGCCGTATCACTTGTTTCTTGTATCGCCCGGTCAATCAGAAGCTCCATCAGAGCTTCGTCCATCATTTCACCGCACACTTTTTCCCTTCTGCTGCTCACATCCTCATAAAAACAATATGGACAATGAAGGTTGCAGCGTGAGGATGCCGGCTTAATCAAAAATGACAGATATTCTAACTTCATCTTCCGTTTCTCCTATATTTTGTTTGAATTCTTCTTTCATAACGATTATACTATTTGTATAAGATATTGTAAACTAAAGGAGGGCTCTCTATGAGTAACCGACGCTATCAGTTAGACGAAATTGAACTTCAAAAAATGAACATCCGCCTGCTGTATATCACTCAAGCCCGTTACGGCGCCGATTGGCATAGTGTTCCACACTCCCATCATTTTACAGAATTATTTTATGTAACAAGAGGCCGCGGCAAGTTTCTTGTCAACAACACCAAATTTGATGTACAGGAACACGATATGATCATTGTGAACCCTAATGTCTCCCACACAGAGCTTGGGATTCCGGATGTTCCTCTCGAATATATCGCACTTGGAATCAACGGACTTCAGTTCACAAGTCATGATGATAACATTCCATACGATTATAGCCTTCACCATTTTGAAGAATACAACGAAGAAATCTCATTTTATCTGAAGACATTACTTGCTGAAGTCCAGCGGAAAGAAGAAAGCTTTAACCTGATCTGTCAAAATCTGCTGGAAGTCTTGATCCTGAATCTTGTCCGACACACAAAAAAGAAGATTTCCATTGCCTCTGTTAAAAAGATTACAAAGGAATGTCGTTTCGTAGAACAATATTTGGATGAACATTTTAAAGAAGATATTACCCTTGAGACGTTAAGTAATCTGACTTACTTAAATAAATATTATTTAGTACATGCATTCAAGAGTTATAAGGGTATCTCACCTATTAACTACCTGATTGAAAAGCGAATTAACGAAGCAAAAAATCTGCTGGAAACAACGAATTATCCCATTGCCAAGATTGCTACTATGATTGGATTTTCTTCTCAGTCTTATTTTTCACAGGTCTTTAAAAAAGAGACGTCCATGACACCGAATGAATACCGGAAGTGTTCTGACTTGAGCATGGAGAAGAAAGCAATTCTCTCATAGCCGCAGAACATTCTGCCAGACAGATATCCACAATACAAAAACAGGAGCCTTAACTGCTCACTCCATTTGGAGAAGCCGTTATGCGCTCCTGTTTATTTATTTTCTCATAGATAAAACAGATTTCCTTTTAGATCTCGTACCAGATAATTTCATTTGCATCCAGATCCAGATCAAAACTTGTTCCATCACCTTTGTATACAGTTGTGCTCTGTGGTTCATATGTGTTGTTAACAACACAGTATTTTCCATTTTTTACATAGGCATGTACTTCTACATTGAAGTTCGTACTGAACCATTTGTGAAGATTTTCTTCATCGTGAGAAGACCAGATAATAGAACGGTATAACAGACGGCTGTTCTCGAAGCTGTATGGAAGTCCACTGATATAGACACAGCGTCCCTCTCCAAATTCATTGACTGCCATCTGAACTTCTTTATCAATCTGACGCAGGATTGTTGTTCCGTCTAAGGCAAAAATATTCTTCTGTCCTTCACCAAAGTCAATATCCTTTGTACAGTCTTCTTTGATAAAGTGATCATGTTCTTTCCAGTTATACTTATCTGTGTTCAGGTTAAATCCGTTTTCTTTCTCTACTCCCAATGCATTTGCAAGCTGGAAGTAACGTCCTTCCCACTGGTAAGCTGTCGGTTCTCCGACTCCAATGAAGCCGCCTCCATTGTAGATAAAGCTCTTCACTGCTGTGACAACTGTCTCATCAATCCAGTTTGCTCCGCCACTGTGAGCTGTGTAAGCGCCGCCTACATTGATGATAACATCAATCTCATCTAAGATAGCCGGATTTTCTTTAATATCATCAAAGCTGATAAATCTTACATCAAATGGTGCGCCGGACAATGCCTCAATGATTCCCGCATAAGAGTAGTTCTGTTTCTGATATAAAGCGTGATGAACCATATGATTTCCCCATGCTCTCATCTTGCCCCAGCTGTTAAGAACGGCAACTGTCTTAACACAGTACGGAGTTGTTCCTTTAATATTTTCATACAATGTACGGAACTCATCGCATACACTTTCCACATAATCAATAAATTCCGGGAATTCCAGTGCAAGCTTCAGATAACCGCCGTATCCGATACGGTCGATCGGTTTTCTTAAAATAGCACGTCTTGCTGTTACCCAGTTTACCTTTGCTTCTTTTACCGGATCTCCGCCTTCGTGGAATGTATCCGGGAAGAAATACGGAAGGAAACGGCCTTCTGTATATTTCACATTTGGAATATCACTGATGAGACGAAGTGTTGAACCATTTCCCACACTTCCTACCACTGCATCCAGGCCAATGGATTTGAATTCTTCCATAAATGGCTCTGTTCCAATCCAGTGATCTCCCAGGAACATCATTGCTTCTTTGCCAAGTTCATGTGTCAGATCCACCATTTCTTTTGCAAGTTTCGCAACTTCACGGCGCTGGAATGCCTGGAAATCACGGAATTCCTTAGACGGAATTCGATACTGGTTATTCATATATCCCTGATCAATAATGAATTCCGGACGGAACTTATATCCCACTTCTTTTTCAAACTGTTCCAAAATATATGGACTTACAGAAGCAGAATATCCATACCAATCCACATATTTCTCCCGCGCAAGTTCATCAAAAATCAATGTGAACTGATGGAAAAATGTTGTATAACGAATTACGTCGATATGCGGATTATCTTCAATATATTTGCGCAAACGTTTCATTGTAAATTCTCTTGTCTTCGGCTGGCGCACATCAAATGTAATCTGTTTTTCAACACCCTGCCAGTCATTGACAACTGCATTATACATATGTACCGGATCCCACATAATATAAGCAAGGAAACTTACTGTATAATCATGGAACTTTTTCGCTCCGTGAATTGTTACATCTCCTGTCTCATCACTATAATCCCACTCTGATACCGGAACTACCTCGCCTGTTGTACGGTCGATGACTTCCCACCATCTCTGAATGTCATCATTGGAATTGACTTTCAGCATATCCGGATATAAATGATCCATCAAATGAATAGATAATTCTGTATCAACTGCTGTATGGAAAGATGTCATGATATACATCTGCTGAATTTCATCCGGGTTTGCCTTCGCCCATGCATTGTCCTTACGAGTTGTGTAATATGTTGAATATACTTTTGCATCCACATCCCGAAGCTCCGCCGGATAGTCTGTACCATCACAGTCACGAATTGCATCTGCTCCCCAGCGTTTCACTAATTCTAATGTCTCTGGCACTACATCTACATCGGTCGGAATCGTTACTCTTCCTGTCAATTTCTCTTTGCTCATGATCCATCTCCTCTTCTTGCTTTCAAATCGTCTTTCAATTAATTTTAGTATACCTTTTTCCATTTATTGAATCTATAGAAATATTGTCGATAATTTTATATATATTGCTCCTTATCGATATACTAAAAAAGAGCGCTGCCCTTCTGATTTTTTAGAAGAGCAGGCTCTATCTCACATAAAGTTTCTATGCTATTTTTTTCTTGACTTTTCTTCGGCAAGCAATGATGCGCCAAGCGCTCCGGCAAATCGCCCGAATTCATTTCTCTTTACCTTACGTCCGATCTTTCCGGAAAGCACTTCAGTAAAATACTCACTGTCACTCAATCCCCCTGTCAAAATGACTTCCTCCGGAAGGTTCTTTCTCTGACAGAGCTGCGCTACTTTTGAAGCAACAGAATCTACAACACCGGCTGCGATATCTTCCCGTTTCTTTCCTTCTCCGATATAGTTAATGACCTCTGATTCTGCAAAAACTGTACAGAGCGAACTGATCGGAATCACTTCTCCTTTTGCTGCCAGAGCAAACAGATCCTGAAGTGTTACGCCAAGCCTGTTCGCCATGATTTCCAAAAATTTTCCGGTTCCTGCGGAACATTTATCATTCATCAGGAAATCTGACACCATTCCATTCTCCAGAAGAATCACTTTCGTATCCTGACCTCCAACATCAACAACAGCACAGTCCGTACTTCCAAGTTCCCGTCCGCCTCTTGCATGGCAGGTAATCTCTGTAATTACATAATCCGCAAAATCTACCGCCACACGTCCATAGCCGGTGGCAACAACTTTTGTATCATCTGCAAGCACATCCACGCCGGCTTCCTGAAGTCTGTCTTGAATAACCAGTGTCGTTTCCTTACTGCTCCAGCCTGTCGGCATCACAAAATGCAGTTCTTTTCCGCCTGTTCTGACAACAACTTTTGACGCAGTTGAACCAATATCAATTCCTACATAATTCATTCCAAATACCCTCTCTGTCTTACAGCATCTCAATAAATGCTGCAATTCTTGTATTTAACTGTCCGATATCTGCCTGTGAATAATCTGTCTCCACTCCGATATATGGGATTCCCTTCTTTTCATTTACAAATCTGCGGATACCGTAAGCTTCCACATTATATGTATGACATGCCTGAAGCACCATCTCCACAACGCCATCTACCTGATATTCATCAATCAATCTGCCAAGCAGTTCCAGACGATTTGGGTTCGGTGTCATAACAGAACATCCGATATCCAAATACCGACGAGCCAGTGCATCATAAACATCCGGATTCTCTTCATCTACCAGCTTATCGATAGATTTTGCTCCGCCACAGTTCTCATATGTTACAACAATTCCTCCGTTATCTTCAATTGCTCTGATAACCTTCTCTGTTGCTCCTCCGATCGGACATCCTGTCACAAGAATACGCGGTTTCTTCTCTTCCATCTTTCCTTCTGCATATTCTCTCTCAATCTTCTCAACAAGCGCATCTACTTCTGCCGGAATTCTGGAGCGGTCAAACTTAAATCCACTTCCGTACAGTACTTTAAAGAGATCCTGACCTTTGATCGGAGCCGGATCATGTCTCATAACTTCATATAGTTTTCTCAGAGAACGTCTTCCGCGATTGTTCATCTTAATCGCTTCCCGAATCTGGTCTTCTGTAATTGTTGTCTCAAATTTCTTTTCAAGGTATTCTTTGAATTTGATTATTTCCTTCTTCCAAAGTACAAGTGCATCTTCACTCTGAGAGTTTGGAAGCTCCATAAGATACACATCTTTAAACTCTGACATATATTCATACATTTTCTTCTTGCCATCACATGTTGTCTCACCTACTACAACATCTGAAAAGTAGAAAAATGGACATTTATCTGTAGCTGCAAAACCATAACTGGATTTGATCAATGGGCAAAGATTCTTTGGAAGTACCTTCTCCGCTTCTGAAATTGTCTCATCAGATGTGGAGCAAAGTCCTACTGTAGCTGCTCCCATCGCCAACGCGATCTCCTGAGGAAAATATGTACAATATGCACCGACTACCGGCACACCTTTATCCTTCAATTGTTTCATTGCTAAAAATGAATTCTTTCTCTGCTCTGCAAATTCCTCAAAAATTTCCGGAAGCTCTTTAATAATTTCCATATCTGTCTCTATTCCTTTCTTGTCATTTGTATTCTCATTCACATCATACTGTTTTTATTGTAGCATTTACAACTTCATGTGACTAATTAAAAAAATTAATATATTATTCAGACTTATAGAAAATATCTATTTTATTATTTACTTTATTTAGGAAAAGAAAAACCATGCCCCTGCGTTAAAGAGATATCCCACAAGAATGATCCCTACCGTAACGATACCCGTAAAAATCAGGAGCAGTTTCCGTTTCACTGCCTTACTGAGCATTACAAGAGACGGAAGTGATAATGTCGTGACTGCCATCATGAACGCCAGTATTGTTCCCAGACCTGCACCCTTTATCAAAAGACTTTCTGCAATCGGAATTGTTCCGAAAATATCTGCATACATAGGAATTCCTACAAGAACTGCAAGCGGCACGGAATAAAAATGTCTGCCTCCGAGAATTTGTTCTATCCAAGCTTCCGGAATGAGGTTATGGATCATTGCACCGATCGCTACTCCGGCGAAAATATACGGAGCAACTTTTCGTATCGTTGACTTTACCTGTTCTTTCGCATATTCCAGCCGGTCTTTGACTGTCAGTTCCGGAAGTTCTGCATCCATGCTCGCCGCCTGTCGGATATAGTCTTCTACCTCCTGCTCCAAATGCAGCTTTTCAATCAGGCTTCCTCCGATAACCGCCACAATCAGGCCAACAATAACGTAAGCAAACGCAATCTTTCCGCCAAAAATACTCATCAGAAGTGCAAGAGAACCAAGATCCACCATCGGAGAGGAAATGAGAAAAGAAAACGTCACTCCGAGAGGCAGTCCTGCGCTTGTAAATCCCATAAAGATCGGAATCGAAGAGCAAGAACAAAATGGCGTTACGGTTCCAAGCAAAGCGCCGATCACATTCCCTTTGATCCCCCGAAATCTTCCAAGCAGCTTCTTACTGCGCTCCGGAGGAAAATAACTTTGAATATAGGAAATTCCAAAAATCAGCACTGACAGCAGAATAAATATTTTAATCAGATCATAGAAAAAGAAGTTCAACATTCCTCCCACGATCGATTGTGCTGAGATTCCTATTAGCTCTAACAGATTTTGGATTAATTCTTTGAGCCAGTGCATCCCAAGTATCTGATTCTGAAAAAACAATCCCATCTCTCTCATATCACTTCCTCATTTCCCACGCTATGCTTCGTTTGCACATTTTTTCAATTTTTCAACAAGTTTTGCTGTGGAAAGCACTTGCCCTTTGACAATCACTTTTCCATCTACCATCAGAGACGGAGCCGCCATTACTCCAAGCTTTACGATTTCCATCAGGTCTTCCACCTTCTCTACCGTAACAGATACTTTCAGTTCTTTTGCTGCCTCTAGTGTATTTGCATAAAGTGTATCACATTCTTTGCATCCTGCACCAATTACTTTAATCTCCATTGTTCTTCCTCCTAATTGCGAAGCTGCATCGGAACACCGACTGTCTTCTCCCATGCATGAAATAATTCTTTGATCAAAGTTGGACCAATCTTAGAAATAAACACAAGCTGTGAAGTTTCCTTCGCTTCACACGGTTTATAATCAATAAGTTTTCCTACCACATCAATCTGATTCCATCCTTCGTTGCTTAAGCAGAAAAATCCTTTTACCCTGTGTACATCATTTTGAATCATTTCCAGAAACGCCTCCAGCTTCTCCCGATCAACTTCTCCTTCAAAATTCATAAACAATGTCTTAGGCTTTGTCTCGATAGAGTTTGTCGTTTCTTCTTCTTCTGCCCAATCGAACTGCATCAGATCTTCCTGCAAAAACTCTGCATAAAGATCATTCATCGAACTGATACCAATACGGCATACTGGGTTGATCTCCCGAATTTTCTGTTTAAGTCTTAAAAGCACATCCATATCGATCAAATCCACTTTCGTAATGACAACTGCGTGGGCATGCTTAATCTGACGGTAAACGCCTTCTTCTTTCTCAATCTGTTCTTCAAAATTCACTGCATCTGCCAGACAGATTGTTCCGCTGTAATCATACTGTTTTTCACAAATCTGTGCTGCTGCTCTTAAAATCTCTTTCACGTTGGATGGATCACCGAATCCTGAACTTTCTACAAACAGATAGTCAAAGTCATAGGCTGACATTTCTGCAAGTGCCTGTACAAAGGACAACTTCAGACAGGAGCAGAAAATAGATCCCCGGTTAATTTCAACCATTTTAATATCATCGTCTCTTAAAATTTCTCCGTCAATGCCCAGTTTCCCAAGCTCATTCTGAATGATTCCGATCTTCTTTCCTTCCAGTGTCCGCAATACATTCTGAAGCAGCGTTGTCTTGCCGGAACCAAGAAATCCGGTCAAAATATATAACTTTGTTCTCATCTCTTCCATCGTTTCTTTCTCCTCTCTTTCTGTTGTCCTTCCATCTTTTTTTATGCCTGGACAGCCATAAATCTGAACTTCTTCCTGGAATTCTCTCTTCTGAAAGATCTCCCGGAGCATCTGCTGCAATTCATCACTGACCTCCTGATCAATAGAATAATGCATCCACTTTCCTTCTTTACGGCCTTTGACTAAGCCACTGTCACACAAGATCTTCATGTGATGAGACAGTGTAGGCTGACTGACATCTACAATTTCATTCAGCTTGCAGGCACATTTTTCTCCGCCCCTAAGATAATCCAGCAGCTTTAATCGATTCTCATCACTCAGGGCTTTAAAAACCTTTGCTTCTTTGACAAAATTTTCTTTCATTGCCTCTATCCACCTGCTTTTATATATTGATATTTATCTATCTGTTTGCAGATTAGCACATATATAGATATATGTCAATATATAAATCTTTTAGCAATCATCCTTTTACGCAAAAAGCTTACAGCAATGATTTTCATTTCACTGCTGTAAGCTTTTCCATTTATTTTCTCTGTTATCTTTTTCTCCTGCTATTCCCGCAGACTCAAAATTCCTTCTGCAAGAATTTTCACATCATCAATAATATAATCAAAAGCTCCTGCCTTTACCATATTAATCACGATCATTCCAATCGGAACTGCGAGAAGAAGTCCGACTACACTTCCGACTTTATATCCAATATAGAGTAATACTAACGTCACAATCGGATTCAGGCCCATACTGTCTCCGACAAGCTTTGGCTGAATTACCTGACGGACAACCTGTGTCACAATATATAAAATCAGCAATCCTGCTGCCATTTTATAACTGCCAACCATAAACTTGTAAATAATCCACGGAATCAAAATGGTACCTGTACCAAAGAATGGCAGCATATCAACAAGCGCAATGAGAATCGACAAAAGGATTGTATAATTCACTCCCAGGATAGTCAGTCCAAAAAATACAATTACTCCAACAACTGCCATAATTTTTAACTGTGCCCGAAAATATCCTCCAATGGCATATCTAAAATTGTGACTTACCATAGCCATCCTCTTACGAATAGACTCCGGCGATACATGGATTAACCATTGAAGTACTTCTTCTCTATCTACAATAAAGAAATATGCTGACATAATTGTTACAATTACCGTCACAAGCATAGATGGTATCCGCTTTGCAAGATTTCCAGCTGCTTCTACGGTCGGCTCGCTGATAGCACTGATCAAAGAACCCATATAACTATCCAGATTTTCTACCATATTTTGCCAGCCATTCTGGATTCCTTCCGGCAAACGTTCATAAAGCCCTGCCAGATCATTCCCAATCTGCCGCAGTCCCATTTCCAGATCTTGATACATGGCCGGTACATCCTGGGCAAAACGCCCAACCTCCACAACAAGTTTCGAAATGCCCCAGTACAGTAAAAATACAATAGCCGCCAATACGCCCACAACAATCAGAGCTGAACCAAATTTTTTCTTCATTTTTAATCTTGTTTCCAACCAGCATACCGGCCGGTATGCCAAAAGTGCAATCAGCCAGCCAATCACAAACGGAAGAAAAAAACTCAAAAGCTTCACTCCCGCTACAATTACAATGCTGGTTGCAATCAGACTGGCGGCAAGACTTACCGCCACTTTCCAGTATGGACGTTTGTTTTCCACGTTACTCCACCTCTGCTTTGTTTAAAAACTCCCTCTCAATCAATTCCCACACTTCATCTCTTCCCTGTTTCGTCTCAGAAGAAAATGGAATGACTTTTGTTCCCGGAACAAGATGCAGACCTTCTTTTAAACTCTTTACATTCTTTGCAATCTGACTCCGTTTAATTTTATCAAGCTTTGTAGCAATAATGATCGGATGATATCCCTGACTCACAATCCACTCATACATCATTGCATCATTTGCTGACGGCGCATGACGAATATCCACAAGCAGGAACACTGCTTTTAACTGCTTGGATTTATTTAAATAACGTTCAATCAGTTTTCCCCATTGAATCTTCTCCTGTTCAGATACCTTTGCATATCCATAGCCAGGCAGGTCTACAAGATACATTTCTTCATTGATATTATAGAAGTTAATCGTCTGTGTCTTTCCCGGTGTGGCAGATACTCTCGCCAAAGATTTTCTGTTTAAAAGGGCATTAATCAAAGATGATTTCCCTACATTTGATTTTCCTGCAAACGCAACTTCAATCTTGTCATTCTGAGGAAGTGTACTCGTAATTCCGCACACTGTCTCAAGATTTACACTTTTTATAACCATATTTGCTCCTATTGTACAAGTGCCTTTTTAAGCACTTCCTTCATCTGAGAGACAGGAATAATTTCCAATCCCTTTGTTATTTCCTGTAACAATTCTTCAACATCTGGCTGATTTTCTTTCGGTACAAGCACTGTCTTTATTCCAGCCTGTTTTGCTGCCAAAAGCTTCTCCTTCAATCCACCGATCGGAAGGACACGCCCTCTCAGCGTAATCTCCCCTGTCATTGCCAGATCTGCTCTGATTTTCCGCTCAGTTACCGCTGAAAAAATCGCTGTCGCCATAGTGATTCCGGCAGACGGTCCATCCTTCGGCACTGCACCTTCCGGAATGTGAATATGAATATCATGCTTTTCAAAAAAGTCTTCTGAAATTCCCTGGCTCTCGCTGATCGAACGGATATAGCTGATTCCGGTTCTGGCAGATTCTTTCATCACATCTCCAAGCTGTCCTGTCAGTTGGATTTCTCCCTTTCCCGGCATTACATTTACCTCAATCTGAAGCGTATCTCCACCGACGCTTGTCCATGCAAGCCCGCGCACAATACCAATCTCATCCGTATCGTTTTTCATTTGCGTATGATATTTTTCTTTTCCAAGATAATGTGTAAGATTCTGTTCTGTTACGCGAACAGTCTTCTTGTTCTGTTCCATAATTTCTCGTGCTGTTTTCCTTGCAATCGTCCCAATCAGCCGCTCCAATTGACGCACTCCTGCTTCTTTTGTATAACTTTCGGCAATTTTCCAAAGAGCATTTTTGCTAATTCGCAGCTGCTCCGGCAAAAGACCGTTTTTCTCAATCTGCTTTGGTACAAGATGCTCTGTTGCAATATGCATTTTTTCATTTTCTGTATAGCTGCTGATTTCAATTACTTCCATACGGTCAAGCAGCGGTCTTGGAATCGTCTGAAGTGTATTTGCCGTCGTAATAAATAATACTTCTGACAAATCTACCGGAACCTCCAGATAATGATCCCGAAACTTCACATTCTGCTCTCCGTCAAGAACTTCCAACAGCGCAGAAAATGTATCACCCTTATAGTCTGTGCTGACTTTATCAATTTCATCCAATAACATGACCGGATTTTTTACTCCGGCACTTCTAAGACCATTGGCAATTCTTCCCGGCATTGCTCCCACATAAGTTTTTCTGTGTCCGCGAATTTCCGCCTCATCTCTGACGCCGCCAAGTGAAATACGCACATACGGCTTCTTTAATGCTCTTGCAAGTGATCTGGCGATAGATGTCTTACCTGTTCCCGGCGGGCCCACAAGGCAAAGGATCGGACTGTCTCCCTTTTTCGTTAAGGCACGAACTGCAAGAAAATCCAGAATTCTATCTTTCACTTCTTCCAATCCGTAGTGATCTTCTTCCAAAACCTGTTTTGCAAACTTAAGATCTGTGCTGTCTTTAGCTGCTCGATTCCACGGCATCTCGAGCATTGTCTCAATGTATGTTCGGATGACACCGTTCTCTGCGGTACTTCCGATTGTATTTTTAAACCGCTTAATTTCCTTTTTCAGTTTCTCTTTGACTTCCTCCGGAGCTTCCAGCCGCTCAGTTGCTTCTTCAAATTCTTCCGCATCTGACAATGCTGCCTCATCGCCCAGCTCTTCCCGGATTAGCTTTAACTGTTCGCGAAGAATATATTCTTTCTGATGCTGATCAATCCGCTCCTTTACTTTATGCTGGATTTCTTCTTTAATATCCATAATCTGTGTCTCTGAGGCAAGCTTCAGTGACAACAGCTCATAGCGCTTCATCAGATCATCCTCATTCAAAAGCTGCTGAAGTTCTTCATACTGCAGCGGAAGGTTTGCTGAAATCTGTTCAATCAAGTCTTTTAGGTCTTTGATCGCCATAATTCTGGCAGCCAGCTCTTTCGTAATCCGCGGGCTTTTCGCTCCATATTCCATAAACAGGTCTTTTAGCCCGCGAATCATTCCTTCAATATTCACAGGACTGCCAAGATCCGGAACATAATCTTCCAGCGGCATAATCTCTGCAGTCATATATGGTTCTGTCTGCTCTAAACTTACAAGCCGCGCCCTCTGTTCTCCGGTTACAAGTACTCTGAGAACATTTTTCGGCATTTTTAATACTTGCTTTACTTTTGCAATAATCCCGACACTGTAAAGCTCTTCCTGATTCGGTGTGTCGGTATCTATTTTTTTCTGTGTCACGAGAAATACCGTCTGGTCATTAAGCATCGCTTCCTGAACAGCCTTTACAGACCGCTCACGGCTGATGTCAAAATGTACCACCATTTCCGGCATCACCGTCATCCCACGCAGCGCAACCGCCGGCAGAATCTTTTTTTGCTCACTCATCCAAGTATCTCCTCTCTGTTGTTTCTATAGTAATAACAGGCAGGCACTCATTCACACAAGTACCTGCCTGACATGTCATTTATGCGCTTTCGCCTGCCGTCACTGCTGTCGGAGAATATTCCGGTTCTCCTGTTCCTTCTACGGCAGCCTTTGTAATTCGACAATAACTGATATTTTCATTTGACGGTACTTTATACATGGTATCCATCATCGCCTTCTCCATAATTGCCCGAAGTCCTCTTGCTCCTGTCTTTCTGGAAATCGTGATATCTGCAATCGCTTCCAGCGCTTCCTGTGTAAACTCAAGTTTTACACCATCAAGCTCCATCAGCTTCTGATACTGCTTCACGATAGAATTCTTCGGTTCCTGAAGAATCCGAAGCAGTGCCTCCCGATCAAGAAGATCCAGTGTCACAACAACTGGAACACGTCCTACGAACTCCGGAATCATTCCGAATTTCACAAGATCCTGCGGCATCACTTCTTTCAAGACTGTATCCATATCTCTCGACAGTTTCGATCCGACTTCTGCCTGGAATCCAATGGACTTCTTATCTGTTCTCGTCTCAATGATCTTATCAATTCCTTCAAATGCTCCACCACAGATAAACAGAATATTTGTTGTATCAATCTGCATGAGTTCCTGATGTGGATGCTTTCTTCCACCCTGTGGTGGAACTGATGCAACAGTTCCCTCGAGAATCTTTAAAAGTGCCTGCTGCACACCTTCACCGGATACATCTCTTGTGATAGATGGATTTTCCGATTTTCTCGTGATTTTATCAATCTCATCCAGATAAATAATTCCATATTCTGCACGCTGAATATCTCCGTCTGCTGCCTGGATTAATTTCAGAAGAATGTTCTCCACATCTTCTCCAACATAGCCAGCTTCTGTCAGTGCAGTTGCATCTGCAATCGCAAACGGTACGTTAAGCATTCTTGCCAGTGTCTGTGCCAGCATCGTCTTACCGCATCCTGTCGGTCCAAGTAAAAGGATATTGCTCTTTTGAAGTTCGACGCCAAGATCTCGTTCTGCCATAATCCGCTTATAATGATTATATACAGAAACTGCCAAAACTTTCTTTGCCTCATCCTGTCCAATGACATAATCATCAAGAAATGCTTTAATTTCTTCCGGTTTCATCAGATTAATATCATCGAAAATATTATCTTCTTCATATTCAAATTCTTCTTCAATAATTTCGGAACAAATTTCCACACATTCATCACAGATAAATATGTTACTCGGTCCCGCAATTAGTTTTCTGACCTGAGACTGTGGTTTGTTGCAAAAAGAACATCTCACAGTGTCTCCTATTTTCGCTGCCATTTCTTCACCTCAGCCACATTTCTATTGATAGACACAAAGGAGTTGCTCTAAGAGAACAACTCCCAGTGTGTAAGATTAACGACTTGTAACAACTTCGTCAATCAATCCATACTCTTTTGCTTCCTGAGCGCTCATGAAATTATCGCGCTCTGTATCTCTCTGGATTACCTCCAACGGCTGTCCCGTATTTGCAGCCAGTATTGTGTTTAACTTATGACGGGTTTTAATAATATGCTCTGCAGCGATCTGAATCTCTGTTGCCTGTCCCTGCGCGCCGCCAGATGGCTGGTGGATCATAATCTCTGCATTCGGAAGTGCAAGACGCTTTCCTTTTGTACCGCCTGACAACAGGAAAGAGCCCATACTTGCGGCCATTCCCATACACATTGTAGATACATCACATTTGATGTACTGCATTGTATCATAAATTGCCATTCCTGCTGTAACAGATCCTCCCGGACTGTTAATATACATATGAATATCCTTATCCGGATCTTCTGCCTCCAGGAACAGGAGCTGCGCCACAATTACGCTCGCCAATCCATCTGTTACTTCCTCTCCGAGAAAAATAATACGCTCTTTTAACAGTCTGGAATAAATATCGTAAGAACGCTCTCCGCGGCTGTTTTGTTCAATGACATAAGGAATTACGCTCATATATCTGCCTCCATCTTTCTATAAACATTTCAAATTTGAAACGGTTCTTACTCTTCTACTGCATTCTCAGCAACGAATGTAACAGCTTCCTGAACAGCCATATCTGCTTTCATCTGCTCTTTCTCACGGTCTCCCATGAATCCTAACAGCTTATCTGCTTCCATTCCGTAAGCTTTTGCCATCTTCTCGATTTCTTCCATGAACTTCTCTTCGCTCACTTCAATGTTCTCTGCTGCAACGATTGCTTCAAGAACAAGTCTTGTCTGGATTCTCTTAAGAGCCTGTGGGCGCAGTTCTTCTATCATCTGCTCTGCTGTCACACCTGTAAACTGGAAGTACTGATCCATTGTAAGTCCCTGCTGCTGAATTCTCTGTGCAAAATCATTTGCCATCTGATTCGCTTCTGTATCGATCATTGCTTCCGGAATCTCCATCTGCGCATTCTCTACTGCTTTTTCTACTGCCTGGTCTTCTCTTTTTCTCTTACCGTCAGCAGCTTTCTGCTCTTTGATCTTTGCTTTTGTATCAGCTTTTAATTCCTCTAATGTCGCAAATTCAGAAATCTCTGCTGCAAATTCATCATCTAATTCCGGAACTTCTTTTACGCTGATCTTATGTACTGTACATTTGAATACAGCCGGTTTTCCCTTTAATTCTTCTGCATGATAATCTTCCGGGAATGTTACATTTACTTCTGTCTCTTTCTCAAGCTCTGCTCCGATCAGCTGTTCTTCGAATCCAGGAATGAAAGCTCCTGATCCGATTGTCAGCGGATAGTTCTCGCCTTTTCCGCCTTCAAATGCAACGCCGTCAACAAATCCTTCAAAATCAAGAACAACATCATCTTTATCCTGAACTGCACGATCTGTTACTTCAACGATTCTTGCATTCTTTTCAGCTTCCTGAGTTAATTTTTCTTCGATTTCTTTTGCTGTTACGCGTGTAGATGTCTTATCTACTTTCAGTCCTTTATATTCTCCAAGTGTTACTTCCGGTTTCACTGCTACTTCTGCTGTGAAGATGAAAGATTTTCCTTTTTCAATCTGTGTTACTTCGATCTTCGGCTGAGAAACGATCTCGATATCTGCTTCATCATATGCTTTTGCATACTCTCTCTGAATCAGAGCATTTGCTGCATCGTCAAAGAAGATTTCTGCTCCGTACATTTTCTCTACCATTGCGCGAGGAGCTTTTCCTTTACGGAATCCCGGAAGGCTTATGCTTTTCTTCTGTTTGTTATATGCACCCTGAAGTGCTTTCTCAAATTCTTCTGCTGAAACTTCGATTGTAAGTTTTGCCATGTTTTTTTCTAATTTTTCCACCTGTAAACTCATTTTTAGTGTTTCCTCCTTAAAATATATGCTTTCCGGCTGCTGCTCAGCCGTACTTAATGCCAAATATACATACTCGCAATCATTGAATTAGTATATCATAAAGTCTCTCAAAATGCTAGTCTTGAATTTCATCTAAACGCAGTATTTTTATGATTAATTCATCAAGATCTTCATCTGCAATAGCATATTCTTTCTTTTCATTCCTTGCAACTGTTACTTTCAGTGTCTTTTCTTTCCCATAGCTGATTTCTTTCCAATAGGTATTCAGAAGTTCATATGAATGGCGGATAAACTCTGTCTGCATCTGTTCATTGATTTCTTTCTCAGTTCCTTTGTACTCTCCGTTTTTTGCCTTCTGCATGATCTCTTCCGAGTCCTGCTGTACTCCTGCTACAAATTTAGGAAATACATCCACTGGTTCATACTCCACAGAAACTTCATATTCATGTTTTCCCGTTTCTTCAACTTCTGTTACCTCATAGCGCATTACAAGGAAAATCTGTCTGCATACTTCGATAAAATCGTTCCGCATTCCTTCGCTGACCTGCATTCCACCGATAATATTGCGATCAACAAATGAAATAATCTCTGTCTCGTATTCCTTCTCAAGATCCGCTTTCGTTTCTTTCTCCGTAAAAGTCAAAGCCTTCGTCATATCTCCCTGAAACATCTGGTCCAGCTTCGCTTCTACAAATCCTTTTGCATCAAATGCCTTCCCACAGGCGGTCAGCGCTCCTGCAGTAAAAAACAGCATAAGAATCATTCCGGCAAATTTCTGTAATCTTTTTATTTTCCTCATTTTCCACCTCTGTCTCACCGCATTTTCTATGCTTTTCTGAAAAAGAATCTATCTTGCATTTTACCAAAGCCACTTAGAAAATTCAAGTAAAAGGACATTTGTACTTTCCGGTTCTTCTCTCCTTTACATTTCCTTTGTCCTGTATTATGATACTCTGGTAGAAAAATATCAGATATCAGCTAATTGTCAAAGGAGATTCAGCCAATGGAAATCGAACGCAAATATCTTATCCACACCCTGCCGGAGAATCTGGAAAACTATCCGCACCGTATAATCGAACAAGGGTACTTATCCACCGAACCGGTTGTCCGTATCCGCCGCGACAACGATGAATATATCTTAACTTATAAGTCAAAAGGGCTTATGGTGCGGGAAGAATATAATCTTCCCCTTACAAAAGACTCCTACATGCATTTGCGTGAGAAAATCGACGGACGTCTCATTATAAAAAAACGTTATCTGATTCCTCTTTCAAATGAATTAACCATCGAACTTGACATATTCGGCGGCGATCTTGCGCCGCTTATGTTGGCAGAAGTAGAATTTCCGAACGAAACTTCCGCTAACAGCTTCACTCCGCCTAAATGGTTCGGAGAAGACGTAACATTTTCCGGCGAATACCATAACAGCCGGCTTAGCCAGATATAGAATATCAGAAATAGGCAGAACTCTTCTTTTGGAGAAAAGTCCTGCCTAATGCTTAATATCATCTTTTCAAATTTTCTTAATATGTTCCAAGTCCAAACTCTTCATGTACTGCATTCAGCGCTTTATCCAGATCACTTTCTGCAATCAATACCGTAATGCGGATCTCTGAAGTAGATATCATATTGATGTTAATCCTGCTATTATAAAGAGCTTCGAACATCTGAGCTGCCACACCAGGGTTAGACATCATACCATCTCCTACAACAGATACCTTTGCCACATCTTTTTTGTACTTTACTTCTTTGATCGTCAACGCCTCTTTATGTTCTTCTAAAACATTCAAAGCTGCTTCCAAGTCACTCTCTGCTACAGTAAAGGAGATATCCTTTGTTCCTTCGCGGCCGATCGACTGCAAAATAATATCGATATTAATCTTATTTTTTGCAAGCGTATTGAAAATCTTAAATGCAACGCCCGGTTTATCATCAATTCCAATCACGGAAATTCTTGCAATGTCTTTCTCTCCCGCTACGCCTGTAACTAACATTCTTTCCATTTTTACCGTCTCCTTTACAATCGTTCCTTCATTTTCATTTAAGCTGGAACGCACAACTAACTGCACCCCGTATTTCTTTGCCATTTCTACGGAACGATTATGCAGCACCTTTGCGCCGTGGGCTGCCAACTCCAGCATTTCGTCATATGTAACTGCTTCTAGTTTTCTTGCATTTTTAACAACTCTTGGATCTGCTGTGTATACACCGTCTACATCTGTGTAAATCTCACACTGATCCGCATGAAGTACTGACGCAAGCGCCACTGCCGTTGTATCAGAACCGCCACGTCCAAGCGTTGCATAATCATCATACTTATTCACTGCCTGAAATCCTGTCACAATAACGATCTTGCCGGATTCTAATTCATGGTAGATTCTCTCTGTATCCACTTTTTTAAATCGGGCATTTCCGTAGGTAGATGTGGAATACATCATTACTTGAAATGCATTTAACGACACCGCCGGAACTCCAAGTGCATTAATTGCCATTGCCATTAAAGAAACAGATACCTGCTCCCCTGTTGTCAATAGCATATCCAATTCTCTCTTTGACGCGTTCGGATTAATCTCTTTCGCTTTTTCCAGCAATTCGTCAGTTGTATCTCCCATTGCAGAAAGAACCACCACTACTTGATGACCTTTTTTATAATCTTCAATGCATCTGCGCGCCACACGATAGATCCGCTCTTTGTCAGCAACAGATGAACCTCCAAATTTTTTTACTATCAGCATATTTTCCTCCAATATGATACGGATTCTCTGAAAATACCCGCGAATTTTCTTATGCAGACTCTGCAATAGCCGCTATTCTCTGCCTGCTATTTTCAGATAATGCACTCCTTCTCTTCCCTCTAATGCCTCAATCATATCCTCCATATTTCCGGTAGAAGAAAGCACTTCAAGACTTAATGTTACTGTTGCCACTCCATTCAGCGGAATGCTCTGATGAATCGTCAAAATATTCGCTTCATATTCTGCTATCATCGCCAACAGCTCCGTCAGTACACCCGGACGATCATCCATCTGAATCACAATCGTGATTGTTTGCCCTTTTTCAGTTTCATGGAATGGAAAAATATCATCTTTGTATTTATAAAAGGAACTCCGACTGATTCCAACCTGGTCTGCCGCTTCCTGGATCGTCATCTTCTTTTCTGTCATCAGAAGACGTTTTACCTGTACAACTTTCAAAAGCACTTCCGGAAGCGCCCGCTTCGTTACTACATAATATCTTGCTTTATCCATAGTTCCTTCCCCCATTCTTTATCCGAGACTTAACTGTTTCAGATATGCGTTCATAAATGTATCTAAAGCCCCGTCAAGGACAGCCGTTACGTTACCGTTCTCTACATTTGTCCGATGATCTTTTACTAATGTATATGGCTGCATAATATACGAACGGATCTGATTGCCAAATCCAATCTCTTTTACTTCTCCACGGATACCTGATACCTTATCTGCCTGTTCCTGCTGTTTGATCAGATACAGCTTTGCTTTTAGCATCTGCATTGCCTTTTCTTTATTGCTGAACTGCGAGCGTTCATTCTGACATTGTACTACAATCCCCGTTGGCAGATGCGTAATCCTAATGGCAGAGGAAGTTTTATTAACATGCTGTCCACCGGCGCCGCTGGCCCGATAAGTATCAATCTTCAAGTCATCCTCGTTAATCTCTACGTCAATTTCCTCTTCAATATCCGGCACAACATCGCAGGATGCAAAAGAGGTCTGACGTTTTCCCGCTGAATTAAACGGTGAAATCCGCACAAGGCGATGTACACCTTTTTCAGATTTCAGATAACCATACGCATTCGCCCCATTTACCTCAAAGGTAATCGCTTTGATTCCGGTAATATCGCCTGCCTGATAGTCCAGTACAGTAATGGAAAATCCCTTCTGCTCGGACCATCTTGTATACATTCTGTAAAGCATATTCGCCCAGTCACAGGACTCCGTTCCTCCTGCGCCTGCATGAAGTGTCACAATGGCAGAATTCTTATCATATTCTCCTGAGAGAAGCGTTTCAATGCGCAGCGCTTCGTATTTCTCTTCAAAAGAACTGATCTCCCGTTCAATCTCCTTCAACATGCTCCTGTCATTTTCTTCATCTGCCATTTCTATCAGAAGTATCACATCTTCAAAATGTCCGGAAAGTCCTTCCATCGCTTCCAGCGTATCTCTAAGCGCTTTCACTTCTTTTGTTACCTCTTGAGACTCTTCAGGATTCTCCCAGAAATCCGGAGATTCCATTTTCTTCTCCAGCTCTTCCAGTCTTCGTTTCTTTCCCGCAATGTCAAAGAGACCCCCTGAGTTCTTCAAGCGGTTCTTCATAGGCGCTGATCATACTTTTTAATTCATCCAGTTCTATCATCTGCATCCTCCTTTTCACTAATAGCTGCACTTTGGCATTGCTGCATATGCAGTCTTCTATAAGCGGCAAAGGTGTGTCAGAAATCCTGCCACACCTCTTCCTGCTGTTCTATTTATTTCGTCCGCAGCATTGTTTGTATTTTTTACCGCTTCCGCATGGACACGGATCGTTCGGATACACTTTCTTTTCCGCACGTTTTTTTGGTTCATGTAAAGCAGTATCGTCTTTGTTTGTTCCTGTTACTTTCGCTGCCTGCTGGCGCTCTGCTTTCTGTTCAATCCGTACATTCATCAGAGTGCGCACAGTATCTTTTGTGATCGTATTGGTCATGTCGCCAAACATCTCATAACCAACCATCTTGTATTCTACAAGCGGATCCCTCTGTCCATATGCCTGAAGACCGATTCCCTGACGCAGCTGATCCATATCATCAATATGATCCATCCATCTCGCATCAATTACTTTCAGAAGAACAACACGCTCTAACTCTCTCAAATGCTCTGCTTCCGGGAATTCTGCCTCTTTTGCCTCGTAAGCTTTTACTGCACGTTCTTTTACAAGATGCTTTAATTCTTTCTGCTGCATTCCTTTCACATCTTCTGCAGTTACCGGTTTCATCGGTACCACTGCCAGAAGGTCTACATTCAGAGCTGTCAGATCCCAGTCTTCATAATCTATGTCCGAAGAAATATTCGCATCTACTGTGGATTCTACGAAATCTGTAATCATATGGAAGATAGAATCTCGCATATTCTCCCCGTCTAACACTTTGCGGCGCTCTTCGTAAATCAGTTCTCTCTGCTCATTCATAACCTGGTCATACTCAAGAAGATTCTTACGGATTCCAAAGTTATTGTTCTCGATCTTCTTCTGTGCCTTCTCGATTCCGTTTGAAAGCATCTTATGCTCTAACTGCTCGCCGTCTTCGACACCGAGTTTATTAAAGATATCCATTAACTTCTCAGAGCCGAAAAGACGCATCAGATCATCTTCCAGAGAAATATAGAACCGTGACTCTCCCGGATCTCCCTGACGTCCGGCACGTCCGCGCAGCTGATTATCAATTCGTCTGGATTCATGACGTTCTGTACCGATAATCTTCAGACCTCCGGCTGCCTTTGACTCATCATCCAGCTTAATATCTGTACCACGTCCCGCCATATTCGTCGCAATCGTAACAGCGCCGTGGCGTCCTGCTTCAGCAACGATCTCCGCCTCAAGTTCATGGAATTTTGCATTCAATACATTATGTTTAATACCGCGCTTTTTCAGCATCTTGCTCAAAAGTTCAGAAACTTCAATCGTAATAGTACCAACAAGCACCGGCTGTCCTGTCTGATGTGCCCGTACCACCTCATCAACAACTGCTTCGTATTTTTCGCGTTTTGTCTTATAAACAACATCATCTAAATCTTTTCTCTGAACCGGAAGATTCGTAGGAATCTCAATAACATCCATACCGTAAATATCGCGGAACTCTTTCTCCTCTGTCAGAGCAGTACCTGTCATACCGGACTTTTTCTGGAATTTATTAAACAGGTTCTGGAATGTAATCGTTGCAAGCGTCTTGCTTTCTCTTCTAACAGCTACATGCTCTTTCGCCTCAATCGCCTGATGCAGACCGTCTGAATAGCGGCGTCCCGGCATAATACGTCCTGTAAATTCATCAACGATTACAACTTCTCCTTCCGGAGTTACAACATAATCCTGATCCTTATGCATCAGATTATGCGCCCGCAACGCTAAAATCACATTGTGCTGGATCTCCAGGTTCTCTGCATCCGCAAGGTTATCAATATGGAAGAACTTCTCAACCTTCTTAACACCTTCTTCTGTCAGGTTCACGTTCTTATCTTTCTCATTTACGATGAAATCGCCTGTCTCTTCGATATCCTCTCCCATGATGGCATTCATCTTTGTAAATTCTCCGCTGGCCTCTCCTCGTTCCAACTGTCTTGCCAGAATATCGCACGCATCGTAGAGTTTTGTAGACTTATTGCTCTGTCCGGAAATAATAAGCGGTGTTCTCGCTTCATCGATCAAAACAGAGTCAACCTCATCGATGATCGCATAATGAAGCCCTCTTTGTACAAGCTGCTCTTTATAAACAACCATATTATCTCTCAGATAATCAAATCCCAGTTCATTATTCGTAATATATGTAATATCACAATTATATGCTTCACGGCGCTCATCATTATTCATGGAGTTCAGGACGACACCAACTGTCAAAC
The DNA here is from genome assembly GCA_018365895.1 of Lachnospiraceae bacterium. Next base: position 34,603 of record JAGZJD010000009.1, on the reverse strand, counting down.
CAAGAAAACGATGAATCTGTCCCATCCACTCTGCGTCACGCTTTGCCAGATAGTCATTGACAGTAACGATATGTACTCCTTTCCCTTCAAGGGCATTCAGATATGCCGGCAATGTAGAAACCAATGTCTTACCTTCACCGGTACGCATCTCTGCAATACGTCCCTGATGCAGGATTACACCACCAATCAGCTGTACACGGAAATGCTTCAGCCCGATCGTTCTGACCGCTGCTTCTCTGACAACTGCAAATGCTTCCGGAAGAATTTCATCCAGTGTTGCTCCTTCTGCCAGTCTTTCCTTAAATTCCTTTGTCTTTCCTCTTAATTCCTCATCGGACAACTGCTGCATATCACTGTCCAGTGATTCAATATAATCTACAATCGGATAAATCCGCTTCAGCTCATGTTCACTGTGCGTACCGAAAATTTTCTCAATGAAACCCATATGTCTGCTCCTTCATTTCTATCTAATGTTAAGACTACTCTACATTCTAACACTATACGTCATTCAGTTCAACCAAATTCTCACGAAAAGTTCCTGATTCTCTTCTTAATAAGACGTTACGCAAGAAGAGAAGCCTTGCATATTTACAGGGCTTCTCATTTCTTATGACTATTTTGTATCTGTCAAATCCTCAACGCCATCGCGAATCGCATCTCCGGTATTTTCCACACCGTCTTTTACTGCATCTCCGAGATCTTCCACATCATCTTTTATGTCTTCTCCCATAGTTGTTCCGTCTTTTCTTTCCTCGACAGTACCTGCATTTTCATTTTTATTCATTCCGTTTTCTGTGGCATCATTATTGCTCCCGCATGCCGCAGCCAGACACAATACCAGTACGCATACTAGAGTAATCATAGTTTTTCTAATTTGTTTCATAATAATAAAATCTCCCTTTCTGTGAAATAAAATCGAATATATCAATAATATTTACAGATTGGGAGATATTATACTTCACAAATATATTTTTAATTATTACTTTCTTTCAGCACTACATCACTCATATCATACATACCTGCCGGTTTTCCCGCCAGATACTTAGCTGCTTCCAATGCGCCTTTGGCAAAAATTGATTTGGAATATGCTGTGTGATGAAATTCCACAACCTCATCCATCCCTGCAAAAATCACATCATGCTGTCCTACGATTGTTCCTCCTCGCACAGCTGAAATACCGATTTCTTTCGGATCTCGTTTCTGGCGCACCTGACTTCTGTCATATACATAATGATAATTATGATCCATAGCTTCATTGATGGAATCTGCCATAGCAATTGCGGTTCCGCTTGGCGCATCAATCTTCTGATTGTGATGTTTCTCTACAATCTCGATATCGAACCCGGCGCCTCCAAGAACTTTTGCCGCTTCTTTTAATAATTTCAGAAGCAAATTCACTCCAAGAGACATATTCGCAGAACGAAGTACTGCTGTTTCTTTTGCAAGTTCTTCTGCTTTTTGAAGCTGTTCCTCTGATAATCCAGTTGTGCAAAGAACAACCGGAAGCTTCTTAGCCTTACATGTATCAAGAAGTGCATCTACTGCTGCTGCACTGGAGAAATCAACTACGACATCGGCTGACACATCACATGCATCCAAGCTTGGAAATACCGGATAATCATTGTTGATCCCAGTATAGGTATCAATTCCGGCTGCCACTTCGATATTCTCATCTTCTTTTGCAAGCTGCGTGAGCACCTGTCCCATCTTCCCATTACAACCATGTATTATCATCTTAATCATCTGTCTCTTCCCCCTGTCTCCGGTATATCTTTCTAGCATACACGCAGGCCAAATTCTTTCATTGCCTGCACAAGTTTCTTCTCATTCTCTGCGGAAATCTCTGTCAAAGGAAGACGAAGCGGTCCTGCTTCCATTCCAAGAAGGCTGACTGCTTTCTTTACCGGGATTGGATTCACTTCACTAAATAACTGATCGATCAGCGGAAGTGCGCGGAGCTGAAGCGCACAGCTTTCTTCTACCTTTCCTTTCCAGAACAACTCACAGATATCGTGTGTTTCGTCCGGAGCAACATTAGAAAGTACAGAAATGACACCTTTGGCTCCGAGAGACAGAAGCGGAACAATCTGATCATCATTACCGGAATACAGGTCAATATTGCCGTCTGTCAACTGCATGATCTTCGCAACCTGAGAAATATTTCCTGACGCTTCTTTGATTCCCACTACATATTCTGATTCCTTCATGATCTTAGCAACCGTCTCCGGCGCAATATTACATCCTGTTCGGCTTGGCACATTATACATGATAACCGGAGCTTTTGCTTCCTTAGCAATTGCACTATAATGTGCTTCCAGCCCCTGCTGTGTTGCCTTATTATAATAAGGTGTCACAACAAGAAGACCGTCCGCGCCGTCCTTCACTGCTTCTACAGAAGCCTCTACGGCATTCCTTGTGCAGTTCGAGCCCGTTCCGGCAATGACCGGGATTCTTCCCTTTGCCTGCTCTACTGTAAAACGAATACACTGACGATGTTCTTCTCTTGACATTGTCGCAGATTCTCCTGTTGTTCCGCAAATAATAATCGCGTCTGTCTTCTTCTCACAATGATAATCTATTAATTCAGCCAGCTTGTCATAATTAATACTTCCATCTGCATGAAATGGTGTAATGATTGCTACACCTGCACCTGTAAAAACTGCCATAGTCTCATCCTCCTCGTCTTTCTGACACTCACCTGATATGCTCGAATTTTAACATTAATTATCAGCAATGTCAATCAAGCCCAAGACAAATTCAATTGACAGTACCTGTACTTTTTACAGTGCTACGCATCCATACATTCCAGTTTACTTACGGATACTTCATATGCTACCCGCTTCTGTGTTTCTGTCTCAGAAAGCTTCTTTATATACTCTCTGCTCTGGATTCTTCCAAGAATCTGGACATGTTCTCCCACCTGAAATCCGGAAGCATATCTTGCATTCCTTCCCCAACAGATACATGGAATGTAATCTGACTTTCCGTAAGGGCGGTTGACTGCAAGCAGCACATCTGCAATCTCTCTCCCAAGAGGTGTTTTCCGATAGATCGGCTCTTTACATATGTAACCATCCAGCAAAATACTGTTGGTTTTCACTCCGTCCGGTTCTTCATCTACAAATGAAACTTCTCTTACAAATACCGAAAGCACCAATCGGTTTTTCTGCTCCTCATGGCGATTATAGGATCGGAACTGTCCGGATGCCATGATATATTCTCCCGTATAGTCCTCTGTCACATCGATCAGGCGTTCTGAGATCATAAGCGGTATAATATCATCCGAATTACTCAATCGTCTCACTCTTACATCCACCATATAAAAGCCCTCGCCAAACACTTCGTGACTGAATGTAAATCCGGAAATAATCTCTCCCATAATTGTTACCTGATTGTTTTCAATAATCTTATCTGACATGAATTGTAAATCTCCCTTCCTCTGCGGCGTATTTTTTAGTCACTACTAAGTCTATGGACATCCCTGCCATACTAGAACTGAAAATCTTCCTGTTTTCCCAAAACCGTATGCCAGAAATTTTGAAATTTCTCCGGCATATTTCAAAATTCTCCGGCATCTTTCTTTTTCCGACCTTTTTCGTTCTTGTGACAGAATGTCTTGTAAAAAACAAAAAATGTGATAATATATATAGGTTGAAACTAAAAACGTACAAAACATAATAAAGGATTGATATAATTATGAATATGAAACGTGAAGATATCCGAAACATTGCCATCATCGCCCATGTAGACCACGGCAAAACAACATTAGTGGATGAGCTTCTCAAACAAAGCGGTGTATTCCGTGAAAATCAAGAAGTAGCAGAACGTGTCATGGACTCCAATGACATTGAGAGAGAACGTGGTATCACAATCCTCTCCAAAAATACTGCTGTTTATTACAAAAACACAAAAATCAATATTATCGATACACCAGGACATGCTGACTTTGGTGGCGAGGTAGAACGTGTATTAAAAATGGTAAACGGTGTTATCCTTCTTGTAGATGCATTTGAAGGTGTTATGCCGCAGACAAAATTTGTACTCCGGAAAGCTTTAGAGCTGGATCTCCCTGTAATTGTCTGCATCAATAAAATTGACCGACCTGAGGCACGACCGGATGAAGTTATTGATGAAGTACTTGAATTATTTATGGATCTCGATGCTTCTGATGAACAGCTTGACTGTCCATTTGTTTATGCTTCTGCCAAATCCGGCATTGCTGTTCTTGATCTCTCTGATGATCCTGAGAATATGGAACCATTGTTTGAAACAATCCTCGATTACATTCCTGCACCGGAGGGCGACCCAGATGCCGGTACACAGCTGCTCATCAGCACAATCGATTACAATGAATACGTCGGCAGAATCGGAGTCGGCAAAGTAGATAACGGCGTGATCGCAGTCAATCAGGATCTTGTTGTTGTAAATCATCATGATCCGGACAAACAGAAAAAAGTAAAAATCGGAAAGCTCTATGAATTCGACGGTCTGAAAAAAGTCGAAGTAAAAGAAGCCGGTGTCGGATCGATCGTTGCAATCTCCGGTATTCCTGACATTGCCATCGGCGATACTATCTGCTGTGCCAACGCACCAAGTGCAATTCCGTTCCAGAAAATCTCTGAACCGACAATCGCTATGCAGTTCATTGTCAATGACAGCCCATTTGCCGGACAGGAAGGAAAATTTGTCACTTCCAGACATATCCGGGAACGCCTTTTCCGCGAACTGAATACTGACGTCAGCCTGCGAGTAGAAGAATCCGAATCAACAGACAGTTTCAAAGTTTCCGGCCGCGGAGAGCTTCATCTCTCTGTCCTTATTGAGAATATGCGCCGCGAAGGATATGAATTTGCGGTCAGCAAAGCCGAAGTATTATACAAAAAAAATGAAAACGGCAAACTGCTTGAACCAATGGAATTGGCATATATTGATGTACCGGAAGAATTTACCGGAACTGTCATTGAGAAACTAAGCCAGAGAAAAGGCGAACTCCGCAATATGGGTACTGCCAACGGCGGATATACCCGTCTGGAATTCTCTATTCCTTCAAGAGGTCTTATTGGATATCGCGGCGATTTTATGACAGACACAAAGGGAAATGGAATTCTCAACACGATCTTTGACGGATACGCTCCGTACAAGGGAGATATTCAGTATCGGAAACAAGGCTCTCTCATCGCATTTGAAACCGGTACTGCCGTTGCCTATGGTTTATTCAGCGCTCAGGACCGCGGTACTCTCTTCATTGGACCTGGCGAAAAAGTATATGCAGGTATGGTCATTGGTCAGAATGGTAAGTCCGAAGACATTGAGTTAAATGTCTGCAAAACGAAGCACCTGACAAACACAAGATCCTCCAGCGCAGATGAAGCGTTAAAGCTTGTACCGCCTCGTATTCTAAGTCTTGAACAGGCAATTGATTTCATCGAGACGGACGAGCTGTTGGAAGTTACCCCGAAATCTTTGCGGATCCGCAAAAAAATCCTTGATCCGCGCCTAAGAAAGAGAGCACAATTCAATAAATAATGGATTTTTTAAGACTACTGGAAGGAATCAGGAATCCCGTTCTTGATTCCTTCTTCCAATGGATTACTTATTTCGGGCAAGAAATCTGCATCCTTGCAGTTATCTGCCTCTTTTACTGGTGTCTGGACAAAAACTTCGCCTATCGGCTTGGATTTATCTACTTCTCTGCCGGTCTGTGCATCCAGACATTGAAAATTACCTTTCGGATTCCCCGCCCGTGGATACTGGATCCCGAATTTCACCCGGTTGCAAGCGCTGTTCCTGCCGCTACAGGATATTCTTTTCCCAGCGGTCACACGCAGGGAGGCACCTGCCTCTTTGTCCCTCTGGCTCTGCGCTCCCGGAAATTCTGGCAGAAATGTCTCTGCATTCTGATGTTTCTCGCTATCGGATTTTCACGGATGTATCTGGGCGTACACACACCAAAAGATGTGCTGACTGCTATGGCCGTCTCCCTCTTTTTTACAGCAATCATCTGGAAATTCGGAGACAGTCTGCTGGAAGAAAACAGGTATACGAAAATGATTTCCGTCATTCTTCTCATCCTTTCCTTCCTGACTGCGTTCTATGCGCTTGTTTTGTTTCGTCAGAATATCATTGAAGTCAAATATGCCGCTGACTGCTGCAAAGCTGCCGGCGCCGGTCTTGGCTTCGCTGCAGGCTTTTATCTGGAACGGACTTATTTGAATTTCTGTTCACGCTGCCGCAATGTCAGCCATCTGCTTCAGCGTATGACCGTTGGTCTTCTTCTGACACTTGTACTAAAGTTGACGCTGAAATTCTTTCTCGGAGACACACTTTTCATGGAACTTTTACAGTATTTCTTTGTGGTACTCTTTGTTATGTACGGATATCCGTTCCTTTTTACAAAAATGAAAAAAACTTCTTTACAGTAATTCATTTTATCCTTTACAATGGAGATGATTATATTGTAAAGGAGTTTTTATATGAAGAAATACATTAAAGTAGGATTGGTGCAGGCTGCAAACATTTTAGAATTATTTATCGCCGGTATTTTGGCTCTCGGCGTTTTATTCTTTACCACTCAGCTTGTCGGTTCTTTATTTCAAATCGGGAATTTTGAAGCATTTCATAATGCCGAAGAACTGTTGGCCGGAGCTTTTACCCTTCTAATCGGAATCGAGCTGATCCATATGCTCTGCGAGCATTCTCCGGGAACTGTGTTCCAAGTACTTTTATTTGCCATCGCAAGACAAATTGTTATCGATCACGAACGCGCCATCGACAATCTGATCGGCGTTGCTGCCATTGCAATTTTATTTGCCACAAGAAAATATCTGTTCTGCCATTTTGATGAATCTGAGAGTATCATCTTCCGCGCCAGCCAGAAGGTAACTGTCGTTAACAAAATCATACATACTCAGATTCCTTATCACGATGACGAAACTCTGGGCGATGTCCTTCTCCGGAAGTTCGAAGATGACCAGATCCACCTTGCTGTCGGTGCCTGTGCCTGTTTTTCCAACTTCACACTAAGAGTTGCTAAGATGCATGACGGAAAAGTATCAAGAATTGAAGTAATTCGGTCTATACGTTAACACTTTTTTGTGTTATAATCATCATATGGACAAGCAATTCTCTTGTCACTCACTGAATTTTCGGTGAAATACACGAAAAGGAGTTGAATTGTATGAACTACATTATCAGCGGAAAAAATATCGACGTCACACCTGCATTAAAGGAGACGATCGAAAAAAAACTCGGAAAGTTAGAAAGATATTTTACTCCTGAAACAGAAATCATTGTAACCCTTAGCGTTGAAAAAGATCGTCAAAAGATCGAAGTTACAATTCCTGTAAAAGGAACGATCATCCGTTCCGAACAGAGCAGCAGCGATATGTATGTATCTATTGATCTTGTAGAAGAAGTGATTGAGCGGCAGCTCCGCAGATACAAGACAAAATTAGTCGCAAAACATCAGGACGAAAGCAACTTCAAGAAAGAATTCTTTGAAGAAGAAGTACAGGAATCACTGGAAGAACCAATCAAGATCATCCGTACAAAACGTTTCGGTATTAAGCCAATGTATCCGGAAGACGCATGTGTACAGATGGAACTTCTTGGACATGATTTCTATGTATTCTTTAATGCAGAATCAGAAGAAGTTAATGTCGTTTACAAACGTAAAAATGGAACCTATGGTTTGATTGAACCAGAATTCAGATAAAGAATAAGGAACCGGCACACATCACTGCCGGTTCCTTTTCTATTCTTTCCAGAGCATCATCTCTCCTGCTACATCTGCAAAATAACACGCATCCCCCATCTGCGGTTCTACCTGTCCATTCGTTCCTTCCACGATTTCTGCTGTTACCTGACCGATCAATTCTTCCGGAACAAGCACCGTCATCCGCACAAGATCTTCATAAACCGTATCCAATGTCTGAATCTTCTTCTGCCCCAATATGTACTGAATTTTTCCCAGATTCGTGTAATCTGTCGTAAACTCAAGTTTATATCCTTTATGTTTGGTTATAATAATACTATTAGCAAGTCCTTCTTTCACTGCACCTGAATACGCTCTCACAAGACCGCCCGTTCCAAGAAGTGTCCCTCCAAAATATCTTGTAACGACAACTGCAATATCATGGATCTCCTCTCCCATAATGACATCCAGCATTGGTTTGCCTGCTGTTCCCTGTGGCTCCCCGTCGTCACTCATGCGCTGGATCTGAAAACGCTCTCCTATTACATAAGCAGAACAGTTATGCGTGGCATCCCAGTATTTTTTTTTCATTTCTGCAATAAAAGCAATGGCTTCCTCTTCTGTTTTTACCGGCCGTACAGTCGCGATAAATCTTGACTTTTTGACGATGATCTCACCCTCACCGCCTTCATAAACTGTTGTATACTGACTTAACATACTATCTTCCTCGCTTGTTTTCTTCCATATAGTATATATCATAACAGAAATATTGTAAAACTCTCAAGATTTTCTTAATATTTCCGCATGAAATATGAACTTTTCAAAATAGACTTTATTTCCCAAGTATGTCTATGCTATAATATCCTGGTATGAAGGAGGCTACTGATTCATGAATTATGGAAAAAGAAATGTTTCTAAAAAACAAAAAGCACTTACTTCCAAATCTACGATGAAAAAGAAACGGGCTGGTGTCCGCGTCCTGAAGGCAGCGCTTCTTACGCTGATTCTCTGCGCCATTCTCGCTGTCGTAGGTGTTGGATTATTCGCTAAACGAATCATTGACAATGCGCCGGATATTTCTCCTGCCAATGTCAAACCTGAAGGATATTCCACAACAGTTTATAATCAGGATGGAAGCGAAGAGTTGGAACGTTTCGTTGCTGCTAATGCGAACCGTATTTATAAACCAATCTCTGAGATTCCGAAAGATCTGCAGCACGCGTTTGTAGCAATCGAAGACGAACGCTTCTATGAACACAAAGGAATTGACCCACAGGGTATTATCAGAGCCGGTATTACCGGTATTTTAAACGGAGGAAACTTCTCACAAGGTGCCAGTACACTGACACAGCAGCTGATTAAAAATACGATCTATACTGACTTTATGGAAGAAGATACTTTTTATGAGCGTGTAGAGCGAAAGCTGCAGGAACAGTATCTTGCACTTCAGCTTGAGAAACAGGAATCCAAAGAACAGATCCTTGAAAACTATCTGAATACCATTAACCTTGGTCAGAATACACTGGGTGTTCAGACTGCAGCAAAACGATATTTCGGAAAAGATGTATCTGAACTGTCACTCTCTGAATGTGCTGTAGTGGCAGCAATCACACAGAACCCGACACGATACAATCCAATTACAAATCCTGACGAGAATGCGAAACGCCGTGACAAAGTTCTCCGTAATATGACAGAACAAGGATATATCACAGAAGCGCAACGCCAGGAAGCTCTCGCCGATCAAGTATATGAGCGGATTCAGATTGTAAACTCTGCCGTTTCTGCTGATGATTCACCTTACACTTATTTTATTGACGCACTGTCTTCGCAAGTACAGGAAGATCTGGAAACCAAACTTGGATATTCCGCAACCCAGGCTTACAATGCTGTTTACAGCGGCGGACTTTCTATTTTCGCAACCCAGGACAAAGCGTTACAGGCAATCTGCGATGAAGAGATCAATAATGATGACTATTATCCTGCAAGTGAAGTCGGTCTTTCCTATGCATTTACCATTGTCCGGGCCGATGGAACTATTGAAAATTTCGGTCAGGAACATATTGCAGCTTATATGAAAGAAGTTTATGGTGACAAATACGGTCTTGTATTCGATTCCGAAGAAACTGCCCGAGCTTATGTAGAAGAGTGGAAAGCAACAGTCGTCCGGCCGGACGACCAGTCTCACGATGAAGCTTTCAGCACTTCTCCACAACCACAGGCGTCATTCCTGATTATGGATCAATATACCGGTCAAGTCAAAGCGCTTTCTGGTGGACGTGGCGAAAAGACATCCAGCAAGAGTTTTAACCGTGCCACAGATTCTGCACGTCAACCTGGATCCTGCTTTAAGATTCTGGCTGCTTATGCACCTGCCATCGATAGTTGCGGATATAATCTTGCAACTATGATAAAAGACGAAGAATACTACTACTCTGACGGAGAACATAAGAAAGTAAATAACTGGTGGGGTGATTACTACAAAGGCGATATGACTGTTAGATCTTGTATCGAGCAGTCTGCCAACGTCTGTGCTGTCAAAACAATTGCCGATGTAACTCCTGCACTTTCTATGGAATACCTGAAAGAATTCGGACTAACAACCATTATCACAGATCCGAATGTACAGCCAAATGATGTACATGAAGCAACCGCACTCGGCGGTATCACAAACGGTGTTACAAATATCGAAATGACTGCGGCGTACGCAGCCATTGCCAATAACGGTGTTTATAACCGTCCGGTACTTTACACAAAAGTACTTGACCATGATGGTAATGTTCTTCTTGATAACACTACTCCGGAATCCCATACGGTATTAAAGGATTCTACTGCTGCTCTTTTGACAGATGGTATGAAGAGCGTGATCTACGGTTCCAGCGGAACCGGACGCCGGGCTGCACTATACAGTGGTATGCCTGTATCCGGTAAAACAGGTACTACCTCTTCTAATGTAGATATCTGGTTCTCTGGTTATACGCCATATTATACTGCCTCTATCTGGGCTGGCTATGACTCTAACAAACCACTGACAAATACAAGCTTTCATCTGACAATTTGGAGAAGCATTATGGAACGCATCCATGAATCTCTTCCAATTAGAGAATTTACATTACCGGATTCTGTAGAAAAAGCTTCCGTATGTTCAATTACAGGATTACGCGCCACAAGCAGCTGCCCTACAACTTCAGAACTGTTTGCCAAAGGTGATCTGCCGGATGAATACTGTAGCGGACATGTTGTAGAAACTCCTGAAGAAGAAACGGAAGAGACAGACGACGACGCGGATGGAGACAATACCGACAGTAACACAACAGAACCTGAAACTCCAACCACACCGGAGACACCGACAGAACCGACGCCGCCTCCTACACAACCGGAGACGCCAACGGATCCAAATACACAAAATCCGCCAGCACAATAGTACAGCACTTCTCATATAACATATAGTTGGAAAAGAAAAGACCAAAAGCAATAACATTTCTGCTTTTGGTCTTTTTTCATTCTATTATTTTTGAAACTGTATTCTTAAAATTACCGAAAGATTTCTTAGTTCAATACTAACTTAGCTGCTCCACAGATTCCCGCATCATTTCCCAGTTTGGCAAGTGAGAAAATGACATGAGTATTTGCAAAGAAAGCTCTCTCTTTAAAATATTTCTCCACATAGGAAATAAGAATTTCTCCTGCTTTTGACACACCGCCACCGATAACAATGACAGCCGGATCAGAAATAACTGCCAGGTTCGCAAGCGCATACCCGAGATATCGTCCAAATTCTTCTGCAACTTCCATCGCAACTGCATCACCTTCTTTTACTGCATCAAAGATAGATTTTGCAGACAGCATGTCTTTCTCAAGAAGTGTCTTTCTCGTCTCATTTGCCAGCTTTCTCTTTGCAAGACGAACAATTCCTGTTGCAGATGCATACTGTTCCAGACATCCGCGTCCGCCGCAGCCGCAGACTTCTGTCTCCTCATAATTTACACAGATATGCCCAATCTCACCGCCGGCTCCTGTAGAACCGTTCAGAATTTTTCCATTAACGATTACACCGCCGCCAACGCCTGTTCCAAGTGTTACCATGATCAGATTCTTATGTCCAAGTCCGCCGCCTTTCCACATCTCGCCTAATGCTGCCACATTGGCATCATTTCCAACAGCAACTGTGATACCGGTCAATTCTTCCAGTTCATGCTTCACATCTTTATAACCCCATCCAAGATTAGCAGTCTTCTGTACAATACCATTCTCAGAAACCGGCGCCGGAACTCCTACTCCGATTCCAAGAATGTTCTCCTGTGTCAGATGGTGATGTTCCATTTTCAGATTCAGAGATTCTGCGATATCCGGAAGAATTGCATGCCCCCCATTCGCTGTATTCGTCTTAATCTCCCACTTTTCTACCAGTTCGCCATCAAACTGGAATAATCCCATCTTTACTGTAGTTCCTCCAATGTCCACACCAAAACAATAGTTCATCTTCTTCTCTCCTATTTCTTTAATAAATTTTCCTGCACACGGCGATACAGTTCATGTGCTGCATTGTATCCCATCTGTTTCTGTCTGTGATTAACAGATGCAGATTCTACAATGATCGCAAGGTTACGTCCCGGTCGGATTGGGATCGAATGACATACAACCTTATTGCCCAGGAATTCTGTGTATTCTTCTTCCAGACCAAGCCGGTCATATTCCTTATCTCTGTTCCAGTCTTCCAGAGTAATTACAAGATCAATCGTCTGTGTTTCCTTCACACTCTGAACACCAAACAGCGTCTTCACATCCACAATACCGATTCCTCTCAATTCAATGAAATGTCTTGTAATATCCGGAGCACGTCCCACAAGCGTTTCATCACTTACTTTTCGAATCTCAACGACATCGTCGGTTACAAGCCGATGCCCTCTCTTAATCAGCTCAAGAGCCGCCTCACTCTTACCGATACCGCTCTCTCCCATGATGAGTACCCCGACACCGTAAACATCTACAAGCACGCCATGAATAGAAATGCACGGCGCAAGCTCTACATTCAGCCAGCGGATAATCTCTGCCATAAACGGAGATGTTGCCTTATCTGTCAGGAATACCGGAACATCATATTCGACTGCCTTACGCAGCATGATATCATCCGGCCGTAAATCTCTGCTGTAGATCAGACACGGAATCTTTCGTTCTAACAGCAGAGTATAGATCTCTTCTTTTCTCTCATTTGATATGCTCTGCAAATATGCATATTCCACATAACCAATGATCTGTACGCGGTCCGCATCAAAATGCTCAAAAAATCCCGTCAGCTGCAGCGCCGGACGGTTGATATCCGGCACTTCGATTTTACGTCCGGCAAGCGAAATATCCGGTGTAAGATTCTTTAATTTCATCTTTTCAACCAGTTTCTTCATTTCTACACTGCTCATATATTTCTTCCTTTCCTGAATCAACTCGCACTTTCAATTTATTATATCATTTGTGAAAAAAATTGTATACTTCATTTGCGGATTTTTCATTCATGGAAGGAAGCTCTTTCAATTCTTCCACAGAAGCGCTGCGGATCGCATCCAGGTTCTGGAAATGTTTCATCAGATCTTTTCGCCTTGTCGGTCCGATTCCCGGAATATCATCCAGAACAGAATGAACCTGCTCTTTGCTTCTTAAATTCTTATGAAATTCAATAGCAAACCGATGCGCCTCATCCTGGATTCTTGTAATCAGCTTAAATCCTTCACTCGTTCGTTCGATTGGAATTTCCTCATTTTTGTAATACAGACCTCTTGTTCTATGGAAGTCATCCTTGACCATTCCACAGACCGGAATCTGAAGATGAAGCGACTCCAGCACGCGCTCTGCCACATTTACCTGCCCCCGGCCTCCATCCATAAGGATCAGATCCGGAAATGCATGAAAACTGCCGAGTTCCTTTCCTTCCTCCTGCTCTTTAAGGCCGTGAGAAAATCTTCTCGTCAACACTTCTTCCATACTTGCGTAATCATTTGGACCCTGCACGCTCTTAATCTTGAATTTGCGATAATCATTCCGTTTCGGTTTTCCTCTCTCATACACAACCATAGAACCAACAGAAGCAAATCCACTCGTATTGGAAATATCATAAGCTTCCATTCTCACGATTCCCTTCACTCCGAGAAGTGCTTCAATCTCTTTTACAGCGCCAATGGTTCTTCCTTCCTCCCGTTTGATTCGCTCTTTATCTTTTGTCAGAACCATAAGTGCATTCTTCCATGCAAGCTCCACCAGTTTTTCTTTCTCCCCCTTCTTCGGCACGGTAATACGCACCCGATGACCTCTGCGGCTTCCGAGCCACTCTTCCAAAAGCTCTGTCTCTTCCACCTCTGCCTGCAGCATCAGTTCTCCCGGAATATACGGTGTACCCGCATAGAATTGCTTAATAAAACTCTGCAGAATCTCTCCTCTTGATTCTTCGCTTCCGACCTTCAGATAAAAATGATCCCGACCGATCAGCCGGCCTCCCCGGATAAAAAATACTTGCACGATCGCATCTTCACCATCTTTTGCCAGCGCCAGAATATCCCTGTCCTCCTGACTGCTGTTCGTAATCTTCTGCTTCTGTGCAATCTGCGTCACACTCTTTATCAGCTCCCGGTATTCAATGGCCCTCTCAAATTCCATTTTCTCTGAAGCATCCTGCATTTTCGCTTCAAGTTCTTTCAAAATCCCGTCATAACTGCCATTTAGAAACTTAATTGCCTCATCAATCGAGCGGCGATAAGCTTCCTGAGAAATGTATCCCTGGCACGGAGCCTCACACTGCTTGATATGATAATTCAGACAAGGGCGTTCCTTCCCGATATCTCTTGGCAGATTCCGGCTGCAGTTCCGCACTTTATACAGCTTCCGCAAAAGCTCAATTGTATCCTTTACCGCAGTATTACTCGTATACGGACCAAAATATTTCGCCTTATCTTTCTTCATCTGACGCACAAGCATCATCCGCGGATATGGTTCATTCACTGTTACTTTAATAAATGGATACGTCTTATCATCCATCAACATGGTATTGTATTTCGGTCGATGCTCCTTAATCAGGTTGCATTCCAGTACAAGCGCCTCCAGTTCCGAATCCGTTACGATATATTCAAATCGCGTAATATGAGTCACCATCTGCTCAATCTTAACGCCTTTGTTCCGACTCGTCTGAAAATACTGGCGCACACGGTTTTTCAAACTGACAGCTTTCCCCACATAGATGATCTCATCCTTCTCATCATGCATCAAATACACTCCCGGTTTTGCCGGAAGTTTCTTCAATTCTTCTTCTATCTGAAACATTCTCATCATCCTTTTTCCATACTTCAATTATCACTGTTATCCTACCATGAACCTCACCATTTTCCAAGCAATCCCATACGATAAAAAGAAAAAATTAAAAAAACTGGAAAATTATTTTGTTTTTCAAAAGATGTATGCTATAATATCGTAGGGAAATAATAAAGTATAAATAAATTACAGGGGAAATGAATTATGAATATGAATGAAGCTCGTGAAATAAAGCTGCGGCAAATGCGTGCCAAAAGACGGCGTGTTGTACGGCTCCAGAAGATGATTCTCTCAGCTTCGCTGGCTGTCATGGTATGTTTTGCCGGCGGAATGCATCTTCTTCTTAACAAAAGTACCGGCAGTTTCATCGCCCGACAGGCTGCTGACAAGAATCCAAAGACGGCTTCGTCTTCCATACAGATTCTTGGAAATGCCCACACAGAACTGGAAAAAGCAGCTTCCGTTGCACTTGCCAACAGCGGCATGAAAACTATCGCACACCGGGGATTCAGTTCAGCTGCTCCGGAAAACAGCCTCGCTGCTTTTGAACTGGCAGCGCAAAGCGGTACCTGGGGAATTGAGACAGATGTATGGCGCACAAGTGACGGCGAATATGTCTGTATGCATGACGGAAGCATGGATCGCATGACGAATATGGGCGGCAATATTTCCGGTCTGACACTCAGTCAGATTTCCGGTGCAGTCATTGACCACGGTTCCGGAATTGACACTTATCCGAATCAGAAGGTCCCGACATTGCGGGAATATTTGGAACTATGCAGCCAATACGGAATCAATGCTGTGCTTGACATTAAATTTTCTGATATATCTTATTTGGACGGTATGATTGAGATTGTTCGGGAGTGCAGCATGGAAGGCGCCAGCATCGCACTGACCAATCTTGATTTTATGAAACGCATCCGGGAACTGAGCAGCACCATGCAGGTACAGTATCTTGTGGACAATGCTACCACAGAAGCCATTGACGCTGCTGCTGCCATTGAGCGAAGCGGAATCGCCGCTTCTTCTATCACACCTGAGTTAATCGATTACGCTCAGGAAAAAGGACTCATGATCAATGTCTGGACGTACAATTCGCCGGAAGACAAGGCGCGTTGGAAAGAATTGAATGTAGACTATCTGACAACTGATACGGTGGCATAAATTTAAAATATTATATTATGAAAACAGCAACGCCGAAAAGATTAGGAACTGAGCAGTTTCTCTTCTTTCCGGCGTTGCTGTTTATAGATTAGTAGTATGTGTTTACAATTTTTTGTTTTAAATACTTCCATTCATATAATATAGTTTTCTATATAATTCAGACTCGTCTAATAGTGTTTTATGCGTACCGCTGTTTTCTATTTTACCGTCTTGGAATACAAGCACTCTATCACATTCCTCAACAATCCCCTCTAACTTATGTGTTGTAATAATGATTGTATCATTTTTATACGCTTTTAAAATATTTTTGAATACATACGTTGATGTAATTGTGTCCAATGCTGAAAATGCTTCATCCAAAATCAAAATTGGTCTATGCATCAAAAAAACACGTGCTAACATCAATCTTTGTTTTTCTCCACCTGAAATATTTTCTCCATTCTCACTTAAAACAGTATCTAACCCACTTGATAACTTGTCAACCATTTGTTTTAACCCGACTTCTTCTAAAGCATTATAGATTTCCTTATCCGTTATCTGCTCATCAAATAATTTTAAATTATCCCGTATCGTTCCGGCAAAAATTCCGGTATCCTGAAACACCATTTGAATCAGCTCCCGCAAATTTGTAATTGATAATTCCATCAAATCCTTACCATCGATAAATACCTGATTTTTATTAATCTCATAAAATCCTGCCAGAATATCATATAATGTGCTTTTTCCGGAACCTGAAATCCCTACAAGAGCAATGTGTTCTCCTTTTGTGATTTTTCCCGATATATTATGCAATACTTCTTTATTTTGATAGGAAAAAGTTAAATTTTTAATTAGAATTTCTTTTTCATAACGAATTTGTTGTTCTTTTGCCGCTCTAGGATTTTCTTCCTTTTCTTCCAGAATCTGCGAGATCTGATTCACTCCGACAGATACTTGCTGAAATTGCTGATAAAAGTCAAAAAAATTTAACATCGGATCAATCAGAATTCCATTATACATCATTAATGCCGATAAACCACCGATGGATAACTCATTATTTTTCACTTGAACACAGCCATAAATCATAATAAATGCAATTAATAGCATAAATAAAGCAGAATACAAGCGATCAATTAACGTCGTATATTTATTCAGCTTCAAAGACTCTTTTGCCAACGCTGTACTCGAATCTTCTACCTTTCCGAAATATGCCTTTTCTTTTTTTAAAAGCTTTAACACTTTAATATTTTTAATTCCTTCTTGAAAATCATTCCATAACTGTTCTTTGCAGTCTCTTTGCTTTTTTGTCAAATTTCGTATTGGAGTACCGCTTTGCAATGACAAAAAAATCAACAAAACTCCTATCGGAATCATCCATAAAGCAACAGCAACACTAATCGAAGAAATGAAATAAAATCCAAGTATAAATTGAAACACATTTAACGTTAAAAATATGATTGGAGTCAGTACCCCTTCAACTGTAATCTCACTGTCTTGGATCAGCCTAAGCATAATATCCCCTGAATTATTCTTTTCAAAATATCCCAGCGGCAAACGTAAAATCTTTTCATACAATTCCATTCGTATATTATGCCCTATACCTGTTTCCAGTTTTGCAGTTAATCTATTAACTGCACCACCCAAAATAACCCAGACCACTTGAGTTAAAAAATAAATTCCTCCTAACACCAAAACACATGTTATCGTAAAATTTTCTTCTACCGTATCGATTAACTTCTCAATAATTTTTAATGGAAATGTCCCAAAGAAACTATTTAGAATTAAAAGCAAAACCAGTACAATGACTTTTCTTTTATGTAATGTAACGTATTTTAACATTACTTTATAACCATTTTTCACAGTAAAATTCCTCCTCATGCCTCTTTACTTCTTATCTTCACATGAAAACCAAATATGGATGCCAAACCATCCTTCCTTCATTTCCGCCTGGATCTCTCCGTTCATTTTTTCTACAAAGCCTTTCGCGATAGACAAACCAAGCCCTGTAGAGTTTTTGCTTCTGGCCGCGTCTGCTTTATAAAATCTGTCAAATACTCTGCTGACGTCAATATTTTCCGGCGTCTCTGCCCGATTCCGGAAGAGAAGTTCCATGCGTTCCCCCTTCTTTTCAAGACAGATCTCGATTTCTTTCTCCCCATGATCCAGTTCATTTTTAATAATATTCTGAATAACCCGACGAAGGGCCTGTTCATTTCCCTGAATCCATACCGGTTCTTCTGTAATGGCAAACACCGGCGTAATCCCCTGTTGTCTCCACTCGTCATAATAGGAAAAAACGATCTCCTTCAAAAGCTGATTCATGTTCTGACGTTCCATTGACAGCTCATATACTTCATTTTGCAATTTTGTATAAGTAAATAATTCTTCCAACATATCTTTCAGACTTTCAATACGTTCTTGAATAATTCTAAGATATCGCTGACGATCTTTCTCGTGTTCAGCGTTCTCCAGCAATTGAAAATATCCATTTAATGATGTCAGCGGTGTTCGGATATCATGCGAAAGGTTTGTGTAGGTATCTGCGATCATCTGTTCTTTCCGAATGTATGCCTTTCTCTGTCTCTTCTGCTCTTTTAAAAGTTCATTTAAAATCTCTGTCAATTCACGTATGTTTCCCCAATTTATTTCTTTTGTCACGAGCATATTGCTTTCATGCTCTTTCAGAAAATACAACTGGCGGCAGATATTTTTTACCTGCCGCTGATAGCTTACCAGAATACAAATTAAAATCAAAATAACACTACATAATATACCGATCACAAAATATTCCTTCATACTCTTTTTCCTTAAACATCCCGTCTTTGAAAGATCATACTGCAAATAGCTACTGCTGCTGCACTAAAGAAGATCGCTACTGCTATCGATGCAGATGCTGTCTTTGCCGAAATATCCATCCCGAGCATTAACATTTTCCCACTGACTGTATAATTAACGATATGAAATTCTTTTATTCCGAATTTTACAATTAGTTGATCCAGGAAATTATAAAAAATCATAAGCACATTCATACAGAAGCAGACAGCGATTACCATACTAATCACATTATTTCTAAGGACAATTGCAACTCCCATAACAATCAGCAGCAGCGCATAGTGAAGCAATAGCTGTATTCCTACATATGCCGCAAACTGCTTTACCGGTCCAAAAGTAAACTCATCAAAAAACAGGAGATTACTCAATGTCTGACACAGGAAAAATATCAGCAGCGACATTACCGTGTAGACAAATAGAGAAATCGCTTTTGCAATAACAAGACCACCTCGTTGCGAAACCTGTCCGGCAATATTCTTCACATATCCGCTTGTGAGATCTGCGGTTGTATAAAGTACCGTAAAAAATACCATAAAAAGTGCAATGAATTTTCCTTTGATATTTGCATAAAACAGGTCAAATACAGAAACATTCTCTCCCGGTTTTGTAGGAACTGTTACATCCATTCCCAGATTCACATTGTCACTTTCTTCCTTTCCCATAGCGTATTCGTACATTTCCTGTTTTTCTTCCATAGAAAATATCTTCATCTCCTCAGCAGAAAGTCCTGTCGTAAATAAAATTCCCGCTGCCAGAATGAACCATATGATATACATACACTTTGTTTTAAACATTCGATACATTTCCATCCGAATCATATTAAGCATGACTTCCACCTCCTGTCAGATTTAAGAAATACTGTTCCAGCTCTTCACTCGTAATTCCAATCTCACGCACACAAATTCCGGCTTTTGCAAGTTCCATATTCACGGCAGCGCTTTCATTTAGCCGCTCGTAAATGTGAATTGTATTCTGATCGATTACCTGATATTTGGTAAATCCCATTCGATCCAATACCGGCAGCGCCTGCTCTGGCTTTTCCAAAATAATCTGTATCCGCTCACTGCACCTCTCCAGCAATTCTTCTCTCGTCAGTTCCTGAAGTAAATTGCCATTGTGGATAATACCATAATGCGTTGCAATCTTTGATAATTCTTCCAAAATATGACTGGAAATGATAATTGTCATATTCTGTTCATCTCTAAGCTTTAAAATCGTATCTCTCATTTCTGCAATTCCCTGTGGATCCAGGCCATTGATCGGTTCATCCAAAAGGAGCAGATCCGGTTCTCCCACAAGCGCCAGTCCAATCCCAAGTCTCTGCTTCATTCCAAGAGAAAAATGTTTTACTTTTTTCCTGCCCACGTCTGAAAGTCCTACTGTCTGCAAAATATTGTCAATGTATGTCCTGTTCTTCATGCCAAATAACTGGCACTTAATAGCAAGATTGTCGTAAGCTGACATATTTCCGTATAATCCAGGCGCCTCAATGAGACAACTGATTCTGGAACGTACCTGCTTCAATTCTTCATTTCGATAACCAAATAATTCTATTTCTCCGCTTGTCGGCTTTGCCAAACCGCTGATCATCCGTAAAAATGTTGTCTTACCGGCACCATTTCTTCCGATAAAACCGTAAATCGCCCCACGTTTCACATGAATATCCACATGATTGACTGCTTTGTGATGACCGAACTGCTTTGTCAGCCCTCTGGTACTTAATAAATACTCACTCATCTTTTTCTCTCCTTTTCTTTATCTGCTCTTATTCTAGCAACGACTTTCTAATCAATCGCAAATAAAAAGTAAAAAAAGAGTAAACTTTACGGATAGAGACGATATCCAATTCCCCATACCGTTTCAATATATTCCTTCTCTGTCACTTCCTTAATCTTCTTCCGAATATGGCTGATATGTACATCTAACGTCTTTGTCTCTCCCATATAGGAATCTTCCCATGCATATTCAAAAATTTCTTCTTTGCTAAACACTTTCTTCGGGTGTTTTAACAGAAGTTCCAGAATAGCGAATTCCTGTTTTGTAATTTTTGACAGCTCTGCACCATCTACCATTACACAAAAATGCTCTTTATCGAGTTTCAGTCCATGATAAGAGAGTTCCTCTTCACACAACAGTTCTCCTCTTCTTCTGAGCTGCACCTCCACTCTTGCGACAATTTCTTTAATATCAAAAGGCTTTGTCACATAATCATCCGCACCATTTCTCAGAAATTCTACCTTATCATCAATCGTATCTTTCGCTGTCAGAATGATTACCGGCTCATTTCCCCTCCTGCGGATTTCCTTAAGTACTTCTTCTCCCGGAATGCCGGGAAGCATCAGATCCAACAGAATCACAGAATAGTAATTCTTCTCCAACAAAAGTTTTGCCTCAGTTCCTGAAAATGCCTGCGTACATCTATAGCCTTCTCGTTCAAGCGCTTCCTTCAATAAGTCATTAATATTCGCATCATCTTCCACGACTAAGATTTCATGTGACATCATTTCTTCCCCCTGTGTTCCTGTTCACGTTCTACTATCAATACAGATTAAGAATATTACGTTTTTTGTACAAATGCAATAAAAAGCAGCCGGAAATTCTGAAAACCAAAACATCCGACTGCTATTGATCCTATCTTCTTATTTCTCTACTTCGCTTTTCTCCGCTTCGCTGTCTGCCTCTACAACAGCATCTTCTTCCGGCTGTGCTGTCACATTCTCTTTCATGACAATCCGTTCCTGTTTCTTTGATGCTGTCTGTTCCGGATCAATCCCCTGCACTTCCCGCAGGATCTCCATAAACTCTTTTCCTGTGATCGTTTCTTTCTCAATCAGAAATGCTGCAATCTTATCAAGGGCATCTCGGTTCTCCTGAAGGATTCTCTTTGCCTCTTCATAAGCGTCTTTTAACATCTTCATGACTTCTTTATCGATTTCCGCTGCAGTCTCCGGTCCGCAGTTCTGTACCGGTCGTCCGTCCAAATAACGGCTCTGTACAGATTCCAGACCAATCAGACCGAATTTCTCAGACATACCGTACTGAGTAATCATAGCTCTTGCAACCTTTGTCGCCTGCTCAATATCATTGGAAGCTCCTGTTGTTACTGTATTAAATACGATCTCCTCCGCAGCTCTTCCGGCAAGCATTCCTACAAGCATTGCTTCCAGTTCCTTCTTTGTATTAAGAAACTTCTCTTCTTCCGGTGTCTGCATCACATATCCAAGGGCTCCCATTGTACGCGGTACAATCGTAATTTTCTGAACCGGTTCTGCGTCTTTCTGGAGCGCGCTTACAAGCGCATGTCCTACTTCATGGTAAGAAACAATCTGTCGTTCCTCACTGCTCATAATCCGGTCTTTCTTTTCTTTTCCTACAAGAACCACTTCTACTGCCTCAAACAAATCTGACTGTGACACAACTCCTCTGCCATGCTTTACAGCAGTGATCGCAGCTTCATTGATCATATTTGCCAAATCGGATCCTACCGCTCCTGAAGTCGCCAGTGCGATTGCCTCAAGATCAACAGATTCATCCATCTTCACATCTTTGGCATGTACTTTCAAAATATCAATACGACCTTTCAGATCCGGTTTATCTACAATAATTCTCCGGTCAAACCGTCCCGGACGAAGCAGCGCCGGATCTAAGATTTCCGGACGGTTCGTTGCGCCAAGAAGCAATAACCCTTTGCTCGTATCAAACCCATCCATTTCCGCCAGAAGCTGATTTAACGTCTGCTCCCGCTCATCATTGCCGCCCATTGCGCTGTCACGGCTCTTTCCGATCGCATCGATCTCATCAATAAAAATAATACATGGCGCCATAGACTGTGCCTGTTTAAAAAGATCCCGCACACGGGATGCTCCCACACCTACATACATTTCTACAAAAGCAGAACCGGATAATGAGAAAAACGGAACCTTTGCTTCTCCCGCAACCGCTTTTGCCAACAGCGTCTTACCTGTTCCGGGCGGTCCTACAAGGAGAGCTCCCTTCGGAAGTTTTGCTCCAATTCCGGTATATTTCCCCGGATTATGAAGAAAATCTACAACTTCCTGAAGCGACTCCTTCGCTTCATCTTCTCCGGCAACATCTTTAAATGTCACTCCGGTTTCCTTCTCGACATACATTTTTGCATTGCTTTTTCCAATGCCCATCATTCCTCCGCCCTTTGACATACGCTTCATAACAAAACTCAGCATGGCAAAGATCATAACAAATGGAAGGATTACACTCAGGAAAATATTCAGCAGGATTGCACTTGTAGAATCCGGTACTTTCTGTCCAAATTCAACCCCTGCATCATAGAGACGCTGTGACAGCGTTTCGTCCTTCACAACACCTGTATAATATGTTGTTTTTAACCCCAGAAGATTGTTCTTTTCTTCCTTTTCTTCTTTTAATGTAATCTCCAGGCGATCCGTGTCAATCGTAACTTTCTCTACCTTTTTCTCTTCTACCAACTTCAGAAACTTACTGTATGTAATCTCTGTGTACTGACTGTTCTGGCGCATCTGATATAACCCAAGAACAAGGAAAGCGGTAATCAATGTCGTCAGGATTATAATCATCATCCCCTGACGCCCATTCTTATGATTCTTATCGTCTTTGTTGTTATTTGAATTTTCCATTTACTTCCTCCTACATACTATCTCTTTTATTATAAATATCCTCCTATTATAAATCAATATGAAGAATGTGAAATTTTTGTGGTATTTTTTTAAGATAATACTAGCAATCTCATTCTATCTTGTAGTATACTGTTTTTATTAATGTTTTAATCAACTATTATTTTATTTATAAAAGGAAAGTGTTTTTATGCGTATTGGATTTGATAATGAAAAATACCTGCAGATGCAATCCTCTCATATCAGAGAGCGGATTGATCAATTTGATAACAAGCTTTATCTCGAATTCGGTGGAAAACTCTTTGATGACTTCCACGCATCCCGTGTTCTTCCGGGTTTTGCCCCAGACAGCAAGCTGCGTATGCTGATGCAGCTTTCAGATCAGGCCGAAATCGTCATTGTAATCAGTGCCGGTGACATTGAGAAGAATAAAGTTCGCGGCGATCTTGGAATCACATATGATTTGGATGTGCTTCGCCTGATTGATGAATTCAAAGACAAAGGCTTGTATGTTGGAAGTGTTGTAATTACACAGTACAGTGGTCAGGCAAGTGCAGATCTCTTTAAATCCCGTCTTGAGAAGTTGGGTATCCGTGTTTATCTTCATTATATTATTGAAGGTTATCCGTCTAATATTCCGCTTATCGTCAGTGATAATGGCTATGGTAAGAATGATTATATTGAAACAACCCGTCCGCTTGTAATCATTACAGCTCCGGGACCTGGAAGCGGCAAAATGGCGACCTGTCTCTCCCAGCTTTACCACGAACATAAGAGAGGCATCCGTGCCGGTTATGCCAAGTTCGAGACATTCCCAATCTGGAATATTCCGTTGAAACATCCGGTAAACCTGGCTTATGAAGCAGCAACTGCTGATTTGAACGATGTCAATATGATTGACCCATTCCATTTGGAAGCATATGGTGTGACAACTGTCAACTATAACCGTGATGTTGAGATTTTCCCTGTTCTGACAGCAATCTTTGAACAGATTTATGGCTCCAGCCCATACAAATCTCCTACAGATATGGGAGTAAATATGGTCGGCAACTGCATCATTGACGATGAAGCATGCCGCGAAGCCTCTTGCCAGGAGATCATTCGCCGTTACTACGATGCACTGAATGGTCTATTGCTTGGCACACGCCAGGAGCAGGAAGCATATAAAATTGAATTATTAATGAAACAGGCACATACAAGCACAACAGACCGCTCTGTTGTGAAGGTAGCTCTTCAACGCGCAGAAGAAACCGGCGCACCTGCTGCCGCACTGGAACTTCCGGACGGCACGATGATCACTGGAAAGACAAGCAATCTTCTCGGCGCTTCTGCTGCTCTTTTATTAAATGCGCTCAAGGCTCTCGGGCATATTGATCACAAATTACATGTCATTTCCCCGGAAGCTATCGAGCCAATCCAGCGCCTGAAAGTCAACTATCTCGGAAGCCGCAATCCTCGTCTTCATATGGACGAAGTAATGATTGCACTTTCCATCAGCGCTGCAACCAATCCTATTGCCAGTCTTGCGCTGGAGCAGCTTCCAAAACTGAAAGGATGCCAGGCACACACTTCTGTCATGCTCTCAGAAGTCGATATCAAACAGTTTAAAAAACTTGGCATTCAACTAACAAGCGAAGCAAAATACGAACAAAAGAAGCTTTATCACTAATGGAGGAAAACCATGAAAAATGATGGTCTGATGATTTATTTCTGCGGAGAAGAACAATGCGAATCGGGCATTTCCACTGGTCCGTCCGTACATCCTCACTATATTCTTCATGTCGTTTTATCCGGAAAAGGTATTATCCAGAAGGGCGCAGATATTTATCATCTGGAGCAGGGAGATATTTTCCTCACTTGTCCGGAAGAACTTACTTATTACGAAGCTGACATATATGATCCATGGCATTATGCCTGGGTTGCATTTGGCGGGCAACAGGTTCGAAAACTTCTGCCAAATACTTATTTCGTTGAGAATCCTCGCTTTTCTGTAGCAGAAGAGCTAGAATCTTATTTTTTCCATATCCGGCAGATTTTAAGTGCTTTCCGTTCCAGAGACTGTCAGCAGCTTTCTATGGTCGGCAACCTTCTTTCTCTTCTTTCTCCAGCAATTATGCGCGCCAAAGAAGAGCCGCTTCCAACAAAAGAAGGATATGTGGAGCTTGCTAAAGAATATATGCGAAACAATTACAGCTATGATGTGCGCATCCATGAGGTTGCCGACTATCTTCAGATTGACCGGAGTTACCTTTACCGTCTGTTTATGGAACTGGAAGGTATTTCCCCAAGACAGTATCTTGTCCGCTACCGTCTCGAACTGGCAAAAGCTATGTTAGAGAGCGGCAAATACCGTGTACGGGAAATCTGTTATTCCTGCGGTTTCAGTGATATCCCGTCCTTTGAGACTTATTTTCGGGAGCAGGAAGAAATTTCTCCGGAAGAATATATGTGGACACATAAGCACTAATTTTAAAAAATATTTTATGACAAAAAGAAACAGCACAGCATATCAATAACAAATGCTGCGCTGTTTTTGCATGTTTACGCCGTTGCCTGCTCAAACTGGGAGTTATAAAGCTCCGCATAGAAGCCTCCCTGCTTCAGTAATTCTTCGTGATTTCCCTGTTCTACAATATCTCCGTCTTTCATAACAAGGATCAGATCTGCATCCCGGATCGTAGAAAGGCGATGCGCGATCACAAAACTCGTCCTTCCTTTCATCAGATTGTCCATCGCTTTCTGAATCCTCTCTTCTGTTCGCGTATCAACAGAGCTGGTCGCCTCATCAAGAATCAAAATCTTCGGATCTGCTAAGATTGCTCTCGCAATCGTCAACAGCTGCTTCTGCCCCTGAGATACATTCGTAGCTTCCTCATTCAGCTCCATATCATATCCACCCGGAAGTGTCTGAATAAATCTGTGTGCATAAGCCGCCTTTGCTGCCTCTTCGACTTCTTCATCTGTAGCATCCAATCTTCCATAGCGGATATTTTCCTTAATGCTGCCGTGGAAAAGCCATGTATCCTGGAGGACCATTCCAAACATCTGACGCAATTCACTTCGATTAAAATCTTTCAGATTATGTCCATCCACAAGAATTGCACCACTATTGACATCATAAAACCTCATCAGCAATTTAATCATCGTTGTCTTTCCTGCACCGGTCGGACCAACAATGGCAATTTTCTGTCCTTCTTTTACTTCAGTAGAAAAATCATTAATGATAATCTTATTCGGCTGATATCCAAAATGTACATGATCAAACGTGACATTTCCTTTCAGCCCTTCTACAGAAACCGGGTGTTCCACCGTCTGATCTTCTTCTGCCTCATTCAGAAATTCAAACACTCGCTCCGAAGCAGCTGCCGTTGACTGCAGCATATTAGCCACCTGAGCTACCTGTTGGATTGGTTGCGTAAAGTTTCTCACATATTGAATAAAAGACTGAATATCTCCGACTTCAATTGTCTTCTTAATTGCCAGATATCCTCCCAGGATCGATACTGCCACATAACCAAGATTTCCAACAAACTGCATGATCGGCATCATCATTCCGGAGAAAAACTGAGATTTCCAAGCACTTTCATAGAGAATATCATTATTTCTCGCAAATTCTTCTGTCACTTCTTTTTCTTTGTTGAATGCCTTTACAATCGTGTGTCCACTATAAACTTCTTCTACCTGTCCGTTCACATGCCCCAGATATTCCTGTTGGTCCCGGAAATATTTCTGAGAATGTTTTACAATCATCGAAACTAAAATCATTGATACCGGAAGAATCAGAAGTGCAACTACCGTCATCAGAGGACTGATACTGAGCATCATCACGAGTACTCCGATCAGCATTGTAACAGATGTAATCAGCTGTGTCGCACTTTGATTCAAACTTTGGCTCAGTGTATCAACATCATTTGTGACTCGCGAAAGTACCTCCCCATGAGTTGTCGTATCAAAATAATTCATCGGCATTCTCTGAATCTTCTCAGAAATTTCTTTTCTCATTTTATAGGAAAGTTTCTGTGTCACTCCTGTCATAATATATCCCTGAATCAGAGAAAATAATGCACTAACAAGATAAAGTCCCATCAAGAAAAGTAAAATCTGTCCGATCTTTGAAAAATCAATTCCACTTCCTCCGGAAACTTTGCTGACAAGCCCGTTGAAGATTTCCGTCGTTGCTTTTCCGAGGATTTTCGGTCCGACAATATTAAATATGGTACTTCCAACAGCAAAAACGATTACAAAGAAAATTGCAAGCCGAAATTCTTTGATATATCCCATAAGATTTTTCATGGTTCCTTTAAAGTCTTTTGCTTTCTCTCCGGCCATCATTCCTCCATGTCCATGGCCATATCCCATACCGCCTCTTCTTGGAGTTCTATGTTCTGACTTACCCATTATGCTTCCTCCTTTCCACTGTTCAGATCACGTTCCAGCTCTTTTTCGGAGAGCTGAGATGCCGCAATCTGGCGATACACTTCACAATGCTTCAGCAGTTCTTTATGTGTTCCGATTCCTGCCACATTTCCTTCATCCAGCACAACAATCTGTTCTGCATGAAGAATCGTGCTGATCCGCTGTGCCACAATCAATACGGTACTGTCTTTCGTATGCTTCTTTAACTCTTTTCGCAGCGTCACATCTGTTTTATAGTCAAGCGCTGAAAAACTGTCATCAAAAATAAAGATATCCGGCTGTTTCGCAATCGCTCGCGCAATAGAAAGTCTCTGCTTCTGTCCTCCGGATACATTTGCCCCGCCCTGAGCGATATGGCTGTCATATCCTTCTTTCTTTTGATCAATAAATTCTGCTGCCTGTGCAATCTCAGCCGCTGTCTGCATTTCTTCTGTGCTGCCTTTTGGTCTTCCATACAAAATATTCGACTTAATTGTTCCCGAAAACAGCACTCCCTTCTGCGGTACATAACCGATTCGCTCGCGCAGATCATGCTGCGTGACATTTTTAATATCTTTTCCGTCAATCGTAATCCGCCCTTCGGTCACATCATAAAATCGCGGAATCAGATTGATCAGTGTAGATTTACCGCTTCCCGTACTTCCGATAAATGCTGTCGTTTCACCTGGTTTTGCCGTAAATGTAATATCGTGAAGCACGTCTTCTCCGGCTCCCGGATATCGGAATGATACATGATCAAATACAACTGTTCCCTTTGCATTTTCTCCAAATTTCTCCGACTGTTTCGGATCTTGCACAAGTGTTTCGCTTGTCAGAATCTCATTTACCCTCGTTGCCGAAACCGCTGCCCGCGGAAGCATCACAGAAATCATACATATCATTAAAAATGCCATAATAATCTGCATCGTATACTGAATAAACGCCATCATGTCTCCAACCTGCATTGCACCGCTGTCAATTCCATGAGCGCCTGTCCAGACGATCAGAACAGAAATTCCATTCATGATCAGCATCATAACCGGCATCATAAAGGTCATAGCGCGATTTACAAACAATTGTGTCTTCATAAGATCACGGTTAGATTGATCAAAACGTTTCTCTTCATATTTTTCTGTACTAAATGCACGAATGACCGGAAGTCCGGTCAAAATTTCTCTTGTCACAAGATTTAGACGATCTACAAGTGACTGAAGAACTTTGAATTTCGGCATTACAATTGTAAAGAGCAATATCACTACAATTAAAATCAATATCACTGCAACCGCAAGAATCCATGACATATCCACATTTGTCTGAAATACTTTGTATACACCGCCGATTCCAATAATCGGAGCATATAACACCATACGAAACAGCATGACCGTCAGCATCTGTATCTGCTGAATATCATTTGTACTCCGTGTAATGAGGGATGCTGTCGAGAACTTATCAAACTCTCCGCTTGAAAAGCTGACTACCTTCTGGAAAACCTGATTTCTCAAATCCCGTCCAACTGCTGCCGCAACTTTTGATGCCAAAAATCCAACAACGATACTGGCTGTCATTCCTAAAAATGCCAGAGCAAGCATTTTTCCACCCATCCGCAAAATATAACTGTTCTGCAGTTTTTCTGTATCTACACCAAGATTTTCGTAGACTGTCTTCACATAAATGGTCGCTGCCTGTTCTGTCATTGTTTTCGGCATATCTTTCATCTTTTCTTCTGCCTGAACCCGGACTTGTTCAACAGCTGCCTGCCGCTGCTCTTCCGGCATGGTTAAAAGCTGATCCAACATTCCTTTCGTCTCTTCTTTCAGTGACATAGATTCTGTCAAAAGCATTGCATCATTCATCTGCTCAGACAATTTTTCCATCACTTTCTCATCATCTAACACGGCATCCTTTAAAATATAGGCATCTGTCTCATACGTTGTATTGTCTTCCTCATAAGACTTCATTACCGTATTCTTTTCTTCTTCCGTTAAAAACAGGCTTACTTTTTCCATATCTGTTTTACTGATCTGCTTCGGGATCGTTGTATCAATTCCCCCTTGCTGGATTCCCACATTCACAATGTCGGAAGTATATCCCGGAAGCGAGAGATCACAATATGCCTGCGCCGCAAGAACAATAATAATTGCAATCGCTGAAACAGTATATGCCTTTAAGTATTTAAGTAAATGTTTCATTTTTTACTGCCTCCAAATCTTTCTCATTTTCAAAAAAATTGTCCCGGATCTGCATCAAAAGTCTTCGAAGCAACAACACTTCTTCTCTGCTTAATCCCCGATACATGATCTGCTCCATTTCTTTCATCGTCTCACGGATTTTCTCCACACATGCAGTACCTTTCTCAGTATTTTGCAGTCGGAGCACTCTCTGATCTTCCTGATCCGGTGTTCGCACAATGTATCCAAGCTTCTCCATTTTCTTCAATCCGGAAGTAATGGTCGGTGGTTTTACGCTTAACAAATCCGCCAGCTCCCGCTGGGAAATATTACTATGTTCTTCTAATACAAACAAAATCCCTGCCTGACCTCGTTTTAAATCATATTTCTCCAGCAAACGCTCTGCCCGATAAGTTGTCAGATGGAGAATCTGATAGACAAGCATCTGCACCGGGATATTTTCTTTTCGACATTTCACATTTATTTCCTCCCTTCATTTACTTTCTTTTTCTTATATCTATAATCCTATATTAGTTAGATATCTAATGATAGATTATGCTTATCATCTATAGTTGTCAAGAAAACAAAACGCTTTTTTACTATTTTCTAATAATTTTTTACAGTTTTTTTATTAAATACCTAACTATTTTATTCTCACATAAGCTGTCCGATTTTCCTTACGCGGCTCTTACATAAAAATGGATCAGAAAGCTTTATTTCCTTCTGATCCATTTCCTGTAAATCTTTATGTAACCCCTTCTTCTTTCTTTCCGTGCTTCTTTCTATATTTCACACATTCTGTCAGAAGATATTCAATCTGCCCGTTAATCGAACGAAAATCATCTTCTGCCCACTGGGCAAGTTCATTCCAAAGCGCTGCATTCAATCGAAGTGGAACTTGTTTCTTAGCTTTTTCCTTAGCTTTCTTTTCTTCTGTTTCCATTGTCCGTTCCACCTTCTTTCATAATATTTCTAGTACAGCGAACCACTGTTTACAATCGGCTGTGCATCTTTATTTCCGCACAAAACAACAAGAAGGTTGCTTACCATTGCGGCTTTTCTCTCTTCGTCCAACTCTACTACTTCCTTTTCACTCAGACGTTCCAACGCCATCTCTACCATACCGACTGCGCCTTCCACAATCTTCTGTCTCGCATCGATGATTGCTGCTGCCTGCTGTCTCTGGAGCATTGCGGAAGCAATCTCCGGTGCATATGCAAGATGTGTGATTCTAACTTCCTGAATCTGGATCCCTGCCTCTTCTACTTTTTTCTGAAGCTCTTTACACATGATGTCTGCAATCTCCTGGCTGCTTCCGCGCAGTGACTTCTCATCTCCGCCTGCACTTGTATCATACGGATAGCAGCGTGCTGTATTCCGAATAATTGCATCGCACTGAATAGACAGATAATTCTTATAATTCTCCACATTGATCATCGCTTTCGTCGGATCAATTACTTTCCAGATTACAACTGCACCAATCTCCACCGGATTGCCGAGTTCATCATTTACTTTCTGTTTCTCATTATTTAATGTCATCGTCTTTAGTGAAACCTTCTTATCACTGATTCCCCACTCTGACTTTCCTGAAGAACCTTTTGCCGTCATAACCGGCATTCCATTCCTTGTACTTGGATTAATCGCAGTGCAAAATGGATAAAACACTGCTTTATACAATGTTTCTTTTCGTGTCACTTTCTATGGCTCTTTCCAGGTCACTCTTACTCTGCAGTCTTCCCGCATAGCACAACGCTTCAACGAAAGTTCTATTCCCTGCTTCTTGAAACAGCGACAAATCATCTCAAAAATGCCAATGACCTGATTCTCGTATATCATATTTTCTTTATAAGCCTCATAATATTTGCGGTTAGTAAACCAGACAGCACGAGGATAACTCTTCTTAATATTCCAGGCACGAATTTTTTTATGACCGAGAAATTCAAACTCATTTGAACTCCCGCTGGTAGATCCGTTATCCAAACGCTCCGGAATTTTCTTTAGTTCTTCTTCTGCCTCTGCAATCGTATCATAGATCATCTTTGTTTCCTCTTTGGTCATTTTAAAAATTTCCATAGAGTTAATCTGTTCACAAAATTTATAGGTACAGTATTTTAGATTTCCATTTCCATACAGACAGACAGAAAATCCGCCTTCATCACCGTCCATCCCCATAATCGGTCCCGTCTGATAAGAAAATACAATCATATCTTTATTTAACGCTTCGAATGCAATCATCTTGATACCCCTTATGTCTATTTTTCCCTGTTTTATTATAGTATATTTTCCTTGCAAAATCAGCCAGATTCTGTAACTTTCTAAAAATTTTTTCCCTCTTCTTTTTTCTCATCACGCATACTTTCTCTGTTGTTTCATATATTTAAAATAACACATCTTTCGGAGTGATTATGAACATCAAATCTTATGCAAAACAGTGTGCAAAATATTTCTTACTGCTTACTGCTTCTTTTCTTGCCGGAGAATTTACTGCCTACTGTATAGACTGTTTTTCCCCGACAACTATTGAAACTGCTGCATCCGGCAACTGGGGGCTTGGTTTTCCTGAGGAAGGTCAGCTTCCTACCGCAAATGCAACTATCGAAGAGCTGAAAGCCTATGACGCATATTTTGCAGAAGCCACCACCGAAAAAAAGCTGTACCTGACATTCGACTGCGGCTACGAAAACGGGAATACGAAGCCTATCCTCGAAGCGCTCAAAAAACACAACGCTCCCGCTGCTTTTTTCTGCGTAGGAAACTTTGTCAAAGAACAGCCTGATCTCATCCGGCAAATCGTTCAGGAAGGGCACATCGTAGGAAACCATACATATACCCATCCAGATATGTCTAAAATTTCTACAAAGGAAAATTTTCAAGAGGAATTGGAGAAAGTAGAAACGCTCTATAAACAAATTGCTGGAGAACCTATGACAAAATATTACCGACCTCCACAAGGAATCTACAGTACTCAAAATCTCGAAATGGCAAAAGCTCTTGGATACAAAACCTTTTTTTGGAGCCTTGCCTATGTAGACTGGTACCAAGATCAGCAGCCAACAAAAGAAGAAGCTTTTTCCAAACTGCTTCCCCGCATTCATCCGGGTGCTGTTGTCTTACTTCATAACACTTCTTCTACCAACGGTCAGATTCTTGATGAGCTTTTGACAAAGTGGGAGGAAATGGGTTACTCTTTTCATTCGTTAGAAGAACTTTGTACAAATTCCTAGCCGGTTCTTCAAAATAAAAAAGACAGCATAGAAGTCTGTTATTCTCACTCTTCTATACTGTCTTTCATTATTTTATCGCATATAACAATCCAGATATTCTGATATTCTTATGGTCTTAGTCCCATACCGCCTTCCAGCGTAATTGTTTCTCCACTCATGTACTTGAAATCCGGAGAAGCAAGCTGTACACAAACACGTCCAATTTCTTTTTCTGTATCGCCGTAATGTCCTGCCGGCGGCATTTTTACATTTGCTTTAAATGCATCCGGATATGTTTTTTCAAAATTCTCAAGCTGTGCAGTCCATGCAAGCGGGCAGATGATATTTACATTAATTCCATCTTTCCCCCACTCTGTTGCCGCAACTCTTGTTAATCCACGAACACCTTCCTTTGCTGCTGCATATGCACACTGTCCATAATTTCCAAATAATCCAGCTCCGGAAGCAAAGTTAATCACAGTTCCTTTTGTTTCTTTCAAATATGGATAGCAAGCTTTCATATAATAGAATGTAGCATACAGACCTGAATATACTGCGAGATCAAACTGTTCTGTCGTATGATCTTCTAATGTAACACCGGAAGCAGATGCCTGCGCATTATTAATTAATACATCGATTCTTCCAAAAGCTTCTACTGCCTCTTTCACTACATTCTGTACAACTGCTTCATTATCAGCTCCGACACTGACATCAGCCTGCACCGGTAAAACTTTCACGCCATATAATTTCTCTAATTCTTCTTTTGCTTCTTCTAATTTCTTTACATTTCTGCCAGTAATCACAAGGTTTGCACCTTCTTTTGCATATGCCGTTGCAATCCCATATCCAATTGAACCACAGCGTCCATCACTTAAAACAGATCGGCCGCCCCCTGTAATAATTGCTGTCTTTCCTGTTAAAAATCCCATAACAATTCTCCTTTCAACTTACCGACACAAAGCAAACTCGCTTCATAAAAATATGCTGATAGTGTAACAAGTTAGATACTAAAGTTCAACATTTTCACTAAATTCTTTCTGGAAATTTTAGAAATAGCATAAAATATATCTAAAATCTAATTATAATTTTGCACAGATATACGCAAATTACTCAATTAATCTCAAAATGATAAATAAAAATTTCTATACATGTAAAAAACACCATATATCAATGATATACGGTGTCTTCTCTCTATACCTTCAAAACCACATACAAGAAATCTCATCCTTCGTTCACTTTCCTATCCTTTAC
>JAGZJD010000008.1 GCA_018365895.1 Lachnospiraceae bacterium | reverse complement strand
AGATGAGGCTCCTTGGTCAAGCGGTTAAGACATCGCCCTTTCACGGCGGTAACACGGGTTCGATTCCCGTAGGAGTCATTTACACGAAAGTGTAAAAAAACACTTGCAAAATTGTGTGTGATGTGTTATTATAACATAGTCATGCCGATGTGGCTCAATTGGCAGAGCAGCTGATTTGTAATCAGCAGGTTATCGGTTCGAGTCCGATCATCGGCTTTATGGATGGTTTCCCGAGTGGCCAAAGGGGGCAGACTGTAAATCTGTTAGCAACGCTTTCGGTGGTTCGAATCCACCACCATCCATTAAAAATTATCGCGGGATGGAGCAGTCTGGTAGCTCGTCGGGCTCATAACCCGAAGGTCGTAGGTTCAAATCCTGCTCCCGCAACTCAACTTATTATTTTAATAAGTTACGCCCAGATAGCTCAGTCGGTAGAGCAAAGGACTGAAAATCCTTGTGTCGCTGGTTCGATTCCGGCTCTGGGCATATGGAGCATTAGCTCAGTCGGTAGAGCACTTGACTTTTAATCAAGTTGTCCGGGGTTCGAATCCCCGATGCTTCATTAAAAAAGAGGGCCAACTAAGACTCTCTTTTTTAATATCTAAATATGATAATTAGTTATTATGATATGCCGATGTGGCTCAATTGGCAGAGCAGCTGATTTGTAATCAGCAGGTTATCGGTTCGAGTCCGATCATCGGCTTTACGAAAAGAATCTCAGTTTCGAGGTTCTTTTTTTGTATTGTTTTGGAATTGACAGATTCCATAGAAAAATTATATGATGAGATAAATTAGGGAAGAGAGGGCTTATCATGGAAATTGATAGATTAATGGAGAAGATTGGATTAAGTGAATGTGCAGTACAATTTGTAAATAATTTTCAAATGCCGGAGAAAGTATATCAGGAATGGAAAGAATTATTTGATACAGACTTGAAGGCATTTTTCGAAAAAGGAAAAGAAACAGAGAATTTTGAACAGACGGTACTGTATCTGTATGTTCATTTTGCGTCAGAGGCATGGAAATGGTTTTGTGAGGAAGGCATTTCTGAAGAAGTGTATATGTTAAATATGAGAGACATTGCAATCTGGGCGAATGCTTATGAAAAGAAAAATGGCTGTCCGGGACTTCGGGAAGCCGGTTGGATCAGTCTCTCACTTCGCGGGAAATTATTCCGGCTTGGAAGACTTCAGTTTGAACCGATTGGACTGGAAAAAGAAATCAAAACAGATAACAATATTTATCCACAAGGGATGAAGGTATTGAATGTACATATCCCCGAAGATGGTAAGTTATCAAAAGATGCATGCCAGGAAGCATTTGAAAAAGCAGAAGTATTTTTTAAAGATCGAGGATTTACAGGAGAAAATGTATATGTCTGTGAATCCTGGCTGCTATCTCCGGTACTGAAATATTTCCTTGGAGAAGAAAGTAATATCATTGATTTTCAAAATCGTTTTGAAGTGTATGATATTGTATATCCTTTCCGTCAGGCAGAGGAACGGATCTTTGGCGATATATCAGAAGATAGACAATCTTATCCAGAGACAACGAGTTTGCAGAAATCATTTAAAGGATGGCTCATGGAACACCCGGAAGATATCGGAATGGGAGTTGGAGTATTTCAATATAAAGAGCGATAAAACTTTATTTATAGAAAAAACAAATAGATAAATGCATTTATAAAATAATTCAATTAGACGCATCTATATATGATTGATAAAATATCTAACGAAGGAAAGTATACGAAAAGGAGAGATGTAATTATGAAAAAGAGAATTTTATCAGTTATGCTCGTAATGGCAATGACAGCCGGTATGGCAGCCGGATGCGGCAATAGCGATAAAAATACTGACAGTAATGCAAAAAAGGATAATGCTTCCGGAAAGAAGATTGTTCTGAATTTCTGGTGTCATCAGAATGACGCCTGGACTGTTTCCTATAAGAAAATGGCAGAAAAATTCAATAAATCCCAGGATAAGTATGAGGTAAAAGTAACAGACTATCCATTCAGCGCTTACAGCGAAAAGATTCAGACTTCACTGACATCTGCAAAAGACGGAGCTGACATCCTGGCTGTATGGGGCGGAATGGCGCCTGACTTTATTAAGACAGATGCTCTTTCTGAAGTTCCGGAAGATCTTGTTTCTGAATTAGAATCTGATTACATGGATCCAACTCTTGGTATTTATAAGAAAGATGGAAAATACTATGGCGTTCCGATGGAATATAACCTTGAGTACGGCGGAATGATCGTAAATAAAAAAATGTTTGAAGAAAAAGGAATTTCTTATCCGACAACATGGGAAGAATTAAGAAAAGTTTCACAGGAGGTATCAGTTTCTAACGGCGATCTTGTAGAAGTAAAAGGTTTTGAAATGCTTGATGGAGACTCTTTATTCTGTAACTATCTGGCAATGATCCTTCAGCAGGGGGGACAGTATCTGAACGAAGATAATTCTGTAAACTTTGCAACACCGGAAGGTATTAAAGCAATGGAAGAGATCTTGAGCATGGTCGATAACGGAGAATGTGATCTGGAACATTTAACAAACGGAGACTACTGCTATAACGATGTGTACCAGGGAATCGGTTATATGGCATCTGTTGGTTCCTGGGCGATTTCTGATGGATTAGAGAGCTATGACCTGACATACGGTGAAGATTTTGAATATGCACAGGTTCCAATGTACGGAGATAAGATGGGATTTGCATCTGAAACAGGTTGGGGAATCATCGTACCGGAAGTAGGAGAACACAAAGAGGGTGCATGGGAATTTGTAAAATTCTTCAGTGAGCCGGAGAATCTTGTAGAGCATAATATTGCATGCGCACAGCTTCCGCCAAGAAAATCTTTATTAGAAAATGAAAAATATAAAGAAGAACTTCCACAGGTTGAATTTTTACTGGAAATCTTACCGGACGGACAGTGGATGGGACCTTACAATACATCAGATATGAGAACAAGATTTAATGAAATGTTCATTGACTTATGTCAGTCTGAAAACAGAGATATTGAGAAAGCTCTGACAGATGTATCAAAATCTATTTCGGAAGAATGTCAGATTGGATATTCTATGGAATAATTGAAAAATGAAAGGGCAGGGGATAAACTTCCCTGCCTTTTTTAGAAGGTTGATTAACTGCGGTTGATAGAAAGGAGGAAGAGATGAAAAATAATAAGTTTGTGGCAGCGATTCTCGTTCCCGGATTTTTGTTGCTGTTTATATTTTCAGTCTTTCCGTTATTTTATGGACTTGGGATATCATTTTTTGAATATAACCCTGTAAACAGCACCCAGCCGTTTCTTGGTTTGGAAAACTATAAGCGTATGTTTCAGGATGAAGTCTTTTATAAGGCAGTCATAAATACACTTGTGTTTTGTATTGTTGCAGTTCTTGGAAATATTGTGATTACATTGTTTCTTGCACAGATTATTTCAGTATTGCCGTCAAAAGGAATTAAGACATTTTTCCGGACAATTTTATTTATTCCATGTATTGCTCCGATGGTAGGAACTGCGCTTATCTGGAAATATGGCATCGTTGGTACAAGAGGCGGACTTTTGAATGAAATTATTAAATACCTGGGGGGAACACCAAAGAACTGGGGTTTGACAACATGGCAAATGTTTCTGATCGTGATTGTATTTACACTATGGGCAGATATTGGATATAATGTGGTACTTTTTACGGCAGGGCTTGAGAGCGTTCCAAAGGAATTTGATGAGGCAGCGGCAATTGACGGAGCAGGTCCTATAAGACGTTTTATTTCTATCCGGCTTCCACTAATCGGAAGAACATTTGCTTTCGTGGCAATTATGACGATGGCAAACTATTTTCAAATGTTTGCCCAGTTCAAAGTATTTGTTCCGGATGGTGGGCAGAAGGACAGTGCAATGGTACTGACAAATTACATCTATCGAATCAGTTTCACGCAATTTGATATGGGCTATGCATCGGCAGTTGCAACGGCATTATTTTTGATGATCTTTGTGGTTGCTATGATCCAGAACAGGATGATGCGGGCAGATTGGAGTTATGAATAATGGAATATAAGAAATTTAAAGCGTATCATATGATAATTATTTTATTTCTGATCGCGTTTTCTGCTGTGATGATGTATCCAATTGTATGGATGTTTTGTACTTCCTTTAAATCAAATGCAGAAATCCAT
Source organism: Lachnospiraceae bacterium (assembly GCA_018365895.1). The sequence continues at coordinate 53,050 of JAGZJD010000008.1, read as the reverse complement.
ATGAACAAAACGCAGTTCTTTCCTACAGAATGGACGATAGAAGGATACGAGACAGCGCTTGAGAAAGCTCCGATCGGAACATGGTTTTTCAACAGTGTTATGATTACAGCCGTTGTAACAATGATCGTAATCATTACAAGTACATTACTTGGCTATGTATTTGCAAAATATGAGTTTAAGCTGAAAAAACCGTTATTTATGCTGTTACTGGCAACAATGATGGTACCTTCACAGGTAACAATGATTCCACGTTATCTGATGAATATGAAATTAGGACTTCTGAACAGTCAATGGGCGCTTATTATTCCTTCGATGGTCAGTGCGTTTTCTATTTATCTGGCGAAGCAGTTTATTGAAGACATTCCAAACAGTATTTGTGAAGCTGCGAAAATTGACGGGGCAGGGCCGATGAAAATATACTGGCATGTGATTTTACCGATGATCCGGCCGGCAATTGGTTCGATCGGAATCTTTACAGCGATGGCGCACTGGAATGATTATTTGAATCCATTGATTATGCTGAATGATAAAGAGAAAATGACACTGCCGCTGGGACTTGTATATTTTTCAAGTCAGCGAGGAGAAGATCTTGCAGCAATCATGGCAGTAGGAACAATGATTATGGTGCCGATGATCATTATTTTCCTGATTTTCCAGAAACAATTTATTAAAGGACTGGCTCTAAGCGGAATTAAATAAATGACTCCGATAGATATTGTAATACATACTATGATTTATTTGAACAGTTTAGAGATACATGTGAGAAATATTATAAATAAGTTAAGAGTGGATGGGTATCAGAGAGATGGTGCCCATCCTTTTTATATTTATAAATATTATTAGCGAGGGAAGAAATGGACTTCCAGATACATCTTTATAAGTTTGGAGAAATGGAACAATATTTGAAGGACATTGGTTTCTCAAATGTGAAAACGTATTCATCCTTTTCAAAAGAAATTGCAGTAGATGATCAATGCGAAATGCTTTTTTTTGAATGTAACAATTGTTAAGTAAATGTAAGAAAGATTCTATTGAATAAATTTATAAACTTATCTATACTGAACATAACCACTAATTATCTGAAAAGAGGTGCTTGATATGAAAAAAAAAAGAAAATTCAATATTTATTTTTAGTATGTATTATAATGACTGCTTTTGTATTTAGCGGATGCGGTTCAAAGAAGCAAAATGAAGCGCCGAAGGGCGGCAATGGTTCAGCTACACAAGAGGCAGATGACACAAAGAAAGAGCCTGAGAATTCCGAGACAGAAGATTTTGAAATCAGCGAGGGAGCCAAGAAAACGCTTGAACTTATGACAGTTTGCCCAAATGAGGAATTATATAATGAGGAAACGATGACGTATCCGATTGGTCTTACAGAGGAAGAAGTGACAGAAGAGCAGAAGGAAGCAGCGAATCAGGCAGCAGAAGAAGCATTTGAAAAGTGGAAAGGTTATATTGGAGAATATTATGATGAGAAAGGTCTTGAATCATCTCGAAACAACGGCGTTTTATATTACTATTTGAGCAGGAATCAGAACATTGAACTGCGAGAATTAGAGGTTGTGGAGAAGACAGAAAAATCAGAAAGAGTTAAGGCAACCGTTCTTGTGGATGGCACAGCAGAAGAGACGGTATTTGATTTCAGAAGGAATGATAACGGACTAATCTGGACAGTGGAGATAGAGAATGAATAAAAATGATAAAGGAAAATATCAGATTGCAGCGGCTATTATTGCCAGTTTAGATTTGCTTATTCTTGCAATGAATATTTTTATGGCACATTATTGTTATCGATTTATTCATGGCAATGATGGAATTTTTTTAGATGATATATTTAATTATATTCCGGTTGAGAGTGTTATCCTTTATGCAGCAGTACTTGGTATTGCATATGTAGTAGGATTTGTACTTCCGCCGGAAGAGAAAAAAGAAGATGAATAGTAATAACCAGTCAGGGCAGTTTTCAGGCTGCACATTTGATATGTGCCTGAAAACTGCCCTGGTTTTATAGTTCTGAAAAGAATTTATTTGCTGTATTTTGCAATCTCACGATTGACTTTATTTCTCAGTGAGATGAGATACATGTCTGATTTTGGATATACTTTAAATGTCAGAGGATCGGCAAGATCTTCTTCCATTAATTCTACAACATGTTCTTTGCTTGTCAGAGATGCAAGAAGCTTGAATGCTCTTACGTCATTTAACGCTTCATCGTGAACCATCATACGGATGGATTCTTCCGGATGTCTGTCAGCGCCCGGATATACGAGGAAGGAGTCTCCTGATGGGAATGCATAGCCTGCATCTGTAATTTCATACGGATTGATATGTTCTTTGGAGAACTGTGTGTTGTAGAAGTTATAGCCCCAGTGAAGGATTCCTTCGATATCAAATTTGAATAACTGTGCGCCGTAGATACGGTTTCTTGCTGATGGCATGGACATGAAGCGGTTACTTACTTCATAGAACTGTCCAACGCAGTAGTATGTCCACAGGTGAGGTACGTTGTGTTCAATGAATGGTTCGATTTCGTTATTTCCAGGAATCGGACGGTCAACAAGTCCATTTTCATAGAAATCATAAGTGGATAATGCATCAAATGTATGATAGCCTTCAAGCAGATCTCCGAGAGAGTCTTTGGCAGCTTTGAATGTCTCAAAGTGTGCGCCAGGTTCATCGGAAATATGGAAGTATGTAATATCTGCAATGCCCCATTCTACTAATTTTTCTTTTAATGCCGGGAGATATACATGAAGGAAATTCGTGTATTCGCCGACTGCAGGTGTATGCCATCCGAAGATATTTTCTTCTTTGCCGTCTACTGTGGCAACGATTCTTGGTGCGTAGTTTGCACCCCACTGTGAAAACAGATGAGACATTTCAAAATATTTGATGCCGTATTTCTGACCGAGGTCAACCCAGCGTTTCAGACGATCAAAGTTGAAATGATATTCGCCGTTCTCTACTGTAATCTGAACAAGCTGAACTGTTGTACGTTCTCCTCCAACTGCGATATCAAGAGGCGGTGTGAACATTGGTGTCAGGAGCATGTTGCATCCGCGGGAAACGTATTCCGCAAGGAAGTTCTCAATGATCTGCCAGTGTTCTTCAGAAAATGCATCTACATGATAGTAGTCAGCAAGACAGTCAGCGTGGAACCATTCTGTATGGATCAAATCCTGTTCCGGAAGAACGGCGTCAATGATTGTTACTTTTGTAGAAGCGCTGCATACGACTTCATTTTCGCTATTGATAAACTGAAGTTCGATTGGATATATTCCGGCAGCGGCATCTTCAGAAACAATCACATCGAACCAGACGCTGCGCCATTTGTTCGGATATGCAACAACTGTATTATCTTTTAATTCACGGAGAAGATCCGGATACATTCCGGAACCTGTCTTCAGATAATTGTCATCAAGGATTCCGCAGTCAGAGCGTCCGACCGGAACGTATTCAACACTTCTTGCATGAATCATGTTTTCAATCGGGGAAATGACCTTTAATGTTAGATTTTGTTTCATAAATCCGACATTTTTAATAGCTGCCTGGAAAGAAATCGTCTCGTTCTTTAAAGAAGTCATTACAAGACATTCTGTCTGGTATTTTGGTTCTTCATCTGCAAATACTTTCGCAAGGGAACTTAATAATTTAAGTTCAAAAGTAGGTGCTTCTAATTTTCTCATGATATGATACCTCACTTTTTTATGATAAGTCTATTATACTTGATATGGGTGGAAAGAGCGATAGAAAAAATACATATATTTATAGAAGAAATGAATATATGTACCGAAAGAAAATATATTGAAAAAAATGTCTTTAAAATGTAAGAGTTTTGTCATGGGATTCACGTTGAGATATTTATCCGGTTAAGGTATAATGAGACAAAACGCAGGAGGTATATAATGATTCGAAATATATTGGATTATCTGGAACATTCTGCAGAATGTTATCCGGATAAAGTAGCATTTGCAGATGATAAAGATAAATGTACATATCGGGAACTGCTGGAGAGAGCAAGAGTGGCTGGAACTTGTCTGGCACAGCGAACGAAGAGAAGAAGTCCGATTCCTGTATTTATGGAAAAGGGAGTTGCCGCAGTGACAGCGTTTATGGGAGTGGTGCATGCGGGCTGCTTTTATGTTCTGCTGGATCCGAAGCTTCCAGCAGAGAGGCTTAGGCAGATTTTGGTTACTCTGGAAGCGGATCTGATACTAACATCAGCTTCTTATCACAAACAGTTAGAGAAGCTTGCATTTACCGGGGATGTTGTTGATCTGGAGGATGCATTGGAAATTGAGCCGCAGGAGGAGATACTTCGCAGCATACGATCAGGCAGTATGGATACCGATCCGCTGTATGCTAATTTTACATCCGGTTCTACCGGTATTCCGAAAGGTGTTGTAGTATGTCACCGCTCAGTAATTGATTTTATAGAGGAATTTACACAATTATTTCAGATTACGTCAGAAGATGTGATTGGCAATCAGGCGCCTTTTGACTTTGATGTATCTGTGAAGGATATTTATTCGACTTTGAAAACGGGCGCTACGATGCAGATTATTCCGAAACAGTATTTTTCTTTCCCGGTGAAGCTGCTTGATTTTCTTGTAGAGCGGGAAGTTACTACATTAATCTGGGCAGTATCCGCCCTCTGCATCATTACAACGCTGAAAGGATTTGAATATAAGATACCAACGAAGGTAAAGAAAGTGATTTTCAGCGGTGAAGTTATGCCGGTGAAGCATCTGAATCTCTGGAGAGAGGCGCTGCCGGATGCAATGTATGTCAATGTCTATGGTCCGACAGAGATTACATGCAACTGCACCTACTATGTAGTTGACCGGGAATTTGCCCCGGGAGAGGTGCTTCCGATTGGACGGGCATTTCCGAATGAGAAAGTATTTCTCCTTGATGAAGAGGATCATCTTGTAACTGACGAAGGGGTAAAGGGAGAGCTTTGTGTAGCTGGAACAGCGTTGGCACTTGGATATTATAATAATTCAGAGCAGACGGCGAAGGCATTTGTCCAGAATCCGCTGAACAGATGTTATCTGGAACGGATTTACCGGACGGGAGATCTGGCTTATTACGGTGCGGACGGGAATCTATACTTTGCTTCTCGAAAGGATTTTCAGATTAAACATATGGGACATCGGATTGAACTTGGAGAGATTGAGCTTGGTCTGGAGAAGATTGATGAGATTGTGAGAAATTGCTGCATCTATGATGAAGAGGAGCATAAGATCATTGCATTCTATGAAGGAGAGATTGATAAGAAGCAGATTATTCGCACACTGGGAAAGACTCTTCCGGGCTTTATGATACCGAATGTATTTGTGCAGCTTGAGACGCTTCCGGTTACGAAAAATGGAAAGATTGACCGGAAGCAGTTAAGAGAGAAGTATGAGAACAGTTTGGAGGAATAGTATGGATAGAGAAGTACTGAAACGGATCAGCGAGCGCTATGAGACACCTGCCTATGTGTTTGATCTGGACATGCTGCGTGAAAGAATCCGGATGATGGAAGGAATTCTCGGGCGGGCGCAAATATGTTTTGCCATGAAGGCGAATCCATTTCTAGTGCAGTGCAGAGATCTTGGAATCAGCAAATATGAAGTATGTTCGCCGGGGGAATTTCATATCTGTGAGCGGTCCGGAGTTTCACCGGAGAAGATTGTATTGTCAGGAGTTTATAAAGCAGAGGAAGATGTACGTCATACAATAGAGATTTGCGGGAATAAAGCAACATATACGATAGAATCAAGGGCACATCTGGAATTGTTGGAGCGTCTGGCAAAGGAGAAAGGAATTATTCTTCCGGCGTTGATCCGGGTAACAAGCGGCAACCAGTTTGGGGTAGATGAGGAAGAAATTTGTAAAATAATTGACAGCAGAAACCAATATCCTCATATAGAGTTTTGCGGTCTGCAGTATTATTCCGGTACGCAGAAGAAGAAATTGTCAAAAATAGAAAAAGAGCTTGTTCATCTGGACGAGTTTATACAGAGGTTAGAAGAAGCGTATGGTTATCAGGCGAAAGAATTGGAATACGGACCGGGATTTTATGTGCCGTATTTCGCCGGAGATCCGGAAGTGGATGATCAGGAACTGCTGAAAGCATTTGCATCACTTTTGGAAGGACTGCATTTCCGGGGACATATTACACTGGAAATGGGGCGCTATATTGCAGCGTATTGCGGTTATTATCTGACGCGGATTGTGGATCAGAAGATAAATAAAGAACAGCGTTATGCAATTGTGGATGGAGGAATTCATCATTTATCTTATTTTGGACAGATGATGGCAATGAAGCTTCCGCATTATCAGCATATTCCGGCAAAAAATGAGATTAAAGAGAGTGATGCAGCAGAAGAATGGAATATCTGCGGATCTCTCTGTACCGTCAATGATGTGATTGTGAAGCAGCTTCCGCTTATCAGTGGAAGGGTGGGAGATCTTCTTGTATTCGAACGAGTAGGAGCTTATTCTGTGACAGAAGGAATCTATCTGTTTTTAAGCAGGAATCTTCCGCAGATACTTACCTATGAGAAGGCAGAAGGAGTGAAGGTATTGCGCCCGGAAATCGCATCAGATATGCTGAATGACGGAAGCATAACCTTAAGAATTTCTGAATCCGTTGCATTGCGGTAAAAACTCATGTATGATGAAATTGTTTATGTATAAAATATTAAGAAAAAGACAGGAGAAAAGAAAATGGAACAGTTAATTGAAATTTTAGAAGAGATCGCGCCGGATGTGGATTATAACGAATGTACAACATTGATTGATGATGGTTTGTTGGATTCTTTCGCGATTTTATCAATTGTAGGGGAATTAGAAGATGCATTTGATATTTCAGTGACACCGGCAGAGATTATTCCGGAGAATTTTAATTCCGCAGAGGCGCTTTGGGCAATGGTGCAGAGACTTCAGGAAGAATAAAAGGGGGAAGGAATGTCTTTTATATCAATGAAATTCCTGCTGTTCATTTTCTTTGCGGCAGCAGGATATTATTTGATTCCGAAGAAGTGGCAGTGGGGATGGCTGTTGTTATTCAGCTATCTCTACTATCTTTCTTCCGGATGGAAAATGACTCTCTTTCTCATCTATGTGACGATGGTAACATATGGAGCAGGACTTGCGCTTCATGCAGTGGAGGAAAGAGATTCGCTTGATAAGAAAACGAAAAAGAACCGCAAGAAACAGGTATTGATTCTGGCGCTTGTTCTTGATTTTGGATTACTGGCGATTTTAAAATATACGAATTTCTTTATTGAAAATCTGGATTATCTATTTCATCTGAAACTGAGATTCCGGAGCCTGATTCTGCCGATCGGACTTTCTTTCTACACATTTCAGTCGGCGGGATATCTTATGGATGTGTATTGGAAACGGTGTGAGCCGGAGCGCAATCCACTGCGCTTTGCACTTTTTGTATCATTCTTTCCGCAGATTCTTCAGGGACCGATTGGAAGATTTGACCGTCTGGCACATCAGCTTTATGAATCACATTCCTTTGACCGTGTACGGATAGAGCGCGGTGTGCAGAGAATTCTGTGGGGATATTTTAAGAAACTTGTAGTGGCAGATACGGCTGCGATTTTTGTAAATGCTGCGTTTGATGAATATACGACCTATACCGGAATTGCAATCTTTGGCGTGCTTGCCTATTCGGCACAGCTTTATGGAGATTTTTCGGGAGGAATGGATATCGTAATCGGAATCGCTCAGCTATTTGGAGTCGAGCTGGATGAGAACTTTAAGCGTCCGTATTTCGCAGTATCGATTACAGATTTCTGGCATCGGTGGCATATTACGCTTGGAACATGGATGAAAGATTATATTTTCTATCCGCTGTCTCTGTCAAAATGGATGGGAAAACTTGGAAAATCTGCTAAGAAAATATTTGGAAAGACATACGGGAGAGCGCTGCCGATCTGTCTGGCAAATATTGTTGTTTTCCTTGTAGTCGGAATCTGGCATGGCGCTGCATGGAAATTCATTGTGTATGGTTTGTACAATGGTCTGATCATTGGATTCAGCGGCCTGATGGTTCAGAATTACCGGTCATGGAAGAAACGTCTGCATATCAATGATAAGAGCAATGGATGGAAAGTATTTCAGATCGTAAGAACCTTTTTGCTTGTGAATATTAGCTGGTTTTTTGACCGGGCAGATACGATTCCGCAGGCGCTTCAGATGATGAAAAATGCTGTGACGGACTTTACTCCGAAACAGCTCCTTGAGATTCAGGTAGGAACCGGGAATGCGGGAGTAAAATATACGATTCTGGCGCTTGGAATTCTTGTGATTTCTTGTCTGGCAGTGTTTGTTGTCAGTTTTTTACAGGAAAGAGGAATACAGATCAGAAATGCATTGGCAGCACGTCCGTGGGTGATTCGATGGATTGCTTATATGGCGCTTCTTATGTCATCGGCTATGCTTGGACAGCCGCCGGATTCTACAGGAGGATTTATTTATGCGCAATTTTAAAAAATGGATATCGCCGGTAATATTTTTGCTCCTGTTTCTGATTGCAAATGAATGCCTTATGATGGCGCTGCGGCCATTAAATCTGTTCCGAAATGATATGCATAATCTTCGGACAAAACAGTATGACAATGTATATGTGGGAACGTCTCATGGAAAGGCAGCATTTCATCCGGCAGTACTTGATGAAGTGACCGGAAAGAAAAATGTGAATATGTGCATTGGAGGTCAATGGACGATTGATTCGTATTATATTTTAAAAGAAATGCTTCGTTACCAGAAGCCGGAGAAAGTAATCTATGAGTTGGACCCGGGCTACTGGATCACAGAATGTTCGCTGGGGCCGGACTATGCGACTGTCTATGAAGAGATAGAACCATCGCTTGTAAAATTGGAATATTTTCGGGACAAAATGCTGGATATTGATTTCCGTGCTACACTTTTTCCGTGGTATGTATACCGTCAGGGTTATAAAAATGTTATAGCGAATCTGAAATTAAGGACAAGCGATGATTATAAAAATTACGAAGATGCTCTTTACAGCAATGCAGAATCTGTCTATGGACCGGATGGAGCGTTAAATCTGCAGAGAATAGGAAGACCGCCGCTTGACTATGAATTTGAAGTGTGGGCTGATGATAAAGTAAAGGAAGAATCTGTCAAATATTTTGAAAAGATTCGTAAGCTTTGCGAAGAAGAAGGGATGGAGCTGATTGTTGTGACAACACCGATTCCTCAGGAAACTTTAGCAAAATATGAAAAAGAATATGAAAGTGCCTATGATTTTATTACAAAGTATATGGAAGAAAGAGATATTTCATATTATAATTTTAATGAAATTGAAATAAAAGGATTTGACAGATCTGTAAATAGCTTTAATGATTATGAAGGACATATGTATACAGATATGGCAGACATTTTCAGCAGAAAGCTGGGAGAGATTCTAAAGGGCCATAAGTAAAAGCAGAAAGAGGATGAAGATATGAAGCAAAGCAGGAGAGAGTTCCGGAGAATTGCAATCGCATTGTTCTTTTCAGCAAGTATTTTGACCGGCTGTCAGAAAGAGAAAGAACCAAAGCCGCCGGAACCGATCCAGGCAGAAGAGCCGGAGAAAGAACAGCAGAATATCATAGACGGCAAAGATAATGTGGAGATTACAGGAACGATAGAAGGACTTACCTATACTTCAGCAGACGGAAGAATCTCCATTACGCTGCCGAATGAATCATGGCAATGTGAGTCCGATGCAGAGGGAAACGCTTCATTTGTTTCTGAGGAAGGTTTGATCTCAATTGTCAGAATGGACGGAGTAGAAACCGTGCAGTCAAGTATTTATCACAGTCCGGAAGAATATGTCAGTTATTTGAAGGGAACTTCTCCGAGTATGGAGGGAGAAGTGGTAAGCTTTGAAAATGCATCTGAAAATGGTGCGGATACCTTTCATGCGGTTTATCACTATACCGGAGAAAGTGAATACAAATATGCGGTATCAGGCGGTGTTGGATTTGAGGATCACTGCTATATTATCAGTGCAAGAATGATGACAGAGGATGAGAATGCGCTGAATGAAGTTATAGACAGCGTTTATCATTGTAAGATTGAGAAGTAGCCAGAAGTAGCGTAACGAAGATTGAGAAGAAAAATGATGAAGAGATTAGATGAAAAACTGGCAGAATATTCTGCCGGAGACAGTTATCCGTTTCATATGCCGGGGCATAAGAGAAACGGGAAGCTGCCATATCCATTGCCGTATGGGCTAGATATTACGGAAATTGACGGATTTGATGACTTACATCATGCAGAAGGAATTTTAAAAGAGGCACAGGAAAGAGCAGCAGAAATTTATCATGCAGAGGAGAGCCATTTTCTTGTCAATGGAAGTACCGTTGGAATATTAAGTGCGATTCTCGGAACAACGAAGCGGGGAGACAAGATTCTTGTGGCGCGCAATTGTCATAAATCCGTCTACCATGCCATTGAAATGAATGAACTGCAGCCGGTGTATATTTATCCGAAATTTCTTACCGAGATGCATTTGAATGGAGAGATTTCAGCAGAAGAGATTGAAAGAGCGCTCCGGGAACATGAGGGAATACGGGCAGTTATGATCGTGTCTCCAACTTATGACGGAGTAGTTACAGATGTGCGTGCTATTGGGGAAATCGTTCATAGATATGAAATCCCGCTGATCGTTGATGAGGCACATGGAGCTCATTTTGGATTTGGAACAATATTCCCGGAGAATTCGAATATATGTGGAGCAGATATTGTAATTCATAGTCTTCATAAAACATTGCCGTCTATGACACAGACGGCAATTCTTCATATTAATGGAGAACGTATAAATCGGGGGCGGGTACGAAAATATCTGCACATGCTGCAGAGCAGCAGTCCGTCCTATGTTCTAATGGCATCTATAGATGCTTGCATGGATTTTCTTCAGACAGAAGGAGAAAAATGGTTTCGTGAATATGAAAGGATGCTTCTTGCGGCGCGGGAGAGACTTTCGGGTTTAAAGCATTTGAAGGTAATAAAAACAGAGCAGTTTGATCTGTCAAAGATTATCATTTCGACGTTGAACTGCAATATGACAAGCGGAGAATTGTACCGTATTCTTCTGGAAAAATATCATCTTCAGATGGAAATGAAAGCAGAAAGTTATGTACTTGCTATGACAACAGTATGTGACAGCGAAGAGGGAATGAAACGTCTTGTGGAAGCGCTGTTTTCTATTGATGAAGAACTGAAAGAACAGAACTTTGATACAGTGTTTACGGAAGAACGGTTCCCGGAAGCGGATGTATGTATGACAAGCGCAGAGATAGAACGCCTTCCGGAAACAGATTTTGAGATAAGACCGTGGGAAGACTGTGAGGGTTGGATCTCGGCGGAATACGCATATCTTTATCCACCGGGAATTCCGCTTCTTGCACCGGGAGAGAGGATAAATCGGGCAATCATTGTCTGGCTTGTGTATTATCGGGAGATGGGATTTTCAGTTGAAGGTTCCATGCGAGAAGGAATGTTAAAAGTAACAGGAGAACGAAACAATGAATAAGAAGACAAAAATCATCTGTCTTGAGGGGCTTGACGGTTCCGGAAAGACGGTTCAGACAACATTATTGGAAGAATATTTGAAACAGAGCGGGAAAAGTGTGTTTTTGATTGATTTTCCGCAATATGACAGTTTTTTTGGAAAAGAAATTGGGAGGATGCTTTCAGGAAAAGATAAGGTAAATGCAGCAGAAGTGGATGTATATTCGATGAGTCTGTGGTATGCGGCAGATCGCTGGAACAGTCTCAGGAAGGTTGATCTTAGCCAGTATGATTATGTCATCTTCAACCGCTATACGCTTTCCAATGCAGTTTATCAGTGTGCGAGAGGATTTGGGAGCTACCGGAAAGAGTTTGTTGACTGGATTTTTGCGTTGGAGCAGGGAGAATTCGGACTTCCGGCGGTAGATCTTTATCTGTTTCTCGATGTGAATTTGGATGCCAGCAAGAGCAATGTAAAAGAAAAAGGGCATCGAAATTATGTCGGCGAGCAGGCAGATGTATATGAAAGTTCTAAAAATCTTCTTACAGATGCGAGACAGATCTATCTTGAAATTGCGAAAGAAAATCCTCAGGTGAAGGTAATTTCCTGTATGAAAGACGGAAAACTGCGGTCGATTGATACAATCCAGGGAATGATCCGGGAAGCGGTTGATCTGGAAATCAAGAAATAATTCTATATATTCACAAAAAAATATGTTATGATGTATTTGATATGAAAATTGTGTTCTATGTGATTTTATATACGATTTTGGAAAAGAGGAATCAATATGGTAAATAATGGATTTAAAAAAATCGTTGGTCATAAAGAGATTATTGATTATATTCAGACAGCAGTAAAAGAAGACAAAGTTTCCCATGCATATATTTTGAACGGAGAACGTGGTTCAGGTAAGAAACTGCTTGCGAATTTATTTGCAATAACACTTCAGTGTCAGAATAAAGAAGGTTTGGAGCCTTGCTATGAATGTCAGTCATGCCGTCAGATTATGAGTGATAATAATCCGGATGTCATTCGTGTGATACATGAGAAGCCAAATACAATCAGCGTAGATGATATTCGTGAACAGATTAATGCAGATATTCAGATTAAGCCATACAGTGATCCGTATAAGATCTACATTGTCCCAAATGCGGATCTTATGACAGTACAGGCGCAGAATGCACTGCTGAAGACAATTGAAGAACCGCCGGCATATGCAGTGATCTTTCTATTGACAGAGAATGCAGAGACACTTCTGCCAACGATCCGGTCACGCTGTGTTATGCTGAAATTGAGAAATATTAAAGATAAGCTTGTGAAGAAATATCTTATGGAACAGTTGGAGATTCCGGATTATCAGGCAAATATCTGTGCATCTTTTGCCCAGGGCAATATGGGAAGAGCAATTATGCTGGCATCTTCTGAACACTTTAACGAGATCAAAGAAGAGACGGTTCAGCTTTTGAAATATATCAGAGATATGGAACTTGATGAAGTAGTGCAGGCTGTGAAGAAGCTTGGAGAATATAAGCTGGAGATTACAGATCTTTTGGATTTGTTTACAGTATGGTATCGGGATGAACTGCTTTATAAAGCAACGAAAGATGTGAATGGAGTTATTTTTTCAGATCAGCTCGGTGTAATTAAGGAACAGGTAAAGAGAAGTTCTTATGAAGGGCTGGAAGCAATTCTTTCTGCAATTGAGACTGCAAAGACAAGATTAAAAGCCAATGTAAATTTTGATCTTGTTATGGAATTGTTATTATTGACGATAAAGGAGAATTAGAGAATGACCACAATTATAGGAGTCAGATTCCGGACTGCGGGAAAAATATATTTCTTTGCACCGGGAAAGTTTCCGGTGAAGACGGGAGACCAGGTCATTGTAGAGACAGCAAGAGGCGTGGAATTCGGCAATGTTGTAACAGGTCCGAAAGATGTGGAAGATGATATGATCACACAGCCGCTCAAATCAGTGATCCGGATCGCAACAGAAGAAGATAAAAGAATCGAAGTAAAGAATCGGGAGAAAGAAAAAGAAGCTTTTAAAATCTGTCTTGAGAAGATTCGCAAGCATGGGCTTGAAATGAAGCTGATTGATGCAGAGTATACATTTGATAATAATAAAGTATTGTTTTATTTTACAGCAGACGGAAGAATTGATTTCCGTGAGCTGGTAAAGGATCTGGCAAGTGTGTTCCGCACAAGAATTGAGCTGAGACAGATCGGAGTCAGAGATGAAACGAAGATCCGGGGCGGAATCGGAATCTGCGGACGACCGCTTTGCTGCCACACATATTTGTCAGAATTTGCGCCGGTATCTATCAAGATGGCAAAAGAACAGAATCTGTCACTGAATCCGACAAAGATTTCAGGAGTATGCGGACGTCTGATGTGCTGTCTGACAAACGAAGAAGAGACATATGAATATCTGAACAGTCGTCTGCCGTCAATCGGAGATACTGTAACAACAGTAGAAGGACTGAAAGGCGAGGTACAGTCTCTGAGTGTTCTTCGTCAGCTTGTGAAAGTCGTAGTGACACTGGAAAATGACGAGAAAGAGATTCGGGAATATAAAGTAAGCGAGCTGAAATTCCGGCCGAGACATCGAAAGAAAGAAGTGAAGCTTTCGAAAGAAGAGATGAAAGAGCTGGCTGCTTTAGAGAAGAATGAAGGAGCGTCAAAATTAAATGACAACTAATCTGAAACAAGGAGAACGTCTGGATGATCTTCAGATCAAAGGATATGAGATCATTCAGCATCCGGGGAAATTTTGTTTTGGAATGGATAGTTCACTTTTGTCAAGTTTTGTGAGAGTAAAACCTCAGGATCAGGTGCTTGATCTCGGTACAGGAACCGGAATTCTTCCGATTCTTCTGGAAGCAAAGACAAAAGGAAAACATTTTACCGGACTTGAGATCCAGGAAGAGAGTGCAGACATGGCGAGAAGAAGCGTTCTGCACAATCATCTGGAAGAAAAGATTGAGATTATAACAGGAGATATCAAAGAGGCATCTGCCATATTCGGGCATGTCTCTTTTGATGTTGTTGTGACAAATCCACCCTATATGATTGGACAGCATGGGTTAAAAAATGAAACGGATGCCATGACAATTGCGCGCCATGAAACATTATGTACGCTAGATGATATTTTGCGAGAAAGTGCGAAGCTGCTCCCGTTTAAAGGACGTTTTTATATGGTGCACAGACCATTCAGGATGGCAGAAATTCTGTCAAAAATGGTAGCATATAAAATTGAGCCAAAGCGTATGCGGCTTGTATATCCGTATGTAGATAAGGAACCCAATATGGTGCTGATCGAAGGAGTTCGCGGAGGGAATTCTCGGATGACAGTGGAAAAGCCGCTGATTGTCTATGAGAAAGACGGAAGTTATACGCAGGAAGTGTTGGAATTGTATCAGCCGAAATAGGAAAATACAGGGAGAAATAGTATGGCAGGAACTTTGTACTTGTGTGCAACGCCCATTGGAAATTTGGAAGATATGACTTTTCGGGTTATACGCACGCTGAAGGAAGTTGACTTAATTGCAGCAGAAGATACGAGAAATAGTATTAAGCTCTTAAATCATTTCGAAATAAAAACTCCTATGACGAGTTATCATGAATATAATAAGATAGAAAAAGGAAGAAAGCTCGTTGAGAAGCTTCTGGAAGGACAGAATATTGCACTGATTACTGATGCCGGAACGCCGGGGATTTCCGATCCGGGAGAGGAACTTGTGAAAATGTGCTGTGAGGCAGGGGTTACGGTAACCTCTCTGCCGGGAGCCGCTGCATGTATAACGGCGCTTACTATCTCAGGGCTTGCGACAAGAAGATTTGCTTTTGAAGCATTTCTTCCAACAGATAAGAAAGAGCGGCAGGAAGTTCTGAAGGAACTGGTGAATGACACGCGGACACTGATTCTTTATGAAGCGCCACACAGACTTGTCAAAACACTGCATGAACTGTCAGAGACATTAGGGGAAGAACGAAAGATTGCTGTGTGCCGGGAACTTACGAAGAAACATGAGACAGCATTTCGCACGACGCTTGGAGAGGCAATCGACTATTACGAAGAAAATGAACCGAAAGGGGAATGTGTTCTTGTAATAGAAGGGCGCAGCAGAGAAGAAATTAAAAAAGAGCAGCAGATGAAGTGGGAAGAAATTTCTCTGGAAGAACATATGAAACATTATGAACAGCAGGGAATGTCAAGAAAAGAAGCTATGAAGTGCGTAGCGAAAGATCGGGGAATCAGTAAAAGAGACGTATATCAGCAGCTTTTATAGAATAATTTAGAAAGATTTAGAGTTAAAATATTGCGGCAGTTTTGAAGGGAATTTCAAAACTGCCGTTTTTGTAAGTAATTGTAGAAAATTTTTTAGAGTGATTCAAAACTAAAATCCAAAATCATTCAAATCATCTTTCAGATAAGAAATACATTTTTGAACATTGCCATGTTCCAGCTCCTGAATGATATTTTCGTGGAAACGGACATCATTATGAGGAGTAGCAGTTGTCCAATTCTCCCAGTAGAATTGGGCGTAGGCGCGTTTTAATCTTGTCATGGCAGCTGAAAGCTGTTCCAGTGCGTAGGTATTATGTGAAAAAGAAGCAAGCTTCAAATGGAATTGGGTATTTGCTTCCCAGTGTGTCCACATACTTTCTTTCAATGTCTGTTCGCAGAGTTCATCAAGCCGGCGAAGCTCATTCAGATCATCTGAGGTAATAGAGGAAAAACTCTTCTCTAATAAGAAGCCTTCCAGAGCGAAACGAAATTCCAGAATATTGCGAATGTCATCTCCGGTAAGCCGGACTACTTCATATCCATAACGAGGATGGCTGATGAGAACTTTCTCATTGCAAAGTGCAATCAGGGCATCCCGGACCGGGGACTTGCTGCAGCCGTATTTTTCAATCAGCTCCCGTTCTGTAATGATATCATTTGGTTTATATTCAGAAGAAATGATACTGTTCATGATATTTTTGTAGACAGTATCTTTTATTGTACAATTTGTTTTCATTTAAAGTCTCCTTCGTCTAAAAAAGACATGTGTTTTCAGTCAATTCTACCAAAAATAAATGCACTTGTAAATATCGTTTGCTTCAAGAGAAAAAATCCTTTAGAATAGGGTATAGATAATACCAGTGATAATATCAGAGGAGGAACAAGAACGAATGGAAAAGACAGATAAGAGATATGGTACCTACGTCCAGATTTTAAAAGAAGAACTGATTCCGGCGATGGGATGTACAGAACCGATCGCATTGGCGTATGCGTCAGCAAAAGCGCGGGAAGTACTTGGTGCGATGCCGGAAAAAGTACTGCTTGAAGTAAGCGGAAGTATTATTAAGAATGTCAAATCAGTAATCGTGCCGAATACTGACGGCTTAAAAGGAATTCCGGCAGCAGCGACAGCGGGGATTGTAGCAGGAAAAGCGGAAAAAGAGCTGGAAGTCATTTCTGTTGTGACAGCAGATGAGATCGCAACAATGAAACAGTTTCTGGAAGAAGTACCGATTCAGGTGAAACATGTTGATAATGGACTGACATTTGAAATTATCGTAACGGTATACAATGGAGATTCCTATGCGAAAGTTAGAATCGCTAACTATCACACAAATATTGTTCTGATCGAGAAAGACGGAGAAAAACTGCTTGAAATTCCGGTAAAAGGTGAGAATGAGGAAGGCTTGGCAGATCGTACGTTGCTTAATATGGAAGGAATTTGGGATTTTGTAAATTCTGTGGAAATTGAAAATATTAAAGAAATTATCGGACGGCAGATAGAGTATAATACAGCAATTTCAGAAGAAGGACTTCAGGGCAATTATGGGGCTAATATCGGAAGCGTTCTTCTTGATATGGAAGGAAATAATATCCGTACAAGAGCAAAAGCAAAGGCAGCGGCAGGATCTGATGCGAGAATGAATGGATGCGAACTTCCGGTTATTATCAACTCCGGTAGTGGAAATCAGGGAATGACATGTTCTCTTCCGGTTATTGAATATGCAAAAGAATTAAAAGCAAGTGAAGAGCAGCTTTATCGTGCTTTGGTGCTGTCTAATCTTGTGGCAATTCACCAGAAGACAGGAATTGGCCGTTTGAGTGCATACTGCGGAGCTGTATGTGCAGGGGCAGCAGCCGGAACAGGAATTGCCTATCTGTGTGGAGGCGGATTTGAAGAAGTGACTCATACAGTGGTAAATGCGCTTGCGATTACATCGGGAATTGTATGTGACGGGGCGAAAGCTTCTTGCGCAGCAAAGATTGCATCTGCAGTTGATGCCGGAATTCTTGGATATAATATGTACATCCGCGGACAGCAGTTCTATGCAGGCGACGGAATTGTAACAAAAGGAGCTGATGAAACAATCCGCAATGTAGGACGTCTCGGAAAAGAAGGTATGAAAGAGACAAACGAAGAGATTATCGATATTATGGTAGGAGAAATGTGTTAATCATTTATAGCATATTGGTTAATAGCACGCTTTTTTAGGAGGAAAAGGCATGTTGTATTTGTCATGCTTTGAATTTCCTGATATTGAGCAAGAGTATGATTTTATTTTTCGCCAGAAGAAGACTTGCTATGACACATATTATCCATTTCAGATTTTGTCAAAACATCAATTTCGCAGAATTGATTTCGAACCGATGACAATTCTGTATGGTGGAAATGGCTCCGGAAAGACAACGGCGCTTAATGTAATCGGAGAAAAGCTGGGACTGCATAGAGATTCTTTGTACAATCGTTCTAGTTTTTTTGAAGATTATATTCAGATGTGCGGCATGAAGTTAGAGCAGCGGGTTCCAAAAGACAGTGCAATCATTACAAGTGACGATGTATTTGACTTTATGCTGAATCTTCGCAGCATTAACGAAGGCATAGACAGAAAACGTGAAGAATTATTTGAAGAGTATCTGCAGGCAAAATATAACCATTTTCAGATGAAGTCTTTGGATGATTACGAGCAGTTAAAGAAAGTAAATGCGGCAAGAAGCAGTACACAGTCAAAATATATCAGAAAAACGTTGTCAGACAATGTAAGAGAACACTCCAATGGGGAAAGTGCGTTTCTTTATTTTTCAGAAAAGATTAAAGAAAATGGACTTTATTTGCTGGATGAGCCGGAAAATAGTCTGTCACCGGCAAAACAGCAGGAGCTTTTACGTTTTTTAGAAGATTCTGTGAGATTCTTTGGGTGTCAATTCATAATTGCAACACATTCTCCATTTCTTCTTTCGATGCGGGGAGCAAAAATCTATGATCTGGATGAAGAAATCGTTGATGTAAAACGGTGGAGTGAGCTTGAAAATGTGCGGGCATATTATGAGTTTTTTAAGAAACATGAAGAGGCATTTGCGGATAAAAAGAAGTAAATGCCTGTTTTGAATGTAAAAATATTAAATAAGTATCAGGAACATATTAGGAAAATACAAAAAAGAACGTCTGTAAAATCAGGTTTATATGCCTGGATTTTACAGACGTTTTTCATTTTCTTTGAATTATTTTAAATCGTCAAGATTTTCCGGAAGACCAAATAGAATCTGCTCGCCTTTATTGACAACGATACAAGGAAGACCGACACGATTGTTTTCTTTGATAGCATCAAACTCAGGTCTTGTATCGCGATATGCAAGAAATTGCTTCAATGGGAGCATACCGGAAGAAATATCGACAGTAACAAAGTTAATGCCTGCTTCGGAAAGAGCCTCTTTCACTGGTGGACATCCCGGTCAATGTGAACTTGAAAATAAAACGATTTTTTTCATGAAGAAAACCTCCTTTATAGATAAAATAAATAAATCTTGCACAACTATATACGGATTCTATCATAAAGTGGTGAGAAATACAAATAAAAAACAACAAGCCAAGTAATGTAAATTTATCAGACAAAAAATGTTCTTTGGCATCTTGTACAGAATTGAAAAAAAAGTTTGTGCAAGTAGAGTATGGCGTATTTTTGGAATATTCTATATACTAAGAACAACGAGAAAAGATATGCGTGAATGATTGTATTAATAATTATGGAAAAGATTTTTAGGAGGAAATACTAAAATGGCAAGTTTATCATTAAAACACATTAATAAGACATATCCAAACGGATTTGAAGCTGTTAAAGACTTCAACCTTGAGATTGAAGATAAAGAATTCATCATCTTCGTAGGACCATCAGGATGTGGTAAATCAACTACACTTCGTATGATCGCTGGTCTGGAAGAAATTACATCCGGTGAATTAAAGATCGGAGATAAAGTAGTTAACGATGTAGAACCAAAAGACAGAGATATCGCAATGGTATTCCAGAACTACGCTCTGTATCCTCATATGACAGTATATGATAACATGGCTTTCGGTCTTAAATTAAGAAAAGTTCCGAAAGATGAGATTGATAAAATGGTTCATGAAGCAGCAAGAATCCTTGACCTGGAACCATTATTAGATCGTAAACCAAAAGCTTTATCGGGTGGACAGAGACAGCGTGTTGCTATGGGACGTGCTATCGTTCGTAGCCCGAAAGTATTCCTTATGGATGAGCCGCTTTCTAACCTTGATGCTAAGTTAAGAGGTCAGATGCGTATTGAGATTTCTAAATTACATCAGAGATTAGGTACAACAATTATCTATGTAACACATGACCAGGTAGAGGCTATGACACTTGGTACAAGAATCGTAGTTATGAGCGCTGGTATCGTTCAGCAGGTAGATACACCTAAAGCATTATATGATACACCATGTAACTTATTCGTAGCCGGATTCATCGGATCACCACAGATGAACTTCTTAGATGCTACATGTAAAGTAAATGGCGGTAAAGTAAGTCTTCAGGTTGGAGAAGCAAACATTGCACTTCCAGATGCAAAAGGTAAGAAATTAATCGAAGGTGGATACGAAGGAAAGACAGTTGTACTTGGTATTCGTCCGGAAGACGTACATGATGAGGCTGATTTCATTGCTAAATCTCCAGATACATGTATCGAAGCTACAATCCGTGTATACGAGATGTTAGGTGCAGAAGCAAACTTATACTTCGATTACGAAGGAGCTAACATGACAGCTCGCGTTGAGCCAAGAACACCAGCAAGACCTGGCGATACAGTGAAGTTTGCATTTGACGCAGATAAGATCCATGTATTTGACAAAGAAACAGAGATGACAATTACAAACTAATCTGATTTGTGAGAAAGATACAGAAGCTGTTGTTTTGCAATAATAGATTGCAAAGCAGCAGCTTTGTTTATAGATTTTATATAAAATGGCGAAAACAATGTTTCGATATGAAACAAAATTGGTTAGAATGTTCTTGACAAACGAAAAGAGAAAAGGTATATTACTGTGTAGATAAAAGGGAGTAACTAACATTCCGGAAGATTCATGGAATGTTTGCGATGTCGTCAATACGATGAATAGATCATCCGTATCGTAATGAAATAGTGAGACTTTTATTGTACTGTTTTAGTGCAATAAAGGTCTTTTTTTGTTAAGGTAAGATCAGAAAACGCGATGCAGATTCTGAACTGCCGGGAAAAAGACCTCGCACTAAAGCGTAAAAACTGTAATGGCAGTCAATACTAAAAAAAGAAATGGAGGACATGGATATGCAGGAATGGTATCAAAAAAATGTCGACGATGTGCGGAAAACACTAAATGGACACAGTAATCCGCTGACATCACAGGAAGCGAAGCAGCATCAGGAAAAATACGGCAAGAACGAACTTCAGGAAGGAAAGAAGAAAAGCGTTTTCCAGATTTTCCTGGAACAGTACAAAGATTTTCTCGTTATTATTTTGATTATTGCAGCAATCGTTTCCGGATTCTTAGGAGATTTTGAGAGTGCAATTGTAATTCTGATCGTAATTACAATGAATGCGATTCTTGGTACGGTTCAGACCGTGAAAGCAGAACAGTCACTGCAGAGCCTGAAGAAGCTGTCAGCGCCTGAAGCAAAAGTAGTAAGAGACGGCACAGCGATTAAAGTTCCGGCGTCAGAAGTTACTGTAGGTGATGAAGTAATGCTGGAAGCCGGAGATTATGTACCGGCAGATGGACGTATTCTTGTAAATGCAAGTTTAAAGATTGACGAGAGTGCGCTGACTGGAGAAAGTTTACCGGTAGAAAAAGATGACAGTGTACTTACAAGCGAAGTACCGTTAGGTGACAGAGTGAATATGGTATTTTCAGGAAGTTTTGTCACATATGGTCGTGGCTCTTTTATTGTAACAGAAACAGGTATGAATACAGAGGTAGGAAAGATCGCAGGTCTTCTTGAGACAGCGGCAGAGAAGAAAACACCGCTTCAGGTAAGCCTTGATGATTTCGGTAAGAAACTTTCTATCGCGATTCTTGTATTCTGCGGATTATTATTTGGAATGAACGTACTTCGCGGTAATCCGATCGGAGATTCTTTCTTATTTGCAGTTGCACTTGCAGTAGCAGCAATTCCGGAAGCGCTCAGTTCTATCGTTACAATCGTACTTTCTTTCGGTACACAGAAGATGGCGAAGGAACATGCGATTATTCGTAAGCTGCAGGCAGTGGAAGGACTTGGAAGTGTGTCTATTATCTGTTCTGATAAAACAGGTACTCTGACACAGAATAAGATGACTGTTGAGAAATACTATGTAAATGGAAGTGTTGTTGAGGCAGATGCAATCGATATGAAAGATGATCTGACAAAACGCCTTATGAATTACAGTATTTTATGTAATGATGCCACAGTAATTGATGGAGAAGAAATCGGAGATCCTACAGAAACAGCGCTTGTTGCTCTTGGAAATAAATACGGTGTGGATGCACTTGTTCTCAGAGGAGAAAATTCAAGAGTTGCTGAAGTTCCGTTTGACAGTGACAGAAAATTGATGTCTACAGTTCATCCGAACTCAGAAAGCGGAAATACATTCTATATGATCACGAAGGGAGCCGTAGACGTACTTCTTGACAGAACAAACAGAATTATTGAGAAAGACGGTATTCGTGAGATTACAGAAGAAGATAAGAAAGCAATTGAAGAACAGAATCAGGCATTTTCAAGATCAGGACTTCGTGTACTTGCTTTTGCATACAAAGAAGTGTCTGAAGAGCTTGTGAAGAATGGTGTTTCTGTTAATGATGAATATGATTATACATTTGTAGGTCTGACAGCAATGATGGACCCGCCGCGTGTGGAATCTATGGCGGCTGTTGCAGAATGTAAGAAGGCAGGAATCCGCCCGATCATGATTACAGGTGACCATAAAGTTACGGCAGCAGCAATTGCAAAGAGAATCGGTATTCTGGAAAATGAATCTGAGGCATGCGAAGGCGCTGTGATCGATCCGATGTCAGATGAAGAACTGAAAGATTTTGTAGAAGGTATTTCTGTATATGCGAGAGTTTCACCGGAGCATAAGATCCGTATCGTAAAAGCATGGCAGGAAAAAGGAAATATTGTTGCTATGACAGGAGACGGTGTAAATGACGCGCCGGCTCTGAAGCAGGCAGATATCGGAGTTGCTATGGGTATTACAGGAAGTGAGGTTGCAAAAGATGCATCTTCTATGATCCTGACAGATGATAACTTCGCGACAATTGTAAAAGCAGTAGAAAACGGAAGAAATATTTACAAAAATATCAAGAGCGCTATTCAGTTCCTGTTATCAGGTAACTTTGGTGCGATCCTGACAGTATTATTTGCTTCTGTTGCAAACCTTCCGGTACCATTTAAAGCAGTCCATTTGTTATTTATTAACCTTCTGACAGACAGTCTTCCGGCGATTGCACTTGGACTTGAACCGCATGTTGAGACAGTTATGGAAGAAAAACCTCGTCCGCATAATGAATCTATCTTAACAAAAGATTTCCTTGTAAAGATTGGAACAGAAGGACTTGTTGTAGGATTCCTGACAAGTATTGCATTCTTAATCGGTTTATCAAGAGGCGGTGCAGATCTCGGAGCAACAATGGCATTCGGTACATTGTGTACAGCAAGACTTGTACATGGATTTAACTGTAAATCAGATAAACCTGTTATCTTTAAGAAAGCATTCTGGAACAATATTTATTTAATCGGTGCATTTTTAATTGGACTTATCCTAATTTCAGGTGTATTATTAATTCCAGGGCTGAAGAATGTATTTGATGTAGTAACACTTAGCTGGACAGAATACGGTATGGTATGCGGTCTTGCAGTGCTTGTACTTCCAATCGTTCAGCTTCTGAAATGGATCATCAAGGGAAGGAAATAGTGAATGAATTTTTCTAAGGAAAATATTAAGCAGATACGAAGTCTGATTGTTTTTACACTGTTACTGCTAATTGGGTTATGGAAATATGAAGTTGTATTAGATATTCTTGGATTTGTGTGGGGAATTATATCGCCGTTTATTCTCGGAGGTGCAATTGCATTTATTCTGAATGTACCGATGAATTTTATCCAGAAGAATTTGTTTGAAAAGAATAAGTATTTTCAGACTGAAAAAGGAAAGAAACTGCGGGATAAACTGGAAAATACAGTCAGTCTTGTCATTACAATCTTTTTGGTAATCAGTATTTTAGCAGTTGTGATCTTTGTCGTTGTGCCTCAGCTTGGTAAGACATTTGTAACACTAAAGCGCAATATAGAAGTATTTATTCCAAAGATTATGGCAGATATTGCAATGTTATTTGAAAATAATCCGCAGATTCTGGGAGAGTTGAATGGACTTCAGTTAGATTGGAATCAGTTGAACTGGGATAATATTCTAACAACGATCATCGACTTTTTCCGTCACGGTGCAGGAAGTGTGCTTGGAAGCACTTATCAGGCGGCAAAGGGAATTGTAAGCGGTATGGCAACATTCTTCATTGCATTTGTATTTGCATGTTATATTCTTCTTCAGAAAAAGAAATTAGCAGTACAGATTCGGAAAGTAATGTATGCATATCTAAAGACAGAGCAGGTAGAGAAGATTTTGGATGTTTGTTCATTGACTTATAAAACATTTTCCAGCTTTTTAACCGGTCAGTGTATGGAAGCTGTTATTCTTGGAACGATGTTTTTTGTAACAATGGGACTTTTAAAGTTTCCATATGCACTGCTTGTAGGTATGTTGATTGCGGTAACAGCGCTTGTGCCGATCTTTGGAGCATTTATCGGCTGTGCAGTCGGAGTGTTTCTGATCGTGATGGTCAGTCCGGTAAAGGCATTGGCATTTATCGTATTATTCCTTGTGCTGCAGCAGATTGAAGGAAATCTAATCTATCCGCATGTAGTTGGAAATTCAGTCGGACTTCCGTCCATGTGGGTGCTTGTAGCAGTTACACTTGGAAGCAGCTTGATGGGAATTGTGGGAATGCTCGTATTTATTCCGATTACTTCTGTTATTTACAGTCTGCTTCGCAGAAGTGTGTATGCACGTTTGGAGCAAAAGAAAATTAAGTTATAAATGAAAACCGTTCGTCATATAGTTTGTAGAAATGATATGACGGGCGGTTTTTCTATGCTGAATTGGCTTTGGGGCGGTATGATTTTAATTGGTGTGATTTATGGAGCGTTTAATGGCAGGATGGCGGATATTACAAATATGGCGCTGGATTCCTCCAGAGAGGCGGTAAGCTTATGCATTACGATGATGGGAGTCATGTCTTTGTGGGTGGGACTTATGAAGATTGCAGAAAGTGCAGGAATCATAAAAGGATTATCAGCAAGGATGAAACCAATACTCCGGTTTCTGTTTCCGGAAGTACCGGATGATCATCCGGCACAGAAACATATGGCAGTAAATATGATTGCAAATGTTCTTGGACTTGGATGGGCAGCGACTCCGGCGGGGCTTAGAGCGATGGAGGAACTTCAGAAACTCAATCATGGAAGTACTTTGGCAAGTAACGCTATGTGCAGCTTTCTCATTTTAAATATTTCTTCCCTTCAGTTAATCCCGGTAAATGTCATAGCTTATCGGAGTCAGTACGGCAGTGTGAATCCGGCAGGAATTATTGGAGCAGGAATTGTGGCAACGGCTGTGAGTACGGCGACAGGCATATTATTTTGTAAAATGATGGATTGGAAGAAGAAATAAGTATCAGTAGATGTGGAAAAAATACTTGCATATTGTGGAAAATACGTTATAATAAAACGAGTGTTGTGGAAAACACATGCTTTTTTGATAAGAACAATTCAATAAGACAGTTCGTGACCATCCTGTCTATAAATAAAACTAGGGATTGCAAATTGAAGTACGCCCGGGCGTACTTTTATTTTGTTGTGGTATGATGGCGCTTTCGAAAAAAGGCGTCTTTTTTATTTCATAGAAAATTAGCTGTTAGTGGTATCACTCGAGCGCGGAGAACCTTGCCTGAAGGATTCTTTTCTATGAAACGATAGTGAAAAATTATAGAGAAATACAGGAGATCAGCGA
Organism: Lachnospiraceae bacterium; assembly: GCA_018365895.1. The sequence continues at coordinate 27,137 of JAGZJD010000008.1, read as the reverse complement.
AAGAAGGAGGAAGAATGCATGGAAGAGAAGTTTGAACCGGAACGATACAGTGTGATCCGGGAGAAAAATAAGCGGGAGATTGTGATGCTGCGTGGAAGCGGCTGTAAGTGGAAACGCTGTGCATTTTGTGACTATCATTTTGATGCTTCTCCGGATGAGGAGGCGAATTTCCGGCTGAATGAGCAGGAGCTTAATAAAGTAACAGGTCTGTACCATAAACTGGAAGTGATTAATTCCGGAAGTTTTTGTGATCTGGATGAAAAAACTATTGAAAAGATTATTGCTGTCTGTAAAGAAAAAGAAATCGGAGAAATTCATTTTGAATGTCATTGGATCCACCGTAGAGAAGTAGCGGATTTTAGGAAGAGATTTGCTGATCAGGGAATGATTGTAAAAATCAAAACAGGAATTGAAACGTTTGATGAGCAGATGCGTCAAGAGGTAATGAAGAAGGGGCTTCCGGAAAATGATCCGGAAGTAATTGCGCAATATTTTGATGAAGCATGTTTTTTGTTTGGACTGAGCGGACAGACAGAGGCATCTATGCGATATGATATTGAAACAGGACTGGCACACTTTGAACGGATCTGTCTCAATATTATGGTGGAGAATACAACTTTGATAAAACCGGATCCGGATGTAATCAAAGTATTCCGGGAGCGGATCTATCCTGACTATATTGAAAACGAGCGGGTAGATATTTTAATGGAAAATACAGATTTTGGAGTAGGAGGAGAAAAACATGTCTAATGAATTGCTGTTATGCATTTCTGTAATCCTTTTGTTTGGAGGAACATTATTATTTTACTATCTAATGGGAGTTACCGGGTTGTATTGCTGGACGGTACTTGCAACGATTTCTGCTAATATTGAAGTATTGATTTTGATCAAAGCGTTTGGTATGGAGCAAACACTGGGAAATGTTATGTTTGCATCTACATTTCTCGTAACAGATATTATTAGCGAGATTGGAGGAAAAGAAAAAGCAAATCGTGCAGTGAATATAGGGATTATGACATCCATGATGTTTATTTTAATTTCTCAGCTATGGCTGTTATATACACCGGCGCAAGGAGACTGGGCGATGCCGAGTATTCAGGCAATTTTTTCAAATACACCGCGTCTGATGCTTGTGAGTTTTGCCGTGTATGCAATCTGTCAGAAATTTGATGTATGGCTGTATCATAAATGGTGGGAATTAACAGATAGGAAATATCACGACCACAGTCGTTTTCTGTGGCTGCGCAACAATGGTTCTACAATGATCTCACAGCTTTTAAATACAGTATTATTCACGGTCGGAGCTTTCTGGGGAGTTTACGACGGAAAAACACTTCTGTCTGTACTTGGTTCAAGCTATGTTATTTATCTTGTTACAAGCCTGCTTGACACACCGTTTGTCTATTGGGCAAGGAAAATTAAACCGAGAAGTGAAGTATAATATTTAGAACATATTAAAGAAAACTCCGCATATTCTGTAAAAAGAATGGTGCGGAGTTTTTTATGAGCGTGTTGATGTATTGTTCAGATTACATTGTTCCTTTTATTATTCTGTCTATTGTGGTGTATGGACTTTTGGAGCAGGTTAATGTGTATCAGGAATTTATTAAAGGAGCAAGAAGTGGATTTCTGACAGTCGTGAAAATTATGCCAACTTTGATTGGTCTGATGGTAGCGGTTGGAATCTTGCGGGCATCTGGATTTCTTGATTTTATTGCTGGTTGTATCGGATGTGTCAGTAGTAAAGTTGGGTTTCCGGGAGAACTTGTTCCGCTTACGGTAGTAAAGATGTTTTCGTCTTCAGCAGCATCGGGCCTTCTGCTGGATGTGTTTAAAGAATATGGAACAGATTCCTATATTGGTATGATCGCATCCATTTCTATGGCGTGTACAGAAACGATTTTTTATACAATGTCTATTTATTTTATGACAGCCGGTATTAAAAAGACAAGATACACTCTTGCCGGAGGGCTTGTCGCCACCCTTGCTGGACTTATAGCAAGTGTGATTCTTGCCGGTATGTAGAAAAATACAATCTACTGTTTATTTTTTCTTGGCATTTTCCGTAGATTGCGTATAATAGAGATAGAGCGATAGTGAAAATTTCGGAAAGGAACAGGTGTATATTATATGAAAGTATTGGTCATTGGCGGTGTTGCAGCAGGAACAAAGGCTGCGGCAAAATTAAAAAGAGAAGACCGTTCTGCAGAAGTAACAATTGTGACAAAAAGCAGAGATATTTCTTATGCAGGCTGTGGTCTGCCGTATTATGTGGGAGACGTGATTCCGGATAAGGAACAGCTTATTGTAAATACACCGGCAAAATTTGCAGCGCTGACAGGAGTGAAAGTGCTGACGGAACGAGAAGTCATTGCATTGCATCCGGATACAAAAGAAGCTATTGTGAAAAATCAGCGTACAGGAGCAGAGGAAAGCTATTCTTTTGATACATGCATCATCGCTTCCGGAGCATCTGCAATTGTTCCGAGAGTATCAGGCGCAGATCTTCCGGGAGTATTTACAATGCGAACACCGGATGATGCTATTGAGACAAAGGAATATATGATTTCTTCCGGAGCGAAACGAGCAGTTGTTGCAGGGGGCGGATTTATCGGACTTGAGATTGCAGAGAATCTGATGACACAGGGATTGGCTGTGACAGTAATTGATATGGCTGATCAGATTATGCCAGGATTTGACCGTGAACTTGCAGATTATGTAAAACGTCATTTGGAGAAAAAAGGAATAAAAGTGCTTCTGAATACAAAGCTTGAAGCAATTGTTGGACAGACAAAGGCTGAAGGTGTGAAGACAGATCAGGGTGAGCTGAAAGCAGATATGGTAGTCATGTCTCTCGGAATTCGGCCAAATACCGCCTTTTTGAAAGACAGTGGTGTAAATTTGATGCCAAACGGAACCATTGTGGTAGATGAGATGCTGCGGACGAATGTTCCGGATGTATATGCAGCAGGCGACTGTGTATGTGTAAAGAATCGTATGACAGGCAAAACAGCGTGGTCTCCAATGGGTTCTTCTGCAAATATGGAAGGGCGTACACTGGCAGAAGGCATTGCAGGAAAATCAGTTTCTTATTCGGGTGTACTTGGAACGGCAGTCATTCGTCTTCCGGAATTGAACGGAGGAAGAACCGGGTTAAGCGAGGAAGCTGCGAAGGCAGAGGGATATGATACAGAGACAGTGACTTGTGTTGTAGATGATAAAGCGCACTACTATCCGGGTGCAGGTTCCTTTATTATTAAATTAATTGCAGATCGGACAAGCCGCAGACTTCTGGGAGTTCAGGTACTTGGCCAGGGAGCGGTGGATAAAGTTATAGATATTGGAGTGGTTGCACTTACGATGGGAGCAGAGCTTTCCAAGCTTCAGAATATGGATCTGGCATATGCACCGTCATTTTCCACAGCAATCCATCCATTTGTGACAGCAGTCAATATTCTGGTAAATAAACTGGATGGTATGCTTGAGAGTATGACTCCGGCAGAGTTTGCCAAAGGCGCCGCAAAAGAATATAAAATTGTAGATGCGTCTTTGCAGCCGTCCATTTCAGGAGCGCCATATGTGGATGTAACTACCGTGGATAGACCAATTGACGGTCTTGAGAAAGATGAGAAATTACTTCTTGTCTGCGCGAAGGGCAAACGTGGATATCTGCTCCAGAACCGTCTGAAATATTATGGATATACGAATACGAAAGTGCTTGAGGGCGGTTTGTTTGTTAATACTGTTAAAGCACAAGAAGACGTTACAGTAAGTCAGGAAGATATTACAAGAGTAAAAGCATGGGGATTTTTACATAATAAAGGGACAAACAAATTTAATGCCCGTATTATTACAAGAAATGGAAAGATTACAGCAGATGAAGTAAGATGTATTATGGAAGCGGCAGAACGGTTCGGAAGCGGAGAAATTGCGATGACATCCCGCCTGACAGTGGAGATTCAGGGAGTTCCATTTGATAAGATTGAAGAGCTCAGAGCATTTGTAGCAGGGGCAGGTCTGGAAACAGGAGGAACCGGATCAAAGGTGCGCCCGGTCGTATCATGTAAAGGAACAACATGTCAATATGGACTAATTGATACATTTGCGTTGTCAGAAGAGATACATGAAAGATTTTTCCACGGTTATGCAAATGTAAAACTTCCGCATAAGTTCAAAATCGCAGTAGGTGGATGCCCGAACAACTGTGTAAAACCGAATTTGAATGATATCGGAATTATCGGTCAGAGAATTCCGGAATTTGAAGCAGAGAAGTGCCGTGGCTGTAAAGTATGCCAGATTGAAAATACATGTAAAGTGAAAGCAGCAAAAGTTGTAGACGGAGTGCTTCGTATTGATGAAAATGAGTGTAATAACTGTGGTCTCTGTGTTGGAAAATGTCCGTTCAAAGCGATTGAGGACGGTACATACGGTTACAGAATCTATATCGGCGGAAGATGGGGCAAGAGATTTGCACATGGAAAACCGCTGTCTGTTGTATTTACAGAGAAAGAAAAGGCGCTTGATGTGATTGAGAAAGCAATTCTGCTTTTCCGTGAACAGGGAGAGACGGGAGAGAGATTTTCGGATACGATTGAGAGACTTGGATTTGAAAATGTGGAAGCACAGCTTTTGAGTGATGATATATTTGCACGCAAAGATGAGATTATCGGAGCAAAACTTCATCTTGTAGGCGGAGCAACGTGTTAAGAAAAATAGGAAGGAACATAGAACATGAAAAATGTAAGAAAGATAGCAGAGCATTTATATTGGGTAGGGGCGAGTGACAGAAGGCTTGCGTTATTTGAAAATGTGTATCCGTTGAGAGATGGAGTTTCCTATAATTCATATCTTTATGTAGATGAGAAAACGATACTTCTTGATACGGTAGATCATTCTGTCAGCAGACAATTCTTGGAAAATATAAAAGGTGTACTGGGAGAACGTGCCCTTGATTATGTGGTAGTCAATCATATGGAACCGGATCACTGTGCAGTCATTGAAGAATTAATCCTGCGCTATCCAAAACTTCAGATTATCGGAAATGCCAAAACAATCGGGATGGTAAAACAGTTTTATGATTTCGAAGTAGATTCCAGAGCATATATTGTAAAAGAAGGCGATACATTTTCTACAGGAAAGCACGAACTGAAATTCGTGATGGCGCCGATGGTACACTGGCCGGAAGTAATGGTAACATATGATGTGACAGAAGGAATCCTCTTCTCTGCAGATGCATTTGGCTCCTTTGGCGCTCTAAGCGGTAATGTATTTGCGGATGAGACAGAATTTTGCTGTGAACAGATAGATGAGGCGAGAAGATACTATACGAATATTGTTGGTAAATATGGTATGCAGGTACAGGCTTTACTAAAGAAGGCATCCGCCCTGGAAATTAAGATGATTTGTCCGCTCCATGGTTTGATCTGGAGAGAAAATATAGAAAAATTTGTTGAGAAATATCAAATGTGGAGTACTTACACAGCCGAAGAAAATTCAGTTTTAATTGTGTATGGTTCTGTCTACGGCAATACTGAAAATGCGGCAGAAGTTCTTGCAGGTAAGCTTGCAGATCAGGGAATCAAACATATTAAAGTATGTGATATTTCTAAGACAGATATTTCTTATGTGCTTGCAGATACATTTAAATACAGTCATATTGTATTTGCAGCTGCAACATATAATAATGGAATTTTTACACCAATGGAAACATTGCTACACGATTTGAAAGCGCATAATGTTCAGAATCGTACGGTAGCTTTGATTGAAAATGGTTCCTGGGCGCCTGCCTCCGGAAAACAGATGGCAGAACTGATCGCGGGACTTAAAAATGTTGAAGTGTTGGAGGAAAAAGTAACAATTAAATCTGCACTAAAAGATAATCAGGAAGAAATGCTGGATAAATTAGCTCAGAAGCTTGTGGAGAGTTTGAAGAAGTAGTGTTTGGAGAGGGATTCTGAAAGAAGCTGGAAGTTAATAAGATAGTTCCAAATAGAGGGCAGGTGGACTCGTATGAGTTTCACTTGCCTTTGGATTTTTTTAAAATCTTTATTTTTCTGCGAATGCTTTTGCAATTCATATTGTTTTTTTCATGTCAATAAGCTATCATATCAAATGGAACTTTTTTGTAAATGTCGATAAGTACGAGGTGTTTTTGGGGATAACTGTGTGCTTATGTGGATATCTTTGGAGGAAAATAATGAAATTGTGGAATAAATTAATTGCAGCATTTCTGGCAGGTGCTATGCTTTTGTCCGGCAGTGGAATCATAGCATCGGCAACGGATACGCAGAACGAGTCTGGGCAGCCGTCAGAAGATCCGACAGCGCAAAATGCAGAGGGACAGGCAGCAGATCCGAATGGAGGATATAAAATTGATCCGGTAACAATTGAATCTTCAACAATGCCGATGACAGAAGAAGATATTGAGAAACAGATGGCGGTTCAACTTTCGATTAAACCGGAGACAAATAGTCTTGAAAATTGGCCGCAGGGACCGGATGTGACGACAGACAGCGCCATTGTGATGGATATAAACAGCGGAGCGATTCTCTATGGGAAACAGGTAGATAAGAAAGAGTATCCGGCAAGCATCACAAAAATTATGACAGCGCTTTTGGCATTAGAGAACGGAGATCTAAATACGGATCGCGTTACATTTTCAGAAGACTGTATTAATTTTCTTGAATATGGAGATGCTCATATTGGGATGCAGGCAGGAGAAGAGATTTCGCTAAATGATGCGATGTATGGAATGCTTTTGGCTTCTGCCAATGAAGTCTCCTATGCAATTGCTGAGAATATTGGAAATAAATTAGGGATTGGTTATACTGGATTTATTGATAAAATGACAACAAGAGCGCAGGAACTTGGATGTGAAAATACTCATTTTATGAATGCGAATGGACTTCATGATCCGAATCATTATGTTTCTGCAAAAGATATGGCAATAATTAGCGCAGAGGCATATAAATATGAAGCTTTTCGCAATGTGATTAGAACGCAGCAGTATACAATTCCACCGACAAACTTAGTGGGAGAACAGCGTATATTTCAGCAGAATCATAAGATGATCTATGAAGGAAATCAGTATTATTATGATGCCTGCACAAGTGGAAAGACAGGATATACAGATCAGGCCAGAACAACTCTTGTATCTTATGCAGAGAAGAATGGTATGCAGCTTGTCTGTGTGGTGCTACGCACAAGAGGAGGTGTTGCGTACACGGATACACAGGCGTTATTTGAATATGCATTTAATAATTTCCAAAAGGTATTATTAAAGAACGTAGAGACTTCGAAAGATTTTTCAAAAATTCCGGAAGATGCATATGTGATTCTTCCTAAAACTTCTTCGACAGATGAATTAATGGAGAAGGTAGAGAAGACGGTTGTTCCGGCAGAAGACGATAAAAAAGAGGCAGAAGTTACTTATACTTATGGAAATGTTCCGATTGGAAAAGCAAAATTAACTTTTTCGGAAGGATATCTTCTAAAACAGGAGAAGAAAACAGAAGAAGCTAATGGAAAAGCAGAGAAGCCTAAAGAAGAAAAAGAAGAAGGACTTCCTCTCTGGGCGAAGATTCTGATCGGAATCGGAGCAGTCATCCTGGTTGTCGGAATTAGTCTTTATATTTATGTTCGCTGTGAGAAAGAAAAGCGCCGTCGTCGAAATCTGAAGAGAAAACGTGAAAAGAAGCTGGAAATGAAAGCAGAGGAAAGACGGCGGAGTGCAGAAAGACAAAAGCATCAGCAAAGTCGTCAGCAAAACCGTCAGAGTTATCCAAGGAATTATGAGGGAAGAGCTGGAAGAAATGATATCAAACGCAGAACGGATTTGAATTACAAAAATGAACAGTATCGGAGCCGCTACGATCATAATCATTCTGCAAATCAAAATCATTATACGCGAAATCGTAAAGGTTAAATAAAATCACTCTTTACTCTTGACATATTCGCAGATTTTTTTCTATAATATAGAGGAATTGTGTAAATAACAAAGGCATTGAAGAAGACAGTAAGATCTGTTTGAAAGGCAAAGCGAGCCGGAGATGGTGCAAGACCGGTGCGAGTAAGCAGATACGAAGATCACTTCTGAGCTGCACGCTGAAAAGGACGAAGAAGATTCGGAATGATTAAGCGCTGCCGGGATTCTACCGTTAACAAGAGCGCATATGTTAGTATGCAGTAACAGGTGGTATAACGATATGCTTATGATGTAGTAACAGCAGATTTCGTCCTTTTACAGGGATGGAATCTGCTTTTTGTTTTACGGAGATATATCCTCCGCAAGGCAAAAGCGCACTGCAGAAGGTGCCTAAATAAAGAAGACATGAAAGAAAATTCAGGAAAGGAAGAAAGATCATGTATCAGAAAGTATCTACAAATTTGAATTTCGTAGAGCGTGAGAAGAAAACAGAAAAGTTTTGGGAAGAAAATGATATTTTCAAAAAGAGTATGGAACATCGCAAAGAAGGAGAGACGTATACATTTTATGATGGTCCTCCGACAGCAAATGGAAAACCGCACATCGGTCATGTGCTGACACGAGTTATTAAAGATATGATTCCGCGTTACCGTACTATGAAAGGCTATATGGTTCCGCGTAAGGCAGGATGGGATACTCATGGACTCCCGGTTGAGCTGGAAGTTGAGAAGCTTCTTGGACTGGACGGGAAAGAACAGATTGAGGAATACGGTCTGGAGCCGTTTATTGGTCATTGTAAAGACAGTGTATGGAAATACAAAGGAATGTGGGAAGACTTCTCAAAAACAGTCGGATACTGGGCTGATATGGAGAATCCATACGTTACTTATGATAATAATTTTATCGAATCTGAATGGTGGGCATTAAAACAGATCTGGGAGAAAGGACTTCTCTACAAAGGTTATAAGATTGTTCCATATTGTCCGCGCTGCGGAACACCGCTTTCCAGTCACGAAGTTGCACAGGGATACAAAGATGTGAAAGAACGTTCTGCTATTGTAAGATTTAAAGTTGTTGGCGAAGACGCGTATTTCCTTGCATGGACAACAACACCTTGGACATTGCCGTCTAACGTAGCGCTCTGTGTGAATCCAGAAGAAACTTATGTAAAAGTAAAGAATGACGGATACACATATTATATGGCAGAAGCTCTTGTCGAAACTGTTTTAGAGGGAGACAAAGAGATTCTTGAAACTTACAAAGGAAAAGATCTGGAATATAAAGAATATGAGCCGTTATTCCCATTTGTTGAATTGAAGAAGAAAGCCTACTATGTGACATGTGCAGATTACGTTACATTGACAGACGGTACAGGAGTTGTTCACATTGCACCGGCATTTGGTGAGGACGACTCTCAAGTAGGAAGAAGATATGATCTTCCGTTCTTACAGTTAGTTGATGAGAAAGGTGAGATGACAAAAGAAACACCGTGGGAAGGAACATTCTGTAAGAAAGCTGACCCAATGGTATTAGAAGATCTTGAAAAGAGAGGGCTTTTATTCTCAGCACCGAATTTTGAGCATAGCTACCCACATTGCTGGAGATGCGATACACCACTGATCTACTATGCCCGTGAGTCATGGTTTATTAAGATGACAGAAGTGAAAGAGGATCTGATCCGCAATAACAATACAATCAATTGGATTCCGGAGAGCATCGGTAAAGGACGTTTTGGCGATTGGCTTGAGAATGTTCAGGATTGGGGTATCAGCCGTAACCGTTACTGGGGAACTCCATTAAATATCTGGGAATGCGAGTGTGGACATCAGCATGCGATCGGAAGTATTGAAGAGTTAAAAGCTATGTCAGACAATTGTCCGGATGATATTGAGCTGCACCGCCCATTTATTGATAAAGTAACAATCAAATGTCCGCATTGTGGCAAAGAGATGCATCGTGTTCCGGAAGTAATCGACTGTTGGTTTGACAGCGGAGCAATGCCATTTGCACAGCATCACTACCCGTTTGAGAATAAAGAAGTATTTGAACAGCAGTTCCCGGCAAACTTTATTTCAGAAGCGGTAGACCAGACACGTGGATGGTTCTATTCACTGTTAGCAATCTCAACACTGATTTTCAATAAAGCACCGTATAAAAATGTTATTGTGCTTGGCCATGTTCAGGATGAGAATGGACAGAAGATGAGTAAATCCAAAGGAAATGCAGTTGATCCTTTTGACGCGCTTGAGACATACGGAGCAGATGCGATCCGTTGGTATTTCTATGTTAACAGTGCGCCATGGCTTCCGAACCGTTTCCACGGAAAAGCAGTTGTAGAAGGACAGCGTAAGTTCATGGGAACACTTTGGAACACGTATGCATTCTTTGTACTGTATGCGAATATTGATGGATTTGACGCAACAAAATATACATTAGATTATGATAAGCTTCCTGTTATGGATAAATGGCTTCTGTCCAAACTGAACTCTCTTATTAAAACAGTTGACGATAATCTGGCTAATTACAGAATTCCGGAAAGTGCAAGAGCGCTTCAGGATTTTGTAGATGATATGAGTAACTGGTATGTCAGAAGAAGTCGCGAGCGTTTCTGGGCAAAAGGAATGGAGCAGGATAAGATCAATGCATACATGACATTGTATACAGCGCTTGTAACAGTATCAAAAGTGGCAGCGCCAATGATTCCATTCATGACAGAAGATATTTATCAGAACCTTGTAAGAGGAATCGATGCAAATGCTCCGGAAAGTATCCACCTTTGTGATTATCCGGTGGCAAATGAAGCATATATTGATAAAGAACTGGAAGAGAATATGAAAGAAGTGCTTGATATTGTTGTAATGGGACGTGCCTGCAGAAATGCAGCAAATATCAAGAACCGTCAGCCGATCGGCAAGATGTTTGTGAAAGCAGAAAAAGAACTTCCGGAATTCTATAAAGAAATTGTTGCAGAAGAATTGAATGTCAAAGAAGTAGAATTTACAGATGATGTAAGAAACTTTACTTCTTATACATTTAAACCACAGCTTAAGACAGTTGGACCGAAATACGGCAAGCTGCTTGGCGGCATCAAAGCGGCACTTACATCTTTGGATGGCAATGCAGCTATGGATGAGGTAAATGCAACAGAGCAGTTAAAATTAAATGTGAATGGAGAAGAGGTAATTCTTCTTCGCGAGGATTTGCTCATTGATATGGCTCAGACAGAAGGCTATGTATCTGAAAGTGACTATGGTGTAACAGTTGTACTTGATACAAATCTGACACCGGAACTTTTAGAAGAAGGTTTTGTAAGAGAGATTATCAGTAAGATCCAGACAATGAGAAAAGAGGCAGACTTCGAAGTGACAGATCATATTAAAGTCACATATGAAGGAAGCGAGAAAGCAGAAGCAGTTTTTGAAGCCCATAAGGAAGAAATCGGCAGCGAAGTTTTAGCAACAGAGGTGAAAAAACAGACTCCGGCAGGATATGTCAAAGAATGGAGTATCAATGGTGAGAAAGTAACACTTGGAGTTGAACGATAGAATCCAGAAAAGAAGAGGGTAAGGCAATATGTATTATAGTTCTGAATTAAGAGGAAGGTTTGACAAAAAAGCATTCCAGAAAGAAGTAACTCACAATGTCAAGACATTATTCCGAAAAGAAGTAGAGGAGGCAACACAGGAGCAGCTGTTTCAGGCTGTCTCCTATGCTGTTAAAGAAATAATTATTGACGATTGGCTTGCAACACAGAAAATCTATAAAAATGAAGAGCCAAAGACCGTTTACTATATGTCAATGGAGTTTCTGATGGGACGTGCACTTGGAAATAATCTGATTAACCTTTGCGCATACAAAGAAGTGAAGGAAGCTCTTGATGAAATGGGGATTGATCTGAATGTTATTGAAGATCAAGAACCGGACGCAGCTCTTGGAAACGGAGGTCTTGGACGTCTTGCGGCATGTTTCCTTGACTCCTTGACAACGCTTGGTTATCCGGCTTATGGATGCGGAATCCGCTACCATTATGGTATGTTTAAACAGAAGATCAAAGACGGTTTCCAGGTAGAAAAACCGGATGACTGGTTAAAGAATGGAAACCCATTTGAAATCCGCCGGGATGAGTATGCAAAGGAAGTACGTTTCGGAGGAGACATTCAGGTAACATGGGATGAAAAAACCGGACGAAATCATTTTATTCAGACGAACTATTCATCAGTTATGGCAATTCCTTATGATATGCCGATTGTTGGATATGGTAATCATGTAGTGAATACACTGCGGATCTGGGATGCGAAAGCAATCACAGATTTCCAGTTAGATGAATTTGATCGTGGAAATTACCATAAAGCAATCGAACAGGAAAACCTTGCAAAGACAATTACAGAGGTACTGTATCCGAATGATAATCATTATGCAGGAAAAGAACTTCGCCTGAAACAACAGTACTTTTTTGTATCTGCCAGCCTTCAGACAATTGTGGAACGCTTCAAACAGACACATAGCGATTTGCGAGAGCTGCCGAATAAGGTTGTAATCCAGATGAATGATACACATCCGACGGTGGCAGTAGCAGAGTTAATGAGAATTCTTCTTGATGATGAAAATATGCTCTGGGAAGAAGCATGGGATATTACAACAAGGACATGTGCATACACGAACCATACGATTATGGCAGAAGCATTGGAAAAATGGCCGATCGATCTTTTCCAGCGTCTTCTCCCGCGTGTATATCAGATCGTTCAGGAAATTGACCGTAGATTTGTTATGAAAGTACGGGAAATGTATCCGGGAAATGAAGAGAAAGTCAAAAAGATGGCAATTCTTTATGATGGCCAGGTAAGAATGGCTCATCTTGCGATTGTTACAGGGTTCTCTGTAAATGGTGTTGCAAGACTTCATACAGAAATTTTAAAACATCAGGAATTGAGAGATTTCTACGAGATGATGCCTGAGAAGTTTAATAATAAGACGAACGGTATTACACAGAGACGTTTCCTTCTTCACGGAAATCCGCTTCTGGCAGACTGGGTAACAGAACAGATCGGAGATGGCTGGATTACAGATCTTGCACAGATGGAAAAGCTAAAACCTCTTGCAGATGACGCAAAGGCAAGAACAGAATTTATGGATATCAAATACCAGAATAAAGTACGTCTTGCAAAATATATCAAAGAACATAATGGTGTGGAGATTGATCCGAATTCTATTTTTGATGTTCAGGTAAAACGTCTCCATGAATATAAACGTCAGTTGCTTAACATTTTGCATGTGATGTATCTGTACAATAAGATCAAGGAGCATCCGGAGCTGTCTTTCTATCCAAGAACATTTATTTTTGGAGCAAAGGCATCAGCTGGTTACACAAGAGCAAAACAGATTATAAAGCTGATCAACTCTGTAGGAGATGTGATTAACAATGACAGAAGTATCAATGGAAAGCTGAAAGTAGTATTTATCGAAGATTACCGTGTGTCTAATGCAGAATGGATTTTTGCAGCAGCCGATGTAAGTGAGCAGATTTCTACTGCATCAAAAGAGGCATCCGGTACAGGAAATATGAAATTCATGTTGAACGGTGCGCCGACAATCGGAACAATGGACGGAGCCAATGTCGAGATTGTAGAAGAAGTTGGAGAAGAAAATGCATTTATTTTCGGACTAAGTTCAGATGAAGTTATCCATTTTGAAAATCACGGAGGATATGATCCGAGAGCAATTTATAATAATGACTGGGAAATCAAACGTGTTGTAGACCAGCTTGTAGATGGAACTTATTCCTGCGGAAATCCGGAGCTGTACAGAGAGCTTTACAATTCGCTTCTGAACAGACAGGGATTTGATCCTGCAGACAGATATTTCATCTTAAAAGATTTCCGTTCTTATGCAGATGCACAGACAAAAGTTGAAGAAGCATACCGGGACAAAGACAGATGGGCTAAAATGGCAATCCTGCAGACAGCATGCTGCGGTAAATTTACATCTGACAGAACAATCCAGGAATATGTAGATGAAATTTGGCATCTTGATCAGGTAACTGTTACAGAAGAAGAGGTAGAAAATGTATAGTTACAACTATGGATACGGTGATTTGGGAGAGCATATGCTCAGAAGCTTTGTGTTGATCTATCTGGTATGTCTTATAGGCGTACTGATTGTTGCTGTAGGAGCATATGTCCTGAAAAGCTATGGACTGTATAAAATTGCAGAGAAAAAAGGTATGGAAAGTGCATGGGCTGCATGGATTCCATTTGTGAGAACATACTATCAGGGAGAACTTGCAGGAGAAATTGAAATAGGAAGAAAGAAACTGAAAAGACCGGGAATCTGGCTGCTTATTCTTCCGATTGCAGGAAATCTTCTTGTAGCAGCGCTTGTAATGTTTGTAATTGTTGCTGTAGTATTTGTAATGCTGGAGAATTTTGTTGCCGGCAGCTTTCTTCTATCAGCAATATTGCCGATATTTGTTGTCGCCTTTGGAATTGCAGGCGCAGCAGTTTCTATGGGAATTGTGGTAGCGCAGCATGCACTGAAAGTGTTTGTAAACCGAAGAATTTATCAAGGAGCAACAGAAGACAGCATGGCGTTATTCCATGCCGTTGCAGGGCTTTTTGTACCTGGCTATGAAGCAATCTGCATCTTTTATTACAGTAGAAAATATGAGTAAACAGCATATATGAATGAAATCCTCCATATAGTATTGTATGGAGGATTTTTTTATGAGGCAGAAAAGACATCAGAGATACGGTCAACTTTTTTCTACGGTAGTGGCAATCATTCTTCTTCCGTATATTATTACAGTATTTATTAATGGTCCGGCAGTATTGACCGGAGCAGAGGTGGGAGAGGACTATTTGTTTGTAGAAGTAGATGGAAAATCAAGAGAAATTCCGGTGGAGGAATACGCGATAGGGATTCTTGCCAGAGAAATTCCGGTAACATATGAGAAAGAGGCGTTGGAAGCTCAGGCGGTCATGCTTCGCACCAGAATGTATAAACAGATTACGGAGGAAGGAAAGACAAGTATTTTTACTGACAAATATTTTGAAGAGAAAGAGATGAAGAAACAGTGGGGCAGAGTAAAATACGAAGAATATCGGGCAGCGCTTAGGGATGTGTGGCAATCAACAGAGGGACAGGTGCTTACATATGGAGATGTTCTGATCACAACGCCGTTTCATCAGCTTAGTAATGGAAGGACAAGATCAGGAAACGAAGTGTTTGGCAGTGAAGGATATCCTTATCTGCAGATTCGAGAATGCCCAAAAGATGTGGAGGCAATTGATCAGACGCAGACGATGCTGATTGAAAAAGGAGATTACGAAGTGATTTCTACAGACAGCGCAGGATATGTATTGCGGATCAGAGAAGGAGAGCGGACGATAACCGGAGAAGAATTTCGCCAGGAAAAGGGACTTGCTTCTGCATGTTTTGCTCTTCAGGAATATGAGGATAAAATTAGAGTAACAACGCAGGGCAATGGTCATGGAATTGGATTAAGCCAGAATATGGCAAATGAAATGGCAAAAGAAGGAAAAACACATGAGGAGATATTGGCGTATTTTTTTGCTGATACAGTGATTCGGGAAGTAGCAGAAATTTTGTAAAAGAAATGAGAAGCGGGAGAGAATAAGCAAATCACTTTCTGGCAAAGCTATAGCTAGAGGTGATGAATAATGAATAACAACAGCAATGAAACTCCTACAAAAGGAAAAAAGGGCGCATCTGTAGGTCTTGTAATCTGTTTCGTGGCGGCAGTAGCAATGGTCGGCACATATACATTTAAGAATTATAAGAATTCAGTTGCAGACGAAATGGCAAAATCTCAGGCGAAGCTTGAACAGGAGCTTGCAAGAGCAGAGGAATCAAAGACAACGAATACAACAAATGTCATTCAGGAACAGCAGCAGGAAAATGCAGGGGAAAAGAAAGGTGCCGAAGATACTTCGTTGGAAAATGATAGTACAGACGAGACAGCACAGGATCATGCGACAGAAAATAATGCTATAAAGGAAGAGCCGGATGTTCAGATAGAAGATACAAAAAGTACATCCGGAACAGCTGCACAACTGTCATATTCGGAAGCAACAGAGATGCTTTGGCCGGTTGATGGAAATGTGATTATGAATTACAGTATGGATCAGACAGTTTATTTTGCAACGCTGGATCAGTATAAGTATAATCCGGCAATGATCATTGCCGGGGATGCGGGAAGTCAGGTGGTTGCATCAGCACGTGGAATTGTGAAATCTATTGAAGAAAAGGTTGATACCGGGCTGACGATGACACTGGATATTGGAAGTGGATATGAACTTGTGTACGGGCAGCTTAAAGATTTACAGTTCCAGGAAGGCAGTCTTGTAGAGGCAGGAGAGATGATCGGTTATGTACAGCAGCCAAGCCGATATTATACAGTAGAAGGATGCAATTTGTATTTTCAGGTATTGAAAGATGGTGTAGCTGTAGATCCGCTTGATTATCTGGAAGCATAGAAGAAAAAAATAATAGAAATTATAATTGAAAGCGGCAGAAAGCCGGTCTCTAAAAAGCAGATTTCAAATCTAGTGAAGGAGGCCGGTTTTTCTTTATGCAGTTGTGATATAATAAATCCTGTGACAGATAGTGAAAAGTGGAAGCTATATTATGACAGTAAATAATAACTGACGCGGGGAAATCTGTTCAGGAGGAAGAAAATGAATTACACATATATTGTAGAGTGCAGCGACGGAACATTTTATACAGGTTGGACAAATGATCTGGACAGAAGAATTGCTGCTCACAACAGCGGAAAAGGCGCCAAATACACAAAGACAAGGAGACCGGTTACACTTGTCTATTATGAGATGTTTGAGGCAAAAGAAGAGGCAATGCGGCGGGAATATGAGATTAAGCAATACAGCCGCAGACAGAAAGAAAAGCTGATTGACGGAAATGATCAGGTATTTTCAGAAAGGCAGACAGAAAGAAGATGATGAGAATACGAGCATAGCCCGGAGGAAAATTCCGGGCTATGGACGATTGTGGACTATCTAAGAGAGACAGACTAGCTTATAAAATATATACATACATTAAAATAAAGTGGCAGAAACTTCCGGCCATAACAAAAAGATGAAAGATCTCATGACTTCCGAAATTCTTGTGACGGTTATTGAAGATTGGCAGTTTCAATGCGTAAATAACGCCTCCGACTGTGTAAATAATGCCGCCTGCCAGAAGCCATCCAAATGCGGCAGGACTGAGCGCATCGACGATCTGGCTGTAAGCGAGGATGCAGGTCCATCCCATTCCGATATAGAGAAGAGAAGATACCCATTTTGGACAGAACACCCAGAACGCTTTGAGAATGATTCCAATGGTAGCAATGGCCCAGACAAGTGTCAGCAGGATAACGCCAGTATGCTTATCGAGTACAAGAAGACAGACTGGTGTGTAGCTTCCGGCGATTAATACAAAGATCATCATGTGATCCCATTTTTTCAGAATGGTATTTACTTTTTCAGAAATATTGAATGTATGATAAGTTGTGCTTGCAGCATAGAGAAGGATCAAGCTGATAATATATACTGCAAGTGCGAAAACAGCTGTGTGGTCAGGATTGCACGCTGCTTTAAATAATAATGGAAATGCGCCAATGATTGCGGCCACCATGGCAATAAAATGAGTAATAGCGCTTCCGGGATCTTTAATCTTATCTAAAGTCATAACATTACCTCCAATAAACAATAAGTAGTTTTTAAAACTATGTTATGTGATATTGTATATATTATACTCTTTTTTAAAAAAAATCAACACCGGATTTCTATTTTTTTGAATTTTAAAGTATTATGTATAGGAGGTATTTGTCTATTAGATGAGAGAAAATTGGTATGGTTTAAAATAGAAAAATTGGATATTTTAAGAAAGCCAGTAGTGTGTTAGCATAGGTGTACAGAAAAAAGGAGGAAGTCATCTATGAAAAACACAAATGGAAAAATTATGAAGCTGGCACAGACAGCACTGATGGCAGCATTATGTTATGTATCTTTTACATTTTTACAGATTAAAATTCCGATGCCGGGCGGAGCGGATGCAACGTCTCTTCATATTGGGAATGCATTTTGCGTATTAGGAGCTCTTTTCCTTGGCGGATGGTATGGAGGTATGGCAGGAGCTATCGGTATGACGATTGCCGATCTTATGGATCCAATTTATATCGTAGGAGCACCAAAGACATTTGTATTGAAATTATGTATCGGATTGATTACAGGATTTGTGGCACATAAAATTGCCCATATCAATGAGAGCACAGATAAAAAATATGTATTTAAGTGGAGCGTGATCGCGTCAGTCGCAGGACTTGGCTTCAATGTTGTGGCAGATCCGCTTGTGGGATATTTTTACAAACAATATATCCTGGGACAGCCACAGGAGATGGCAAGCCTTCTGGCAAAATGGAGTACTGCAACAACATTTGTTAATGCAGTTGTTTCTGTAATTTTAGTTGGATTTATGTACAATGCACTTAGACCGGTTTTGATTAAAACAGGAATTCTTGTTACAAGAGGAACTGTCCACAGAAATGCGTAGTGAATCTCTGAAAGAATTTTATTTTTAATGAAGGTAAAGAATAGGGATGCCGAATCAATCATCATTTGATCTGGCATCCCTTTGAATTACTTATTAGATATTAAGTCTTCTGATTAGCCGAAGTATCTCTTTAACAGACCTTCGAATGCTTTTCCATGACGAGCTTCGTCTCTAGCCATCTCATGAACTGTATCATGGATTGCGTCAAGGTTAGCAGCTTTAGCACGTTTTGCAAGATCAAATTTACCTGCTGTAGCACCGTTCTCAGCTTCAACTCTCATCTCAAGGTTTTTCTTTGTGCTGTCTGTTACAACTTCACCTAATAATTCAGCAAATTTAGCAGCATGTTCTGCTTCTTCGTAAGCAGCTTTTTCCCAGTAAAGTCCGATTTCCGGATATCCTTCTCTGTGAGCTACTCTAGCCATTGCAAGGTACATACCAACTTCTGAACATTCACCTTCGAAGTTAGCTCTTAAATCAGCGATGATATCTTCGCTTACACCCTGAGCTACTCCAACAACATGTTCTGCTGCCCAAGTTCTTTCGCCAACCATTTCCTGGAATTTTTCTGCCGGAACGTGGCACTGTGGACATTCAGCTGGTGCATTTTCTCCTTCATAAACATAACCGCATACTGTACAAACCCATTTTTTCATTGTGATCATTCTCCTTTTCTTTATTAAAAAATTATTTTGTTTTGAATTAATAATAGTAATTGTTACTGATATTAATTTACCATATTCTTACTGTAATGTCAAGACTTTTTGGATAATTTTTCGTTTTGGTTTTCAATCGTCTGCTCAGCAATATGCTTCAAGCATTCGCCGCATTTCCCATAGAAAACAATATTGTGCTTTTCGATTTCTCCGTCAAAGTTTTTCTCTGCAAGTTCATTGATGTGATCCATTGTATCAATATCAAGATCAAACAATCGATTACATTCTGAACAGTAGAAGTGGTAATGTGGTTCAGTCCTTCCGTCAAAACGGTCACCACCATCGGAGGTTGTGATTTTTGTAGCCTCACCGATATCGGCAAGCAGATTTAGATTTCGGTAGACGGTTCCAAGACTGATGTTCGGAAAATCTTTTCGAACATGTGTATATACCATATCTGCAGTTGGATGTTCCGTCGTAGAATTTAGAAATTCTTTGATCGATTCGCGCTGCCTGCTGTATTTTAATGCAGCCATACAATGTCCTCCTTTCTATTTTAATAATAGTAATTATTACTTTTACTGTATTTTAATTTATTCATGTGCAGAAGTCAATATAATCATACAAAATGTAACAATTTGTAATATTTAGCGTGCTTTATGTATAAAATATTACAAAGTGTCCATAATATGTCGATAGAAAAACCTTATAAAGACGTTGACAAATGGGAATTATGTGTTAGAATATAAAACGTAACAAATGTAATATTTTTGTAACAAATTTTAAATTCATAATGGAGGGAGATTTATGTATTCAAAATCACTGAAGTATGGATTGCTTGCAGCAGCACTCACAGGAACAGTATTCTGGACTGGTGAGCAAGCATTTGCGGCAGATACAGAAGAGAAACTTGCTGAACCAACAACCGGATCGGCAAGGATATTGAATGACGGTGATTCTTCCGGTCAAGTGATAGAAACAGAAGAATATGTCATACCAACTGAAGAGGGTGAGTATTTAGATATGGGCTTTACGAATGTAGATGAAGGAAGTTTCCTTTATATAAGAAGTGAAGCTACAAGAGAAAGTGAATGGGTTGGTAAACTATATCCGGATTGTGCCGTACATCTTCAGGGAGCTGTAGGAGAGTGGACTCCGGTAGAATCAGGTGGAGTGACAGGATATGTGAAATCCGAATTTCTTTTTACGGGAAATGCCGCACAGGTAAAGGCAGAGGAATTGATCTGTGAAGCAGCTGCAAGGGGAGAAGAAGTTGCAAAACCGGAGGAGACGGTATTTACCTATGCGCAGTCAAAGGAAGCGGAAGCAGCAGCTATTGCAGAAGCTCAAGCAGCAGAAGCAGCAGCTCAGGCGGCAGCAATTCAGGCTCAGTTACCTGCAGGTCAGGCAGTTGTTGATTTTGCCTGTCAGTTTATTGGTAATCCTTATGTGTGGGGGGGAACAAGTTTGACAAATGGAGCAGACTGTTCAGGTTTTGTACAGGCAGTGTATGCAAATTTTGGAATTAGTATGCCAAGAACATCGAGTCAGATGAGAAGCGCCGGTGTGGAAGTTTCTTTTGAACAGGCAATTCCGGGCGATGTATTTTGTTATGAAGGACATGTTGGAATTTATATGGGCAATGGGAAAATTGTTAATGCAATTGATGAATCACATGGCATTGGAATTTCGTCAGCAACCTACACGAACATTATCACAATTCGGCGATTGGTGTAGACAACGTCGAATGATAGGGAGAGAGAAAGAGCATCTTCGACAAGATGTTCTTTTTTTTGTGAAATTGTCAGATGCGTGGAAATAAGAAAATGTCGAAAAGTGTAAAAGAGCAATGTACAAATTGCATAAAATTTTAGAAAAAAGAAAGAAATTTGTCAAAACAGGTTTTCCGTATTATCCACATAGAAAAAGCTGAAAATAGTGGAAAAAGCTGTTATCCACATTACTTATCCACAGTATCCACACTGTTTGATGTGGATTTTGGGGATTATTTATGGGATAAAAAGAACAGATGTTTTGTTTAGATATAATAAAAATAGAATTTTGTCGAAAAAAAAAGAAAAAGATATTGACATTTGAGATGTCAAAATATGACAAAATTTTTAAATGAAATGTATAGACAATTAAAAAGGTAAAGGAATAAATTTTTTGGTCGCAGTTGATAATTTATAGAAGTCGTATTATAATATGGATTATGTAATAGAAAAGGAGGAAATTGAAATGGCAGCTAGAATTTCTAAAGAGATTACAATCGGTGAATTACTGAGAATGAATCCAGAAGTAGCACCAATTCTTATGGAGATTGGAATGCACTGTCTCGGATGTCCATCTGCTCAGATGGAATCACTGGAAGAAGCAGCTATGGTTCATGGTATTGATCCAGTGTTATTAGAAGAGAAGATCAATGCATTTTTAGAGGCAAATGCTTAGTCGGATAAGAATATAAAAAAGAAGCTGTCGCAGATTTGGGACAGCTTCTTTTTGTTAGATGGCTGCTAATGTCTGAACAGCCATACCAGATACGATCAGTTCACAATGTTCTTCCAGATAAGCAAGAGATGCAGCCGACGCTTTCTCTAAAGATCCGTATTCTGTCAGCATGTTGCAGATCCGGTTGAAATCAGTGTCAGAGAGATCTGACTTGGTGACTGCAAGCAGATATAGTTCACTTTTGTGATCTTTGTACAAAGTGCTGGCTCCATAGTACATCGGCGCAAGTAAATGGGATGCTTCGATGACACTGTCAAGATTACCAAAGGAGAATAGCCGTATGGACGGTTTTGGTGTCGGTGGCGTCTCAGGAACTTTGGCAACTGCATTCTTTACTTTATCTAGTATATCAAGGAGCTGTTCTGCACCTTCGAGTTTTTCAAGGACAGTCTGCTTCTTAGCATCTGCTGTATCAGACGGAGAAGGAGCAAACTTAGAGAACCGGGTATCCAGCTCTTCTGGATCCTCTACTTTCGTAATTATCAGTACAATGGAATCTGCCGAAGGAATTGCCTCGATCATCAGAGGCATGTCATCTGCCTCGAATCCAAATTCAGAGGATGCCTGCTGCATCATATCCTGGAAAAGTGATTTTGCTTTTTCAGATCCGTATGCCAACTCACTGAGTTTCAGGTGGCGGTCATCGAGATCTGCTCGAGTCAACGTACAACGTATCTGGTTGTCGTTTATTTTTTCAATTTTCATAGCATCACTTCCTTCTATTAATAAGATATTCTTACTTTTTAATAGTATAAACAAAAAATAAAAAAATGTAAAGAAAAACGGCAGAAAGTTATATATATGGAATTTTAATGAAAAAAAAGATAAAAAGGCTTGCAAAAGGAAATAGAAATTCGTATAATTTTCACAAGAAGATAGTATATTCTACGGCTGTGTTTGCAGAGAAAGGAGGATATACTTAAAACTCACATATCATTAACGAATCTGAAAGAAACTTTGTCTATTGTTTTTAATCTGTTTTATTTCAATGCCATTTCAGGCAACTAATCATCAAGAGAAAATACTTAAAGTAATTAGAACAGAACGTTACTTATTAATTTGATTCAGTACTATCTTCGGATAAGCAAACAGACATATCATTTAATAATATATCACAGACCTTATGGAGGATGTCTGTTATAGCGGCAGCCGTTATTATTTAGAAAGGATCATACTATGGGGGTGGATCAAGAGAGATATCAGGAGCTGTTTAAAGAACTGTCACTGTATGAGGAATATGGGATTCCGATTATGATGGACGGAAAACCGGCAAGCCCGATGCAGATTACAACAGCCCATATGGTAAAGGAAGAAAAGAGCTATATGAGAGATTATATCCTTGATAAAGACGGACATATCAGTGAACTTTGCTTTTACACATTGTAGAAGAATCGAACTCAATGCCCCGAGGATGCTTTGTCTGTTTTTAGAAGGAGAAATTGTCGAAATAGTTAATGACGAATAAGTAAAATATTGTTATAATAGGGTCTGACAGGAGGGATTAAATGGACGAACAGAGAAGAACAGAGAATCATCCTGAAAGACGCCGATCATCCGAGAGAAATTCGCAGGAAGTCAGACCGAGACGCCGGATGGAAGACAGGACGCCGATGGATGTGAGAAATAATGAACATACAAGAAGAGTGAATTCGGGCAGAAATTCGAATACAGGAAGAAAGAGAAAGAATTCACGCAGAAGACGCAGACGAAATGCAATCATCCGAGTAGGAGTATTATTATTCCTGATTGTGATAGCCCTTGGAACAGCTTTATTTTGGTTAAAATATGGCCCATCGAAAGAGAAAGCAGATAAGAAAGAATATTATGGAATTAGTCAGGAAAATCAGCTTGCTGTCATTGTTGGAACAGAGAACTTGAAAGCGCGGGGAATGCTTTATGATGGCAGACCATATATAGAGTATACTACGGTCAGGGATTATGTGAATGAACGATTCTATTGGGATGCGAATGAAAATATTTTACTTTATACGTTACCGACAGACGTTGTTTCTGTAGGAGTTGGAAGCAGTGAATATACAGTAGGAACAACAGTGAATGCCGAAGAATATGTGATTTTAAAAACAGAAGGACCTACTGCATATATTGCCCTTGACTTTGTACAAAAGTATACGAATTTTGATTATGAAATATTTCAAAATCCCAATCGTGTTGTAATTACAGCAGGAGATGGAGAAATCAAAGAAGCAGTTGTTAGGAAAGATACACAAGTTCGTGTACGCGGAGGTGTGAAAAGTCCGGTATTAACAGAACTTAGTAAGAAAGATACGGTTACATTTATCGAGAATGAAGGTGATTGGAAAAAAGTTCGCACAAATGATGGATATATCGGTTATGTGAAAGGAAATTGTCTGAAGAAAGAGCAGGTAAAGAAATTGACGCGTGCTTTTGAAGAACCGCAGTTTACGAGTATCAAAAGAGACCGTACGATTAATATGGCGTGGAATATGGTGACGAACCAGAGCGCTAATTCCGGTGTGCTTGAGACAATTGCTAATACAAAAGGTCTTACGACGCTTGTTCCGACGTGGTTTTCTGTGCAGGATACGATGGGAAATCTAATTTCTATCGCGAGTCCGGAATATGTGAATTATGCACATCAGTCGGGAATCGAAGTGTGGGCTATGGTCAATGATTTTGATCATGGGTTTGGCGGTCTTACGACAGCAGAGGAGATTCAGGAGATGCTAAGTTACACATCGAGACGTGAGAATCTGACAAACCAGTTAATAGCTGCAGCGATTCAGACGGGTGTAGATGGAATCAATGTGGATTTTGAGCATATTTATACAGAAGAAAGCGGATTCCATTTTATTCAGTTTATCAGGGAATTATCTGTGAAGTGCCGAAAGAATAATCTTGTATTATCTGTAGATAATTATGTGCCTCAGGGATATAATGCCCAGTACCACAGAAAAGAACAGGGAATTTTTGCTGATTATGTGGTCATTATGGGATATGACGAACATCAAAGCAATTCTTACGAAAGCGGTTCGGTAGCTTCCTATGATTTTGTGAAGGAAGGAATTGAGAATACGCTGAAAGAAGTTCCGGCGGAGAAAGTAATCAATGCCGTTCCATTCTATACAAGATTGTGGTCTGAACGTCCGAAAACCGAAGAAGAACTGGCGGAACAGAAAGACACAGAGGCGGCGAAATATCCGATGGCAATCGAATGTGAGACGCTTGGAATGTCAGATGCACAGGCGAGAGTAGCAGCAGCCGGAGTTACTGCTGTGTGGGATGAAGCTACGAGACAGAATTATGCTGAGTGGGATGGTGCAGATGGAAAGAAATACAAGATATGGCTTGAAGATGCAGCATCACTTGAAGAGAAGATGAAATTGATGAAGGAATATCAACTGGCGGGAACCGGTGCCTGGAGAATCGGATATGAAACTCCGGATATTTGGGAATTAATATTGAAATATGTAAATTAAAATTCAAGAAATTGGAAATACTCCTTTCCGGACAAAACTATGAGATGATCAGTATGATTAGCAAAGAGAATGTCTGGAAGGGAGTATTTTTTGTTTAAGTCAATGGCAGAGAAAATTTTTAATCGGATAAGGAGAACTAATTAGTTGAATGAGGACGGAGTATCGCCCTGTATTTCATAATCGCCGTAAATATGATCGATAATCTTGCCAATGCATTCAAAGGAATCTTCTTCTGTTACATAAATGTCCGAATCAATGACATTAAGAGAACACAAAATGCGAGTATGTTTCGTTTGATAAAGCATACGAATATAATAAACTCCATTCAGGCAAAAAATACCCATCTCATTGTGTGCTGCCGGTGTGCGTGAGAGAGCAAGAATATCATATTTCTTAAATACAGGTGCATATTGATCCAATTGTATCTGAAAACAAAAATCCATATCAGGTACGACATGTTTTTGTTTAATACGAATCACACGGGAGAAATCTGAAAGTAAAAATCCAGAATTTTTCTTGCGAAGACCCGGAAACATACATGGAAATTCTACCCATCCTTCTTTCTGGGCGCGGGTATGTTCTTCATCGATTACCATTTGGACAAGATGCTTGCCGGCAGGAGGGAGCTCGTGATATTTTGTGATTGCAATCTTTTCCTCCTTTGTTAATTCGAGACAGCGGCCGTTTGTACCAAAGCTTCCAAGCAGCAGATCACGAAAGAGATAATTGGCATCTACATCAAGTGCGATAGCTAATGCAATAAAAATATCTGGTTTTGGATAGCTGACACTGTTTTCATAATTTGCGATGGCAGAAGGTGTAACATGAACCATATTGGCGAGCTGATTGCGAGATATATTTAATTCCATCCGACGCTGACGGATTCTTTCACCGATTCCCATAAGAAATCCTCCCTTATACATTTTTACCTACATGCTATAAAATAAATATACTATAAAAAACTTGTAAAATCAATTATAGTTACAAGAAGTTTGTTATAAATTGTTGACAATATCCCTGTTATACCGTAGACTGTAATAAGAGTTTATAAATTGTATTTTTTAGTAACAGAAGTGATAAGCTTTTCAAGAGTGTCCCATTCTTTTTGATTTAATTCAAGAAGGGACAGGATAAGTTGTTTCTTAAAAGAACCGGCTTCTTCTCTCAAAAGAGAGCCAAGTGCTTTGGAAAGTTGGATATCAGGGTTGACTTCTGCGTACATATTTCCGAGACCGGTGCGAAGCCAGTCTTCGTTTACGTTAAATTCGCGGCATATCGAAACAATAATGGCGTCAATAGGAACACGGGCGTCAGTTTCGTATGCTGCGATTGTATTTCTTGAGACACCGATTCTGTCAGCAAATTCCCGCTGTGTCATACCGGCATTTTGCCGTATTTTTTTGATTCGTTTATTCATGATAAATTACCCTTTCTTACAGAAAATGATATATCAACTTAAAAATACAATATAATTCAAAATGACTGTAATAGTTCTAGTATATAGTAATCTAAAAGTTATACGTTGTCAACAAATAAGTACTACGTTGTAAACAAAAACATTGACAAAAGTCTCGCAGAGACATATAATGAGTGCGGTATGGTAGTGTTGTTTTAAAAAAGAGAAAGGAAGTAGAGTAATGAGAGAAACGACAATGGATATACTATTGCGAATGGGGATTCCGGCAAGCGTGAAAGGACTGACTTATATTTGTGATGCGGTGGAGCTGTTTGACACAGATCCTTATTATCCAGATGGAAAGATATGCTCTCTTTATATGGACATTGCTAAAAAGAATAATACAACTGCCTCCAGGGTAGAACGAGCGATTCGTCATGCTTTTGAGACCGCATTAACAAAAGGAAATCAGGAGTTGTTAGAGAAATACTTGGATACAGCTAATACACAGAATTCGAATTTATTGAGAAGTCTGTATTTTCGGCTTCAGATGGAGAATAAGAAGACAACACAGAAAAATCAGTACAGTGCAGGAGCTTGTGAGATTAAAAAACAGATTTATCAGGAAG
>JAGZJD010000067.1 GCA_018365895.1 Lachnospiraceae bacterium | reverse complement strand
AAGCCTGTCCGGCTGCCATTACTCCAATAACGAAAAATCCCACAAGAAACATTCGCTTATTATGGGTTATCTTACATTCGCAAAAGCAGTCACGGGTCTTTTCAGAACCAGACATGTATTGACTCCTGATATACAATTTTCATAGTACACACCTAGGCGGATTCGAACCGCCGCACCCGCCTCCGGAGGGCGGTGCTCTATCCCCTGAGCTATAGGTGTATAATATGCAGCTATTATCTAAACTGCATTGATAATAATAACATATTTTCGAATACTTGTAAAGAGCTTTTTCTGCAATATAGATTTATCAATGCACAGAAAGTAAAGATCATGTAAAACTCGTTACCAGACATGTATGGAAAGAATATACAGAGGCTATTTACTGAAAAGTGGTGCTGGGGGTAGCTCCCAACACCAACTTTTTCTACAGTCCGAGAGCGCGAGTACTCGCTCTCTAAAATCTACATATTTAATTTGTTCAACAATGCTTCTTGTAGAACTTGAGAAAAATTGATTCCTATCTCCATAGCTTCTTCATTTAACCATTCCCTCTTCTTCTTTAAGTTTAGTATCTTCTGAATGAATTTAATCCTCTGAACAGCAGGCTCTTAATTCCTTTTTCGCACAATCATAATAATACGCATGATCCCCAAGTACCTCTTCTTCTGCCACCTGTGTTTGATTAATCTCCCTGATCATTTCATTCAAATCACTGTACCCGGGACTTGCACTTTCCGGCACAATAATCACTTCATGAATGCTGCTCGGCAAAACAAAATAGTTCTCTCCCAACTGTTCTCCGATCAAATACAATACTTCATCATATGCAATACATACTGCACCGAGACAGCGAAGGCTGTTCGATAATACAAACATAAAATCTTCCACTTCTTCTTTAGGGGCTGCTCCCATAATTTCAGCCACAATCGAACTCATTGTCCGAATCTGAGCCGGGAGCAGCCGTACTGCATTTTCTTTTGCTTTCTTTAGCAGCTCCTGCTCTGTAACATTCCAAATCTTCAAATGTTCTAAATTAACCGGCATCGTAGCTGCACCGGCTTCATTAATATCAAGCAGCACATAAAATACAATGGCCAGATCAAGGAATGGCCAATACGGAATGGTTTCTAAGAGCTCTTCATTTTTCTCTCGATTAATTACTTTCAAAACAATTCGATCTTTTACTTGTTCATATTCATAAAGAAACCTTGTTTCTGTGATTGGTTTCATACGAAGTTCTCTGTAAAGCGATTGAATCTGTTCCGTAATATCTGCTAGTTTGACTCCTGTCCGATACTGTTGATAATATTCCTCCAAATAGATTGTCGGACTCATCAACTGTCCTTTTTCCTGCAGCAACAACCCCTTTCTTCTGACTCCATTATTTTTTAAAGTATCCTGAATAGAAATTTCAATTTCTCCGGCAACACTTCCTTTCATTTCCTGTTTTACTGCGTTGATAAACTGCTGATAATTCATATATTCTCCTCTCTTTTATACAACGCCCATCTTGGAATTATGTACGGATCCGTACAGAAAATAGATTAAGAATGCACTGCCATAGAATAGGCAGTGCCAGAATATTATGTATCTTTATTATAAATGGATTGCACGCAAATCTCAACCGTTTTTCTGAAAGTTTTATGCTACTTTGCATTAAAACTCAATAAATTTCAGCAGCTTCATCATTCGTACCAATGTATTTCCCATGTACATTTTTCTTAATTCCTCTTCTTTTATATGTGTCAGCAACACATAATATATGAAGTACAAAACTATTGCAGCCGAAATTGCCACAAGCAGACTTACTACAGAATTTTCAAACAAATACTCCATAATTCCATAGAGAGCCATTGCCGATGCCGCCATACCAAACGCTGCCAGGCCCGGATATATATACGTCATCTGATATTCCGGCTGATACCGAATACATTTCCGAAGTGTCTTCTGGTTCAGCATACTCAAAAAAATACCTGCTGTCAAATTTGCAATCATCACTGAAAAACCGTCCAACGGAATCGCCGATGTAAGTACAATTGTTAATACTACATTTACCAATAAAGCTGCCAGTTCATTTTTCGATAACACAGCAGACTGACCAATCTCTAGCAATACTCTTCCCGTAATTGCTGAAAGTGAATAAAATATCACTGCACAACTGCCAAACACCAGCATCCACCCTGCCATTTCTGTGTGTTTTCCGAAAAATATCCGCATCAGAGGAAATGCAAACGCTGATAAAAGCGCTGAAATTGGAATTACGAATAACATCGTATTCCGTATTCCATCGTTAATCTTCTGTTTCAAATCCCGAAATTTCCGCGACACAAAGCATTTCCTTACATGAGGAGCCAGCATGGCAGAGGACACGCACGCCAATGTAAACGGAACTAAAAGCACTGATAAATACATCCCGCTAAATCTACTAAACATTTTCGCAACTGTTCCTCCGTCAATCCCCTTTTCTGCCATAATAGAAGCAAACAGCATCTGATCTATATAAATACCAGCCCCCAAAAATCCCATACTAAACGCAAGAGGCTTTATTTGCTGCAAAATACTTCTTTTCACACTTTCAACAGCCTCTGCATGATGTTTGTCATTTATAATATGTTTATGGATTTTCCGCCGATTGATTGAAAATATCAGTACCATAAACAGTATCCCGCTCATTGCTCCTGCCACTGGTCCAAATGCGCTTCCCATCGCTCCATATCTTGCCTTTGACGCAGAATCCAATCCACTGGCACGACTGCTCATCGCCATACCAACACCCAGAGTAACCGCCGCACCTACAGCTGCTTCGACAACTTTTGAAATGACTGTCGGCATCATATTACGATAAGCCCTAAAATATCCCTGCATGACTCCGAGAATTCCTGTAAGAAAAATAGCTGGCAGCAGAATACGAAATGCCGGGATAGCACCTTCCCCTCCCTTTGGAAGTAATTGCCGCGAAAACAAGTATGCACATGCTGCTGCAATCACACTGACAAACAGTACATACATTCCGCTTCCCACAAAAATCCGATGTGCATTTTTATATTGCCGATCTGCCAAACGTTCCGACATCAGTTCTGACACCGCTTCAGAAATCCCTCTCACAGAAAACAGCATGAGAAAAAAACAGGTCTGCCATGCATAATTGTAGTATGCATATCCCTGATCACCAATAATCTTCTTTAAAAAAATCCTGCATACCACGTCTACAAGAGCAACACTTAATCCGGTAAGCACTAACACAGCTGTCGGCTCAATCGCTTTCTTCTTTCTCATAAAAGCTTCTCCATCGTCATTCTTCGTTCTTCAAATTGACTGTAAAAGTCCCTGTCTTCCTCATAAGCGGCTACATAGAATGTATTTAGCAAAAGCATCGTCACACTCTTTCTCCAATTCTCATCGGAAGATACGGCAATGCTTTTTTCTATTTTCTTTAGCAATTGATGCCAACTAAGAATATATGCTTCATAACGGTTTAATTCCGGTATCTCAAGCCATTTTTTTATCTTAATCTTCGTTTTTGACTTCGGGCATTCATGTACTTGAAGAAAATAAGCAAATCCTCCCCCTTCGTAAATTCGTCCAAGCGGAAAGAGCCTGCAAATGCCCGGACGAAATTCATGAATACTGCAGCGCCCTTCTTCATTGAGAAATGCACAGCATTCTTCTTGCCCCTTCATCTGTAAATTCGGAAGAATGATTCCGTCTACCATATTTAATTCCAGATATTTTTGCAACAACTCTTCAAATGTCATATGCAGGTTCACTTCCAACCGAAAAGCATCCATTGGATCCAACACAATGGAATTCCCCATCTTCTGGCAACAGTCACAACATCCTACACAACCTCCACAGTCAGCTTTTACCATATCATTGGCATGATACCGCTTCCCATCAGAGATTTCTTTCATATCTACATCTCGTTTCATCTTCCGTTCTCCTTTATGTTCTGTTTTAATAGCTAATATAACCTAAATATAACACAAAACACTCCGCAAGCAAACCTATTTGGAATTTTGGCAATTTGACAACCGTGCTGACGGCGCAAAACAAGCATGTATACAGAATTTTATCATTCTATACTACATGCCTGTTTACTTATTTTATCATTCAGAAATACTTTTATTTTATCTTTAATTGTCTGTTCTGAATATGCTACTATTTGTCGTAAATCGTCTTAACCTCAAGGAATTCTTCGTATCCTTCTACACCACCTTCTCTTCCAAGTCCGGACTGTTTATATCCACCGAATGGAGATGCTACATCCCACTGACCTTCATTTACATAAACAGTACCTGTTTTCATCTGGCGAGCAACCATATTCGCTTCTTCTTCCGGTCCATATACAGCCCCTGCAAGTCCATAGATACTATCATTTGCAATCTCTACAGCTTCTTCTACTGTATCATACGGAAGAACTACCAATACCGGCCCGAAGATTTCTTCCTGCGCAATTCTCATATTTCTTGTAACATCACTGAAAATAGTCGGCTCTGCTACATAACTGCCATTATCTTCCGGAACACCGCCAATAAGAACTCTGGCTCCTTCTTCAATACCAAGCTCAATATATTTCTTTACACGATCAAACTGTTTTCTAGAAGACAGTGGTCCCAATGTTGTGGCTGGATCGTCCATCGGTCCAAATTTATATTCTGCTGCCTGACGAACAAGGATCTCTTCTGCTTTCGCTAATTCATCTCTCGGCACAAGCATTCTTGTTAATGCATTACATGTCTGACCAGCATTCAGCATGACTGTATCAAGAACACCTTTTACTCCATTCTCCCAGTCTCCTCCTTTTAAGAAGACTGCTGCTGATTTTCCACCAAGCTCAAGTGCAATCTTCTTAATATTTGTAAGACCCATGCGGGCAACTTCACGTCCTGCATCTGTAGAACCTGTAAAAGAAATCATATCAACATCCGGATGAAGTGATAATGCATTTCCTACTTCTCCTCCTCGTCCGGTAACAAGATTAAATACGCCGTGCGGATACCCTGCTTTGTCAATTTCTTCGGTAAGAATATATGCTGTTAAAGGTGTAAACTGACTAGGTTTTAGCACAACACAGTTTCCTGCAAGAAGTGCCGGAACAACCTTTTTCTCTATCTGCTCAAGCGGGAAATTCCACGGTGTCAATCCGCCAACAACACCAACTGGCTCTCTTCTTACTACTGATGTATTTCTCCGAACTTCATACTGGAAATTAGCTGCAACTTCAATATAATGCTCTGCTTCTAACAAGAATGGATCTGTATGTACATCTGCAGATACCGTATACGGTGATCCAAGTTCTTTTGTAATTGTTTCAATTAATTCCTGACGACGACTCTTAAGTCCTGCCACAACTTTTTTCATTAACTCTACTCGAGTTTCCAGTGGTGTATACTGCCATGTTTCAAATGCTTTTCTAGCAGCCTGAACCGCTTTATCAACATCTTTTTCGCTTCCTCTTGGAACCCTGGCTACAACTTCATGTGTTGCCGGATCCTCAATATCAATCATTGCACCTGTTTCACCTTCTACCCATGCACCATCAATATATAATTTACGAACATCCATTTCCATGATCTCCTCTCACTATCTTAACTGGTCAAGAAACATTTCATTTTCCACAAATTTTTTCTCTTCTTCTGTCAGTTCCAAACGCGGACGACGAACATAACCACCGTTTAATCCTTTGAAGCTTAATGCATATTTTAATGCCTGAACAGGTTTCGGGAAAGATTCCAGAACATCAAGCGCCGGAAGAATCTGTTTATAGACTTCTTTTCCTTTTTCAAGATTTTTTTCTTCACATACTGATTTGTATAACGCTACACACTGCTCAGGTGCAATATTGGCCAACATGCTGATCCATCCGCACGCTCCGTCAGCAAAACTTTCAAATGCAAGATTATCACATCCACAGAATACAGACACCTGCTCAGGTGCATCCATTAACACTTCTGTCAGCTTATGCATATCTCCGCTTGATTCTTTTACAATTGCCGTATTTGGAATCTGGAATATTTCTTTAAATGTATCTCTTTCAATCGCAATACCCGCCGATCCAGGATTATTGTATGCAACCACTGGGAAATCAACATGTTCAGCAATATAGCGATAATGAGCTACAACTTCATCCTGTGACGGATGACAGTAAAATGGCGGAAGCACCATTGCTGCATGACCGCCGCATTCCTTAATATTCTGTACAAGCTTTACAACATCCTCTGGACGTTCACGAGATGCTCCTACAATCACACTTACCCGATCCTTAATATACGGAACGATTTCTCTTACATAAGCCATGTGTTCTTCATCCGACACACTCTGATATTCTCCTGTCGCTCCAAGAACACAAATTCCCTGCACACCTTTCTCGATCAGCCAGTCAAGATTTTTCTTGGCAGATTCAAAATCAAACTGTCCGTCTTCTTTGAATGGAGTTACTGCTACCGCGTAAACGCCTTTAAACTTTGGATTCATAATGTTGTCTCCTCTCCTTTTTTAATATAATTTATTTTTCTAAAAATCTTTCAAAACTAAGTGGACTCAAATCCATAAATGGCTGCTCTCCAGCGATGATATCAGCCATTACTTTTCCTGTAATCGGAGAAAGTCCAATGCCATCTCCCTCATGCCCTGCTGCAATATAGAAGCCTGGAATCGGTGTTCCAGAAACAATTGGCATATGATCCGGAGTATATGGGCGAAGACCGCTGTATCCGCGAATCACTTTGATATTAGCAATAACCGGGAAGAAACGAATAGCCCGTTCTGCCAACGCTTTCATAACATCAATTTCGCAGGAAACGTTTTCGCCTGCAAAACATCTGGAAGAACCAATCAAGAAATTGTTGGATGCTGTTGGCTCAAATACAAATGCGACACCATTACGTTCAACACGTTCTGAAACCGGACGTTTGTAACCGCCATTTTGGAATTTAGTCAGCATATATCCAAATTCATGAACTTTTCTTCTTGCAACCTGGAAGGTTTGCTCTGAAACAAGAATCTGTCCCTGTCTTGCCTGAATCGGAATATCAAGTCCTACCATTTTACCAATTACCGGAGCCCAGACACCACAGGCATCTACAATATTTTTAGCATAAATATCTTCTTTTTCTGTATGAATAATAAATGCATTTCCGTCTTTCTCAATTCCTGTTACCCGATTATGAAGTGAAAGCACCGCTCCCTTTTTCTCTGCACCAAGGGCAAGCCCATATGCAAGACCAATCGGATATACAGATCCATCAGTAATAGTTTCCAGACCTCCATACACATCCTTTGCAAGAAAAGGCTCATCGTCCTGAACTTCTTTCTGATCCATCATGCGCATCTGGATACCGCATTTTTTCATATCTTCACAAAATTGACTAGCAATTTCAAATTCTTCTTCGGTTTCTGTCAGAAAAAGGCTTCCTTTCTGCTTCCACTCCAGATCATAATCAAGTTCTTTTGCAAGTTCTGGAAACATTCTCTGGCTTTCTCTTGCAAATAATGCATCAAATCCAGGCTGTTTATCACAGACAAGTACGTTCCCATCACTTCGGCTGCTTGTGGACTCTGCAATATCCCCCGCATCAATTAAAACAACTGATGCTCCCTTTTTAGCATTGTAATAAGCAACTGAGGACCCAACTGCTCCCGCACCAATTACAGCTACATCAAATGCTTTATTCATGATCACAAGCCTCCTTTCCATCTTCCGCCAGTTCACCGAATGTAACCGGACGAACCGGAGGACGATCTGTACTTCCTTTTATCTCATCTGCACGCTTTCCTGTTTCCTCTGCAAGAATTCTGCTTACCAGTTTACCGCATGTTCTTCCCTGGCAAAGTCCCATTCCTGCGCGGACACGGCGTTTAATCTCTGTCACAGAAGTCGCTTTATATTCACGGATTGCTTTTCTGATTTCCCCTGCTGTAATCTCTTCACATCGGCAAACAATTACATCATCATCAAGAACACCTTCCGGTTCAATTCTCTCAAAACCTTTCCCAGGTTCCGGAAGTCTCAGACGACGCATTGTTCTAACTTCATCAATGTATTCTTTCGGAACTGCCATCGTAATGACCGGTGTATGATCATTTCGAACCGGATTCATAACTCTGACAACCGTTCCTTTACATACAAATTCTCCTCCACGGCTCAATGCATCTACCACATCTCCTTTTTCCGGAAGAGGAAGATATTCAAACGGAAAACTGATTGTTGCCTCTGTTTCACTATATGTTTTATCTACAACAAAAATTGCAAGACCTGAACACGCTGCCACACACATTCCGCATCCGGTGCATTTTCCACGATCGATCTGTGGAGTATTTGTAATCGGCTCCCCAACTGTAATTGCATGGAACGGACATGCCCCCTCACATGGATTACATGGAATTTCCTGTACACATTCTGCAATTGCCACCGGCCCTTGCGCAAAACGCTCTTCCGTCGGCCAGCCATTTGCTGCTTTAATCTCTTCCATTGTCGGATATCCGTCATAGATCACTCCTGATTTCTTTTCCATTATTTGCGAGCCCCCTTTTCCAGCACTCTTTCCTTCGCACTCATTCTTCGTTCTCCAAATGGTCCCTGACGAAGTGATAAAAGTCGTTCATTAATTTCTTTCTTTCTCTCAACAGCCATTTCCGGCGCTAAATGCCCAAGAGCTTCTGCCGCTGCTGCACCGGCAAGACGACCTTCATCCATTGCCGTACTTGCTTCCTCAACTCCTGCTGTATCACCTGCCACATAAATTCCGTCCACGCTTGTTTCCATATTTTCATCATGCATCGGCATCCAGCCACCAAGCTCTGGAATAAACTCATGATGTACCCCTGCCATCTGCGCAAGCTCTGACAGCGGTCTTAATCCGACTGCGACACAGATGACATCTACATCAACTGCCATCTCAGTTCCTTTTAATATTTTTCCATTTTCAAATCTTGCAATAACAGCACGTTCTACTTTATCAGTTCCCTGTGCCTCTGCAATCGTATGTCCTAGGAAGAACGGAACACCGGCACGTTTTAATTTCGCTGCATGAACTCCGTATGCCCCAATCTTTGGCATTCCTTCAACAATCCCGACAACATCTGCCCCTGCTTGAAGTAGCTGATACGCAACAATTACTCCAACATTTCCTGATCCAACCATCAGAACACGTTTTCCCGGCAATACACGGTTTACATTTACCATTGTCTGTGCTGCGCCTGCTCCCATAACGCCCGGAAGTGTCCACCCTGGAAAACGCAGCGGATTTTCTGCTCCACCTGTACAGATTAGAAGTTTTTCTGCTTCTACAACCTCTGTCACACCGTCACGCAATACTGCTATACGCTTATCTGAGAAAATTCCGATCACAGCGCTGTTAAGCCAAACTTCAACGCCGCTTTCCTCTGTATCTTTTAACAGCTGCTTTCCGATATCAATTCCGCGAACTCCTGCACTGTGAGCTTTGGAACCAAAGAATTTATGAAGCTGTTTGAAAAGCTGTCCTCCCGCCTTTCTATTTTCATCAATGACAAGCACTTCACACCCGTGGCTTTTCGCCTCAATTGCAGCTGCAAGACCAGCCGGTCCGCCGCCGATGATCACTACTTCTTTTTTCATTCCTGGATCCTCCTTTTTCCGTATCCTTCCTGTGTCTCGATTACCATACCATCTTCTACCGGAGTAATACATGTTCGTACATTAGGTTTTCCATTCACTGTCATAACACAATCTGTACACTGACCTATTCCACAAAAAATTCCTCGCGGTTCATGATTTTTTGCAGTATGCCTATGTACCATCATACCATTTGCCATCAAAACCGCCGCAATCATTTCTCCACTCCTTGCAGTCAATTTCTTTCCGTCAACCGTAATCTCAACCATCTCTGCCGGTTCTTGATCTCCCAAAATCGGATGCTCTGTTACTCTCATTTCATCCATGTTTCTACCTCTCCCTTCTTCTTAATTATGCTAGTTGTTATGCTAATTGATATCCTGTCGGAAAAATATCATCCGGATCCAAAACAAATGTATGAATTCCAGTTACCCAGGCCTTTCCGGTTACTTCCGGAATCACTGCCGGAATTCCTGACACCTCTGCATTTCCAAGATATGTACACTTAAACTGGCTTCCGATAATACTCTGATGTATAAACGATTCTCCTAACTGAATTTTACCTTTTTTCGCAAGTACAGAAAGTTTTGCCGATGTTCCTGTTCCGCAAGGAGATCTATCGATTGCTCCCGGAGGAATAATTACCGCATTTTTCACTGCACCATCTTCCTGCCCTGACGGTTCATAAAATTCCACATGTGTCACATGGTTTTCAAATGGAATTTCCGGATGAACAACGTGGATCTGTTCATTAATGTATGTTTTTAATTTGTTTCCTGCCGCAATAAGTTTTGATGCCTGCTTTGGTTCAACACTCAGTCCAACAGATGCAGCCGGTAAGATTGCGTAAATATTGCCGCCATAAGCAATATCCATCTGAACATCACCATATTCTTCTGTTTTAACGACCGCATTTTCTTCCATAACAAATGCCGGTGCATTCACAAATGTTACACTGACCGCTGTGTTATCCTTCACTTCAATTTTAAGTTTTACAAGACCTGCTGCTGTATCAAGTGTCACATGTGTATAAGGTTCCTCAATTTCAACCATTCCTGATTCAATCAATGCCGTTCCAACACCAATGGTGTCATGTCCGCACATCGGCATCCAACCGCCCACTTCAAAATAAAGAACCCCAAAATCTGCTTCCTCTCTGCAAGGTTCTGTGATGATAGTTCCTGACATAACCTCATTTCCTCTCGGTTCATATGTCAAAAGCTGTCTTACCCAGTCTCCCTCTGTAGACATATATTCCAGTTTTTCAATCATCGTTTTACCTGGAATTTTGGGAATTCCGCCGAGCACATTTCTAGTCGGCTCTCCACAGGTATGAGTGTCAATCGTATGAAAAGTTTTTTTAATTTTCATATCCTGCTTTTCTCCTCTCACTACACTAAATTTGTTTTGTACCGTGTTCTAGACTATAGTTTAAATCTTGTTCTCATTATAGCATTTATTTACACTATGTCAATCATTTTTTCACGTATGTGAAATCATTAACTTTGTGTGTGAATTTTTTGACTATTCACTTTTATCATATTTTCCACATTTTTTCTTGTTAAGTTTATACCGCATTAATATATATCAATTTTTATGCCGTTTTTTGGTTAATAAAGATCTATAATTGTTATTTTTTTATCTTCTTTTTAATTCGCTTCATTTTTCATATATATGAATTCTTTCAAAAGTTGACGTTGCATACAAAAAAAGATATACTAAATTTAACAAAAATAGATGAAAGGAGCTTTTGCCATGAACCACAATTTACCAATTGGCGAAAAAATCAAAGCTCTTCGCAATGCAAATAATCTTACTTTAAAACAGTTAGGAGAGATGACGAATCTATCGGTCGGTTTCCTCTCCCAAATGGAACGCGGCATGTCTTCCATTGCCATTGATACATTAGAAAAAAT
>JAGZJD010000066.1 GCA_018365895.1 Lachnospiraceae bacterium | reverse complement strand
GCAGCAATAAACCGCTGACCACAGCAGCCTTCAATAGTACAATCATCGTCTGTTCCGCGCAGTGTTTCATTCAGCACTCTGTAGCTTAAGTTTGCAGCATTAATGATTTTCATATTATACCACACCTCCGATTAATTGTTTACATTTTTCAGCATTCCCCTGCATGAGAGATACCAAGTATTTCAAGTTCTTTTTCCGTTAATCCGATACCGCGCAGCATCAGACGGTTTCCACGTAAAGCTTCTATGGAGTTAATTCCCATACCGCCCATTAATTCTTTGATTTCATGATTCCATGCGTTCATCAGATTTATGAGACGCTGACTTCCTGTTTCCGGATTCAGTCTTTTTACAAGCTCAGGACGCTGCGTTGCGATTCCCCAGTTACATTTGCCGCTTTGGCAGGTGCGGCAGAGATGGCAGCCTAAGGCAAGAAGAGCGGCGGTGGCGATATAACAGGCGTCTGCACCAAGAGCAATGGCTTTTATTACGTCGGCAGAATTTCGGATACTGCCTCCTACAACAATAGAAACGTTATTCCGGATTCCCTCGTCGCGAAGACGCTGATCAACTGCGGCTAAAGCAATTTCAACAGGAATTCCTACATTGTCCCGGATTCTGGTGGGAGCTGCGCCTGTGCCACCCCGAAATCCGTCGATAGCGATAATGTCTGCACCGCTCCTGGCAATTCCGCTGGCTATAGCCGCAATGTTGTGGACAGCAGCTACTTTTACAATAACCGGTTTTTTATATTCGGTTGCTTCTTTCAAAGAGTAGACGAGCTGTCTCAAATCTTCAATAGAATAAATATCATGGTGAGGTGCTGGTGAGATGGCATCAGAGCCTTCGGGAATCATTCTGGTGCGTGATACGTCTCCTATAATTTTTGTTCCGGGAAGATGTCCTCCAATTCCCGGTTTCGCTCCCTGGCCCATTTTGATTTCAATACCGGCTCCTGCTTTTAAATACTTTTCATGGACACCAAAACGTCCGGATGCTACCTGAACGATTGTATTTTCACCATAACAATAAAAATCTTCATGAAGTCCGCCTTCTCCGGTATTATAAAGAATGCCCAGTTCTTTAGCAGCAAGTGCAAGAGATTTATGCGCATTATAGCTGATGGAGCCATAACTCATAGCCGAGAACATTACCGGCATAGACAGTTCCAACTGGGGAGGAAGCTCGCAGTCCAAAGTTCCGTCAGGAAGACGGCGTATCTTCTCAGACTTTTTTCCAAGATAGACTCTGGTTTCCATAGGCTCTCTCAAAGGGTCGATAGGAGGGTTGGTTACCTGAGAGGCATTGATTAAGATGCGGTCCCAGTAAACCGGAAGAGGATTGGGATTTCCCATAGAAGAAAGCAAAACACCACCGCTGTTGGCCTGTTTGTAGATTTCCTTCATAGTAGTTTCTGACCAGTTGGCATTTTCGCGGAAAGAGCAGTCACTTTTTACTATTTTTAAGGCTCTTGTAGGGCAGAAGGAAACACATCGGTGGCAGTTGACGCATTTGCTTTCGTTACAGTCCATTTGCTTTGTTTCAATATTGTAAAAGTGCACTCCATTCGCACATTGCTGCTGGCAGATACGACAGGAAATGCATCGGCTTTCATTGCGGACTACTTCAAATTCAGGATAGATAAATTCAATGCTCATAATAAAACACCTTCCTTTACTTTTACAATAACAGGCTCTCCGCCAGAAGGAGCCCAGATATTTTCAGCATCCGGCGCCATAGCGCGGATGGCTGTTTCTTCACTTGCAATATAGACAATATCATTTTTTTCGCCTACAACCATAGAGCGGAGCTTCAGACGATCGTTAAGTGCCATTAATCCGCCATTAAAACCAAACACAATAGAGAAAGGTCCGGTGATTAAAAGACTCGGAAACATAGTCCTTAAGAAGGTATGCTTTTTTTGATCTTCAAGCTCATTTTTTGATGCAATAGTACTCCAAAAGGGAGCGGCGATTACACTGGCAGCCTCTTCAAGAGTAAGTCTCTGTCTGCGAAGAAGATAGTCCAGAACATAAGTAATAACTTCCGTATCAGTTTGAAGAGTACATTTGTAACCAAACATTTCTATGAATCGTCGGTTGGCGTCGTAGGAGGAAATTTCTCCGTTATGGACAACAGAGGCATCCAGAAGAGTGAAAGGGTGAGCACCGCCCCACCAGCCCGGTGTATTAGTAGGGTAACGACCGTGTGCAGTCCAGGAATATCCTTTGTATTCATCTAATTTATAAAAAACACCGATGTCTTCAGGATAGCCTACAGCTTTGAATGCACCCATATTTTTTCCGCTGGAAAAGATATAAGCGCCATGAATTTCCGTATTGATTTTCATTACTGTGCGCACTACATATTCTTTTTCATCTAACTGCATAGATGTGAGAAGGGATTTTAATGGTGTTACAAAGTATCGCCAGATAATCGGCTCATCTGTGATTTCCGGCAATTTTCTTGTAGGGATAATTTCTGACTGTACGATTTCGAAGCGCTCTTTTAAAAATGCTTCACATTCTTTTCGGGTAGTTCTGCTGTCAAAAAATATATGAAATGCATAAAAGTCTTTATAATCCGGATAAATTCCATAACCGGCAAAGCCGCCTCCCAGACCATTGGAGCGGTCATGCATAGGCTTCATGGCATTTACGATAGTGTCCCCGGACATTCGCCTTCCTTCTCTGGAAATCATAGCTGCAATGGCACAGCCGGAAGGAATACGTACCTGACCTTCTATTTTCATTCTCTTTTACCTTCCTTTCTGCTTTTTAATGAAAAAAATAAAGGCGTCCATTTTAAGAGCAGAAAATCTCTGCTTTTTAAATGAACGCCTTTGCTCATACGTATATTTATACAACGATTCCCGAGGTTTGTCAATTACAATTTACCACAGGTTTCTGCATGGATATTTTTGCGAATAAAAAAGTATTGACAAAAAAATGTTGACAAGATGGTTTCTGCGGTGTTATTATGCAGTGCATAAAGGCAAGGGCGTCTTAGAGAATATAATCTCAGAGACGCCTTTTCCATTGCTAAAATAAAATAAAGATATAGAAGAAGGCAAGGGCGTCTTTCATCCAGATATATGGAAGATTCCCCTGCCTTTTTTTATGCGAAAGGAGTACTATTATGAAAAAAAATGATGTTACAAAATACTTTGGCTGTATGGTTTTTGACGACAGGGTTATGAAAGCAAGATTGTCGGCAAAAGTATACCAGTCTTTAAGAAAAACGATTGACGAAGGCGTAAAACTGGACAGCAGTGTAGCGGATGTTGTGGCAGAAGAGATGAAAGAATGGGCCGTATCAAAAGGCGCAACGCATTATACACACTGGTTTCAGCCATTGACCGGGATTACGGCAGAAAAACATGACAGTTTTATTTCTCCTTCTCCAAACGGCGGAGTGATCATGGAATTTTCCGGAAAAGAGCTGATCAAAGGGGAACCGGATGCATCTTCCTTTCCTTCCGGCGGCTTAAGAGCCACCTTCGAGGCAAGAGGATATACTGCATGGGATCCTACTTCTTATGCATTTATTAAAGGGAAAACTTTATGCATTCCAACGGCCTTTTGTTCCTATGGCGGAGAAGCTCTTGATAAAAAAACACCTCTTCTTCGTTCTATGAAGGCACTGAATAAACAGGCACTTCGGATTTTACGTCTCTTTGGAAACAATAAAGTGTCCTATGTTACAACTTCTGTGGGACCGGAACAGGAATATTTCCTGATAACAAAAGAGATGTACGATCAAAGAAAAGATCTTCAGTTTACGGGCCGTACTTTATTTGGCGCAAGACCTCCTAAGGGACAGGAAATGGATGACCATTACTTTGGAGTAATCAAACCCAGAGTTGCTGCCTATATGGCAGATTTAAACAAAGAGCTCTGGAAACTTGGCATTTTTGCGAAAACACAGCACAATGAAGTGGCTCCGGCGCAGCATGAGCTGGCTCCTATTTATACAACAACCAACATTGCGACTGATCATAACCAGCTAACAATGGAAATGATGCAAAAAGTAGCTGCAAGGCATGGACTTGTCTGCCTTCTTCACGAAAAGCCATTTGCAGGAGTGAATGGAAGCGGAAAGCATAACAACTGGTCTATTTCCACAGACACAGGTGTAAATCTTCTGTCACCGGGAGAAACACCATATGAGAATGCTCAGTTTTTATTATTTCTGTGCGCAGTGATTAAAGCAGTAGATGATTATCAGGATCTTCTGAGACTGTCTGTAGCGACTGCCGGAAACGACCATCGTCTTGGTGCGAATGAAGCTCCGCCTGCTGTAGTGTCCATGTTCCTGGGAGATGAGCTGAACGGCGTATTAGAGGCAATTGAAAAAGATATTCCGTATGCAGGGGCAGAAAAAACACAAATGAAACTTGGCGTAGATGTACTTCCGAAATTTAACAGGGATA
The DNA here is from genome assembly GCA_018365895.1 of Lachnospiraceae bacterium. The sequence continues at coordinate 7,122 of JAGZJD010000066.1, read as the reverse complement.
CAACAGATAGAAATCGTACCTCGCCATTTGCTTTTACAGGAAATAAATTTGAATTCCGTATGTTGGGATCTTCCAACAGTATCGCGTGTGCCAACATGATGCTTAACAGTGCGGTAGCCGAGAGTCTGAAAATCTATGCAGACAGACTGGAAAGTGCAGAAGATTTTGAAGAAACTCTTCATGAAATGATTCAAAAGACCATTAAAGATCATAAAAGGATTATTTTTAATGGCAATGGCTATGATGATAAATGGATAAAAGAGGCAACGGAAGTAAGAGGGCTTCTGAATTATCCGACGACACCGGATTGTATGCCGCATCTGTTGGATGAAAAAAACGTCAGAATGCTTACCTCACATAAGGTGTTCTCTAAGGCTGAACTGGAATCAAGATGCGAGATTATGTTGGAAAATTACTGCAAGACCATTGTAATAGAAGCAAATACTATGGTGGATATGGCAAAAAGAGAAATCATTCCGGCAGTAGAAGCCTATGTGATGGAATTGGCAAAGACAATTTCTTTAAAGAAGAGTGTAAATGAGATGTTGGCATGTCAGTATGAAAACAGCCTGATAAAGAGACTTTCTTCACTTACGGATCAGATGGCATTCCAGACAGATGCATTGGAAAATGCACTGATAAAAATTCAGGATGCGGAAGATATTGAAGAACAGGCTTGTGAGCTCAGGGATACTGTATTAACCAGAATGCAGGAACTGAGAATTGTCTGTGATGAAGCAGAAACTGTTACAGCAAAGAAGTATTGGCCATTCCCAACGTATGGGGATCTGCTGTTCAGTGTAAAATAAATTGAAAAATCAAGCATCTGCTTACAGCGAGCATGGGATGGTGAGAGCCATACAGCAGATCTGAAAATGGAGGTAAAATGTATGTGTTCGATTATGGGATATTGTGGGGCAGGAGCCGATTTTGATAAATTCCGAGAAGGCTTTGACAGAACTGTTTCCAGGGGACCGGACGACAGCCGGATTATCGATACGGGAAACGGTCTTTTAGGTTTTCACAGGCTGGCTATTATGGGCCTGACACCTTCCGGGATGCAGCCCTTCCGGCTGGACAGCAGCTATGTAGTCTGTAACGGAGAAATATATGGATTTGAGAAGATAAGAGAAGAGCTGTCCGACCGCTACACTTTTGAAAGTGATTCGGATTGTGAAATCCTTCTGCCTTTGTATAAAGAGTACGGTACGGATATGTTTGCCATGCTAGATGCTGAATTCGCATTAATTCTCTATGATGGTGAAAAGGGAGAATATATTGCGGCTAGAGATCCTATTGGAATTCGTCCTCTGTATTACGGATATGACGAAAAAGGTGTGATTCTGTTTGCCAGCGAAGGTAAAAATCTGGTAGGACTAACAGACAGAATCATGCCCTTTCCGCCTGGACATTATTATAAAGACGGCAGTTTTATCTGCTATCGTGATATTGCTGAAACAGAACAGGTATGTCATGATGATTTGGAAACGGTCTGCCGGAATATTCATGATTTATTGATTGCAGGAGTAAAAAAGCGTCTTGTAGCAGATGCCAGGGTAGGATTCCTTCTTTCGGGAGGACTGGATTCTTCTCTTGTATGTTCTATTGCTGCCAGAGAGAGTCATGAGCCTATCCGTACTTTTGCCATTGGCATGAGTAACGATGCCATCGACTTAAAATATGCCAGACAGACGGCAGACTATATAGGCAGCGAGCATACAGAAATTTATATGACACCAGATGAAGTTACAGATACTCTGGAAGAAGTGATTCAAATTCTGGGAACTTATGATATAACGACGATACGGGCATCAATAGGCATGTATCTTGTATGTAAGGCAATTCATGAGCAGACAGATATTCGTGTCCTTTTAACAGGCGAAATATCGGATGAATTATTTGGTTATAAATACACAGATTTTGCACCGGATGCGTGTGCTTTTCAAAAAGAATCACAGAAAAGAATCCGTGAACTGCATATGTATGATGTTCTGCGCGCAGACCGCTGTATTTCCGTAAATTCTCTGGAAGCAAGGGTTCCGTTTGGAGATTTGGATTTTGTAAAATATGTGATGTCCATAAATCCGGAATTGAAACTGAATACGTATGGAAAAGGAAAATATCTTCTTCGTCATGGATTTGAAAAAGATGCATATCTTCCGGATGAAATTCTCTGGAGAGAAAAAGCAGCGTTTTCAGATGCGGTAGGTCATTCTATGGTTGATTATCTGAAAGAATATGCAGAGCGCAGGTACAGTGATAAGGAGTTTGAAGAAAAATGTGAAACCTATACATATGCCCGGCCTTTTACGAAAGAGTCATTATTATACAGAGAAATTTTTGAAAAGTATTATCCGGGCCAGGCAGGGATGATTGTAGATTTCTGGATGCCGAATAAAGAATGGGAAGGGTGCAATGTAAATGATCCTTCAGCGAGAGTGCTTTCAAATTATGGCAGCAGTGGAAAATAAAAGAAGTTTTTGAAAAGAGTTTGATAAAAACAGGAAAATTCAGAAAAGGAAGTTAAGAATTATGGCGAAATATATTTTTGTGACAGGCGGTGTGGTATCTGGTCTTGGAAAAGGAATTACAGCGGCTTCCCTTGGAAGACTTTTAAAAGCAAGGGGGCTGAAAGTTGCTGCACAGAAGTTAGATCCGTATATTAACGTAGACCCGGGGACTATGAGCCCATATCAGCATGGTGAAGTATTCGTGACAGAAGATGGAGCAGAAACAGATTTGGATCTGGGGCATTATGAGAGATTTATTGATGAAAATTTAAACAAATATTCAAACCTGACTACGGGAAAGGTTTATTGGAATGTATTAAATAAGGAACGAAGAGGAGAGTATCTTGGCTCTACAGTTCAGGTAATTCCTCATATTACAAACGAAATCAAAGAATTTGTGTACAATGTAGGGAAAAAGACAGACGCAGATATAGTGATAACGGAGATTGGCGGAACAATCGGCGATATTGAATCTCAGCCGTTTTTGGAGGCGGTACGCCAGATTTCTCTGGAAGTCGGTAAAGAGAACAGCTTATTTATTCATGTGACATTAGTTCCTTATCTAAGTGGCTCTGAAGAGCATAAATCAAAACCAACGCAGCATTCTGTCAAGGAACTTCGGGGAATGGGTGTGAGCCCTGATATTATCGTATTAAGAACGGATAAGCCTTTGGAAGAAGCTATATTCCGGAAAATATCACTTTTTTGTAATGTAAAGCCGGATTGTGTAATTGAAAACAGAACATTAAAAAATTTGTACGAAGCGCCATTGATGTTGGAAGAGTCCGGTTTTTCCGATGTCGTGTGCAGAGAACTTAATATAGAGGCATCCAAACCTGATCTGGGGGAATGGGAACAGATGGTAGACCATATTCAAAATCGCTCCGGGGAAGTGCACATCGGTCTTGTTGGAAAATATGTAAAGCTTCACGACGCATATCTTTCTGTGGCAGAAGCGCTGGACCATGCAGGGTATGAACGGGATACATTTGTAAAAATACACTGGATTGATTCAGAAAAGATTACAAAAGAGAATGCAAATGAGGTATTAAAAGATCTGGATGGAATTATTATCCCGGGAGGGTTTGGAAATCGCGGCATAGAGGGAATGATTCTGTCGGCAAAATATGCCCGCGAAAATCATATTCCTTATTTAGGCATCTGTCTTGGAATGCAGATTGCTGTCATAGAATTTGCAAGAAATGTTGCAGGATTTAAAGATGCTCATTCCGGAGAATTTGATGAAACGTGTGCTGATAAAGTTATCGATTTTATTCCGGGACAGAGGGAGGAAAAAGATAAAGGCGGTACTCTGCGCCTGGGAAGTTATCCGTGCAGTATTAAATCAGGAACAAAAATGGCAGAATGTTACGGTGACATAATAATTTATGAGCGTCACCGCCATCGTTACGAGTTTAACAATGAGTATCGCGAGGTTCTGACAGAAGCCGGACTTGTGATTAGCGGAACTTCGCCTGATGGAAGACTGGTAGAAACGGTGGAACTTCATGAACAGCCGTTTTTTGTTGGCGTACAGTTCCATCCGGAATTTAAAAGCCGTCCGAATCAGCCGCATCCGTTGTTTAAAGAATTTATTGGTGCAGCGTTAAAAAAGTCAAAACAAAATAAATAATGCAGAGGTGGGAATAATGTCTGTTCATGAAGAGTGCGGCGTGTTTGGGGTTGTGAGCACAAAAAAAGAAAATGTTGCGGAAATTGCTTATTATGGATTGTATGCCTTGCAGCACAGAGGGCAGGAAAGCTGTGGGATAGTTGTGAATGACGATGGTGTGTTCTCTTCTTATAAGGAGCTTGGACTTATAAGCGAAGTGTTTTCAAAAGATACATTAGCCGGTTTATCTGAGGGAACTATGGCAGTAGGGCATGTAAGGTATGGGACGACCGGAGGAGCAACACGAGATAATTGCCAGCCGCTTGAGGTGAATCACCAGAAAGGAAAAATGGCACTGGCACATAATGGAAATTTAAGTAACGCTCTGGAACTTCGGGATAAATTGGAGTTATCCGGAGCAATTTTTCATACAACCAGTGATACAGAAACCATAGCCTATGTCATTACAAGAGAAAGACTGAGGACATCAAGTATAGAAGAAGCAGTAAGTAATGCAATGAATTTACTGGAAGGTGCGTATTCACTGATTTTGATGTCGTCGACGAAGATGATTGCAGCAAGAGATCCTTATGGGTTCAGACCGCTTTGTTATGGGAAACTGCCGGATGGAGGGTATGTGGCTGCATCTGAAAGCTGTGCGTTATTGTCGGTAGGGGCAGAACCTGTCAGAGATCTGCTTCCGGGAGAAATTCTGGTATTCAGTCAAAATGGTGTAGAATCAAGAAAAGAACATTGTGGAAAACGGCAGAAGAAAACATGTATTTTTGAATATATTTATTTTGCAAGACCGGATTCAGTCATAGATGGAGTATCTGTTCATGAATCACGGGTAAGAGCCGGAGAACTTCTGGCAGAGAGGTATCCGGCTGAGGCAGATGTTGTAATTGGAGTTCCTGACAGCGGAATGGATGCAGCGCTTGGCTACGCGAATAAATCAGGTATTCCTTATGGAATCGGATTGATTAAAAACAAATATATTGGAAGAACATTTATTGCGGCAAAACAAAATGAGCGTCTGGATAAAGTCAGGATAAAGCTTTCTCCTGTAAAAAGTGTGATAGAGGGAAAGAGGATTATTCTTGTAGATGATTCAATTGTGAGAGGAACGACAAGCAAGCGCATTGTGAAGCTTTTGCGCGATGCAGGAGCAAAGGAAATACATATGAGAATTTCGGCTCCTCCATTTCTGCATCCGTGCTATTATGGAACAGATATTGATTCAGAAGAAAATCTGATTGCCTGCCACCACAGCATGGCAGAAATTGCAGAGATTATAGGAGTGGATTCTTTGGGATATTTAGAGATAGATAAACTTGGAAAGTTGATTGACGGCGAAGGTTATTGTGCTGCTTGTTTTCATGGAAAATATCCGACAAAAATCCCGGCCGATTTACGAAAAGACCGTTTTGAAAGAAGATTATCTGAGAATGTAGAATATTAACTATGCAGGTGAGGAGAATACGATGATAAGACCAAATATGTATTACAAAGAATTGAAAGATTCATATCTTTTTTATAATATTGCCCAGAAAACAAAAGCTTATGTGGAACAGCATCCGGGAGTAAAGCTTTTAAAGATGGGCATAGGAGACGTTTCGCTACCGTTATGTGATGCTGTAATTAAGGCATTGCACGAGGCTGTAGATGATCAGGCCTCCGGAGACAGGTTTCATGGATATATGCCGGAGTGCGGAGCGCCGTTTTTGAGAGAAACAATTGCAGGATATTATGAAAAAAGAGGTGTTTTGTTATCCGCGGACGAGGTGTTTGTTTCAAGCGGTGCAAGTGATGAGCTTGGGGATATTTTAGATTTGTTTGAGCGTTCCTGTTCTGCTCTGGTGATTGAGCCGTCTTATCCGGCATACGTAGATGCGAATGTAATGGCGGGAAGAAGGATTGTACATCTCTCTTCATCAGAGGAAAACGGATTTTTGCCTGAACCAAAGGAAGAAGAGATGGCAGATTTAATATATATATGTTCTCCCAACAATCCCACGGGAGCAGTTTATTCCCGTACACAGCTTCAAAAATGGGTGGATTTTGCTAATAGAAACGGTTCTGTAATCCTTTTCGATGCGGCATACGAAGCCTTTATTGAGGATGAGACGCTTCCGCACAGTATTTTTGAGCTGAAAGGAGCAAAAATATGTGCCATTGAAATATGCTCCCTTTCCAAGACAGCCGGTTTCACGGGGACAAGACTTGGATATACAATAATACCAAAAGAATTGAACCGTAATGGAATGAATTTTAATGAAATGTGGGTACGCAATCGTACTACAAAGACAAATGGTGTGTCGTACATAATTCAGAAAGGCGGAGCAGCTGTTTTTACAGAGGAAGGACAAAGACAGATTCATGAAAATATTCAGATTTATAAAAAAAATGCCAGAACATTGATGCATGCACTGGATCAGATTGGAATCTGGTATTGCGGAGGAAAAAATGCACCATATATCTGGATGAAGTGCCCAAACGGAATGGGAAGCTGGGAATTTTTTGATTATCTGCTACATGAAATTCAGGTTGTGGGAACACCCGGAGAAGGATTTGGAGCCTGTGGAGAGGGGTATTTCCGGTTTTCTACTTTCGGTTCACCGGAAGATACAAAAGAAGCGGCAGAAAGACTTATAAGGCTGTTTTCAAAATAATTAATCACGAGAAAAATAAACAGCTTCGAACAGGGAGTATCAGATTATGGAAATGCTGATCGTGATCCTGGCTGTGTGATTTCTACAGAGAGGTTTATGGAAAAAATATGGGGTTATGACAGCAAAGCAGAGATAAATGTCGTATGGGTATATCTTTCTAATCTCCGAAAAAACTTTTGTCCATACAGGCAGACGTACAGATAAAAGCCGTACGTAACCAGGGGTACTTTTTGGAGGAAATAAAATAATGCGTCAGATCCGCCAAAGGTTTATTCTGGTAGCAATGAGCTCCACTTTTATTGTGCTTTTTGCAATTATGAGTGTTATC
>JAGZJD010000065.1 GCA_018365895.1 Lachnospiraceae bacterium | reverse complement strand
AGCACTCCCATATGTCCTCCCATACACGGTCCGCAGCTCGGTGTAGAGAATGCACATCCGGCATCAATAAAAACATCTACAATGCCTTCTTTGATACATTGTTTATAGATCTTTTGCGTTGCCGGAAGCACAATGACACGCACATCCGGATGTACTGTATGACCTTTTAAAACGGCAGCTGCCCGTCTCATATCTTCCATACGTCCATTTGTGCAGGAACCAATCACAACCTGATCAATCTTAATCGGTTCCATTGCCTCAATCTCATCAATCGTCTTGGCATTTCCCGGCAAATGCGGAAATGCTACTGTTGGCCGTACATCACCAAGATTGATCTCAACTACTTCATCATACACAGCGTCTTCATCCGGCGTATAAATCTTGTATGTCTTCTCAGAGTGTTCTTTCATGTAGTTCTCGGCTTTTTCATCCACAAGAAAGATTCCGTTTTTTGCTCCTGCTTCAATTGCCATATTTGCCATTGTGAAACGATCATCCATAGACAATTCTGAAATGCCGTCTCCTACAAATTCCATTGATTTATAGAGCGCTCCATCTACACCGATCTTCCCGATAATATGGAGGATAATATCTTTGCCGCTCACATACGGCGATGGTTTCCCTGTCATCACAAATTGAATCGCCCCCGGCACCTTGAACCAAAGTTCACCTGTCGCCATTCCTGTAGCAATGTCTGTCGTTCCTACTCCTGTGGAAAATGCTCCCAGCGCCCCGTATGTACAAGTGTGTGAATCAGCTCCGATAATGCACTCTCCTGCCACAGTGATTCCGGCTTCCGGAAGGATTGCATGTTCAATTCCCATACGTCCGATCTCAAAGTACCATTTCAATCCCTGCTTCTTTGCAAACTCCCGGATAGACTTTGAGTTTTCTGCCGATTTAATATCTTTATTCGGTGTAAAATGATCCGGCACAAGCACTACTTTCTCCGGATCAAACACTTTCTCTGCCATCTGATAAAATACCGGAACAGCCATAGGTCCGGTAATATCATTGGCCATTACCACATCTAATTTTGCTTCTATTAACTGACCTGCCTCCACGGATGGAAGTCCTGCGTGGGCAGCAAGAATCTTCTGCGTCATCGTCATTCCCATAATCAGTAGCCTCCCTTATCTTACTATGGTGGTTATTCTAGCATATACGCCAAAATTGGCGCAAGAACTCCACTACGACTGGATAAAAAAGCAGTTAAAAGAGATTAAGAAAAATCAATCTGTTTATCATTATATTCTCTTTCTGTTTTATCAGCAAATCTCCTGTAAAAAGTTAGTTTTTTATTTACACAGTTCTTATTTCCGCTTATAATATATCAACATAATACAAACTTACCAGAAAGGACGGAATTTATCGTGTATCATTATCTTTTAAACTTTTTTATTTACGGATTTCTTGGCTGGTGCACCGAGGTTGCCTTTGCCGCTTTTAAGGAACATCATTTCGTAAACCGCGGCTTTCTAAATGGTCCTATCTGCCCGATTTACGGTTTTGGCGTCAGTACCGTCATCTTATTCCTGACACCGTTTCAAGATAATCTGCTTCTTCTTTATCTAGTTTCAACAATCGTCGTTACTGCTCTGGAATGGCTGACCGGATTTCTTCTTGAGAAACTATTCCACAGCCGCTGGTGGGACTATTCCAATATGCCCCTTAATCTCAATGGCTATGTCTGCTTGCTGTTTTCATTAATCTGGGGTGTTGCCTGCGTATTTATCGTCAAAGTATTTCATCCACTCATCGCAGCAGGTATCCATTTCCTGCCGCACACACTCGGATGGATTCTCATCGCTGTTTTCGGAATTATGATTCTGATCGACACTTATGTAACCGCTTCCGGTATCTTCAAGATGAACAAACGGCTTGAGCGCATGGAACAGATTGCCGAGGAACTTCATTCTATTTCTGACCGACTCGGCGAAAATATTTACAAAAATGTTATGGGAACACTGGAGTTCAAAGATGACTACAAAAAACACTTTGATGAACTCGTACAGCAGCTTCAGGAACGCCGGGAATATTTCTCCGAAGATCTGCGGGAACGCAGAGAAGAGCTTTCCGAAGATATCAGGGAGCGCAGAGAAGAGTTTACCGAAGATATCAAAGAACATATGAAAGAACTACTGGAGCACTATCAGGATTTGCGAAATCACTCCAATAAACTCCACAAACGTATTGTAAAAGCCTTTCCACATATGCATTCTTCCCGATATTCCAATGCTCTGAAAGATCTTCAGGACTATCTGAGATCTTTGCATAAATAACTTTACACAGAATCGTACATACAAAATCACACGACACAAAAAGGATATGCCAATCTGACATATCCTTTTTGCTTATAATAAATTCTACTGACTTACCGCATCAGTTTTTTTACGATCCAAAGTTTCTTTCTGTACGGCGCATAGCGTACCGGAACATCAACTATAAGTGATTTCTTCATGATACTTTTCTTATGCGTAAATGTATCAAACCCTGCCTGACCGTGATAGGAACCCATTCCGCTTTCTCCAACTCCTCCGAAAGGAAGATGACTTGTCGCCAGATGTACCACTGTATCATTAATACATCCTCCTCCGAAAGAAAGGTTTTGCAAAATTTCTTTTTCAACACTTCTCTTCCTTGTGAAAAGATACAGCGCCAATGGTTTCGGTCTGCTTCTCACACTGTCGATCACTTCTTTCATATCATAAAATGTTATAATCGGAAGAATCGGTCCGAAAATCTCTTCCTGCATAACCGCTGCATCCCAACTAACCTGATCCACAAGCGCAGGCGCAATCTGCAGCGTCTTTTCACGTACTTCTCCGCCAGTCAGCAATCTTCCTTCTCGCAGCAGACCGCACAACCTTTTGAAATGTTTCTCATTAATAATATGCGGATAATCCGAACTTTCTAATGGGTTTGCCCCATAAGCTCTTTTAATTTCACTGCAGATTGCAGTTACAAGCTTGTCTTTTATTTTATGATGTACAAGAAGATAGTCCGGCGCCACGCAAGTCTGACCTGCATTCAAAAACTTTCCCCAAACAATTCTCCTTGCCGCCAGACGGATATCTGCGCTTTCCTCAACAATACAAGGGCTCTTCCCTCCCAGTTCAAGACTGACTGGAGTAAGATGGCGCGCTGCCTTTTCCATCACATACCTTCCGACAGAACTGCTTCCCGTGAAAAAGATATAGTCAAATTTCTCCTCTAGCAGCATTTCATTCTCTGCTCTTCCTCCTGTCACAGCACAAACATAGGCCTTTGGAAAAAGTTCTCCAATCATTTGCTTCAAAAGTTCAGATGTACAGGCTGCATAGGCCGATGGTTTCACAATTGCACAATTTCCCGCCGCCAATGCTGCTGCCAGCGGCGCGATCGTAAGCTGAAACGGATAATTCCACGGCGACATGATCAGTACCACTCCATACGGTTCCGGATAGATAAAAGAGCTTGCCGGAAATTGTGTAACCGGTGTCTTAACTTTCTTAATCTTCATATAACGGCGAAGATGTTTCTGATGAAACCGGATTTCTTCTTTCACGATACCAATTTCTGTTGCATAAGCTTCAAAAGCCGCCTTCCCAAGATCAGCCCGAAGCGCCTCCTCAATCTCTTTCTCATGAACTTCAATCCAACAGTACATCCTGTCAAGACTTTTCATCCGACTGCCATAGCTTCTCGTTCTTCCGCTTTGATAGTACGCCCTCTGACGTCTTAGCAATGTTCTATACTCTGTCATAATCTCTAGCTCCTGATATACTCATCATTTGCTTCTCCATACCCTGGCAGGTCTGTATACGTCAATGCACCTGTGTAAAATGCATGCGCGCGAAATACTGCATAGAGTTCTGCATAAGTTGCCTCATAGTAAGGCTTCAAATAAAAGATTTTGACAATTCCGCAAGTCAGTCCTCCGAGAATTGCCCATCCGATAAAAGACAGATCAAGAATAAATGTATTCAACTTCTGTCCTGTCATCATCTGCCGGCTGATCTCAAACGCTCTCTGATGAGGCATCTCCGGATTCTCAGACAGAATGTATGGTACCATCCTGTATTCATATGATTTTACAATTCCCGGAATGATAAACAGCAATGTCCAAAGCGCTGTATAAAGGTCACGCAAAAACAGTGTCAGCGCCACATTTCCATACCCTTTACTCTGAAATCCGTACAAAATTGTCCCAACGCCTGTCCTATGTTCGCGGTTCTCCATAAACATGCGTTTTGCTCCAACTTCAAGGATATTTTTCACAAAAATTGTAAACAAAATCCCAAGCAGCCCGATCATACTTACAAGACCACTTACCAACATGCTGAATAATCCAGTAATTCCCATCATCTCAATGGAATGAAAACCATTCCAGATCATATCCCTTACCGTATCAATATCAAACTCGAAACGAAACCTGAATAAATCTCCATTCAAAAGCAGCAGAATTGCCCCGACTGCAACTGTTGTCAAATAATTTTTCAGAAAGCAGTTTTTCCCCCGTATCTTCAGTTCTTCTCGTATCCACATATTTTCTGATATATCCTTTCCGGTATTAGCCTATTCTGCCATGTTTTTTCATATCTACGGTAGTTTCAATCGGATCAATCGGATCGATTGGATTCTCCAGACGATTTTTCTTATTTCGTTTATAATGACGCAGAATTGTCCCTCCCATATTATAAAACCAGAAAGAATATACAAGAAGCTTATTCGCTTTGCCCATTTTATCTTTCGTTGTTTTATTATAATTAGAACCGCCTGCCTTAATATTCTCTTTCTTGCGAATCAGTGCGATCAGCTCTGTCTCACACGTTACCGGCTCCGGAAGTTCTGTATACGCCATCCCTACACAGTCCGGACGATGAGCATCACTGCCGCCTACTCCCGGCTTTTGATACTTCACAGCCAGTTTCATTGCGCCTTCGTTGGATTCCGGAGATTCACACGCATTAAACACTTCAAAAAAGTCAAATCGTTTCGCATACTCCGGTGCATTATAATATCCCTTTGTATGTGCGTAGCTGAGATACTTTTCTCCACAAGGATGTGCCGGTCCGAGAATTCCTCCATGCCTGTGCACAAAGTCAATCAGCGCCGCCACCGGAAGTCCTCGAAGCTCCAGCAGGCGCATCCTTACACCTTCCGGCATAATCACAAGGATATGCCCCGCATCCCTGGTGTCATATTCAATTCCCTTCAGAACAACAAAATCATCCTGATATTTTTCTTTCAGAACATATTTCCACTGGCGATAGCCATTATAAGTATTGTGGTCTGTTACCACCATCCCCTGGAATCCTTTTTCCTTCAGTATCTGAATATATTCTTCCAAACTAACCCGGCTGTCTACCGATCCTTCTTTTACATGACAATGCATATCGATCTTCAAGAGTAGTCCCCCTTTACCGTTACACTTTTCTTAATTATACTCTTTTTATCCCCCAACCGCAATCTCTTGATACGTTTTCTCCTGCTTTCTAAATAAAAAAAACAGTACTTTCAAAGGAGTATATCAATATCTCCCCTTCAATCAGTACTGTTTTATCATAAAGCTTTTCTCTACTCTTCTTCGTCATCTGAAAATAACGAACGAGCTGCCTCTATTTCATTCTCAATAGACTTCTCTGAGCGGATATGCTTTGCCGCTGCAACTTCTTTTTTTCCCTGTTTTCTTCCTTCCAGAATAAACTGCACCATAATTCCAAAACATGCAGCTACCAGACCGACAATCCAAACAATAATCTGCTCTGAAAACCCAAGCAGTTCTGCTCCCTTTGCAGCAACTGTAATTCCTCCGAACATCCCTGTTGCAATAATAACCATCGGTTCTGCAAATTTTAAACTAATTAGCGCCGGGATAATTCCAATTCCTGCACAAACAAGCATCCATAGCCATGTCTTAGGCTGTAAGATTACTACCATCGCCGTTGCACTAAAAAGCCAGCTGGCAAACATTACGCTGATAACATAAATCTTTGCAGATATAACCGCCAATACAATTCCTACAATCAGGCCTGCAATTAATCCGACTCCTACGCTAAGCTGCAGCGCATTTACCGGGATGTAAAAACCAATTACACAGCCCGTCAAAAATCCAATCAATGCCATCCAGATGCGAAAGATTTTAACTCCGAAAAAGCATGTCAAGACTGCCAGCACAATGACTGCAATCGAAATTGTCATTTCATTTCCTGACACATACGAAGCTACACTGTCTGTCAGTTCCGTTAATAAATTCATTAGTTCCATATATGTGTCCCCTAATCTTCTTAAAACTCTACTTTACCTGTAACATCTCCGTTAATTACATAATAAGCCGCACCATCTTCAGGCTTAACATATAAATCCATTGATTTCATATCGCCAATCTTATTTTTACCTTTTGTCCATTCTTTTTTTACAGCTGCGATCAGATCTTTTGAATCAATTTCTTTTCCCTGGTGCTGAATCATAATTCTTGTTTTAATCTCTTTCTTTGTAGAGCCCGGCTTACGTCCTCTTTTTGCAGGTTCTTTTTTCACTTCTGCCGCTTTCGTTTCTTCTTTTGGTTCTTCAATTGCTTCTGCTTTTATTTCTTCTACAGCTGCCTCTTCCACAACTTTCTCCTCTTTTACTGCTGCCTCATTTCTATCTGTCATAACTGCATTTTTCTTTTCCTGTTTTTTCATTGCTCTTCTTGTAGCCATCTTAATATCCCCCTAGCCTACATAGTTTACTGTTCACATTTTAATACGAATTGTATTATAGCACACTTCGTCAAAAAAACCACATTTTTCTCGAAAGAAATACATAAAAATGGATACCAACTAATCATTTATTAATTGATACCCACTTTTAATTTGACTCTTCAATCATTCTTTTTACCTCTTCTTACAACCATTTTTAATGTTGATGATTATAAATATAATATAACGTTTCTGGTGGTCTGTACCTTCCTTTCGTAAAATTATGAATGTTCGCTTAAGTTTTTGTTGGACCGTACCTCTCTTTCTTAAAATTCAAGTTCAAATTAAACTTCTTGGTGGTCTATACCTCCTATTGAACATTTTCAAAATAATTTAGAAGATTGTAATCTTAAAATTTAACTTTTAAACTTATACGAATAGTTTTATAAATTTAAGTTTTAAATTTGTTTTATCTTCTTGTTATTTTGTAGTTTTATATTATCATTAAACCGCATATTTGTCAATCATTTTATATTATATTTCTTATTTTTCTGTTAATTATATTATCTATATTATTTTTTCTGTCTTTATGTCTCCCATTCATCATGTCTTACAAAAAAAATTCACAAAATAATCACAAAAAGATACATAAGTTTCAGATTGTCGAAAAAGTTGAACGATGCTATAATACAATACGAATTGGAGGATACAGACATGATATCAAAAAAAATGGAACATATGGTAGCAAATAGTTCAGCAATCCGGGCAATGTTTGAAGAAGGTAATCGGCTCGCAAAACTCTACGGACCGGAAAATGTATATGATTTCAGTTTGGGCAACCCGAATGTCCCGGCTCCTGAAACAGTGAAACAGGCTGTCATCGACATTGTTACTGAAGAAGATCCTCTCCTTCTGCATGGATACACAAACAGCAATGCCGGTTACAGCAGTGTACGACAGGCTGTCGCCGATTCATTAAATCAACGATTTGGTACTGCATTCAAAGAGCGAAATATAACCATGACCGTGGGCGCTGCCGGAGGTCTGAATGTAGCTTTAAAAGTTCTTTTAAATCCTGGAGATGAAGTCATTGTATTTGCTCCTTATTTTGGAGAATACAGAAGTTATGTGAATAATTTTGACGGTACAATCATAGAAATTTCACCGGATACCGAAACTTTCCAGCCAAAACTTAATGAATTTGAGTCAAAAATTACACCGCATACAAAAGCAGTCATTGTAAACACGCCAAACAATCCTACTGGAGTTGTATATTCTGAAGAAACAATTAAAAAGCTCGCTGCGATCCTGGAGCAAAAACAACAGACATATGGTCATGAGATTTATTTAATCTCCGACGAACCTTATCGTGAACTGGCATATGATGATGTGGACGTTCCATTTCTGACTGCTTATTACAATAACACCATTGTCTGCTATTCTTATAGTAAATCCCTGTCTCTTCCCGGAGAACGGATTGGTTATCTCGTCATCCCAGACGAAGTAACTGACAGCAAAAAAGTAAATGCAGCGGCAAATGTAGCCAACCGTATTCTTGGATTTGTAAATGCACCAACATTGCAGCAAAAACTTGTAGAACGATGCCTAAATGAAAAAACAGATATTTCTTATTACAATCGAAACCGCGAAACACTCTATCACGGTTTGATCGATTGTGGATTCTCATGTGTGAAACCTCAAGGGGCTTTTTATCTGTTTATGAAAACACCAACTGAAAATGAAGCAGAATTCTGCAGCGCTGCAAAAGAATATAATATTCTGGTCGTGCCGGGAACTTCCTTTGGCTGTCCCGGATATGTTCGTATTGCTTATTGTGTTGCTTACGAAACAATTGTCAATGCACTTCCTAAATTTAAAGAACTGGCAAAAAAATATTTTTCTTAAAAACTGTTCTTGCTATATGAAAACAAAAAATATGTAAAACAAGGAGAAATAACATGTTAAAAAAAATCTTACAGGGTATGGTGGTAGGAATTGCTAACATCATTCCTGGCGTCAGCGGAGGAACTATGATGGTCGCTATGGGCCTTTATGATAAGCTGATTCATTCTATTACCCATTTAAAAAGTGAATTTAAAGAAAGTATGAAATTACTTCTTCCCATTTTTGCAGGCGCAGGACTTGCAATTGTACTGCTTTCAAGATTATTTGAATTTTTGTTAGCCAACTATCCGATTCCAACCAATTTTGCATTTTGTGGTCTTATCGCCGGAAGTCTTCCGTTTATCTTTAAGAAAGTAAAAGGTCATTCTGTTTCTACTGGCAAGCTGATTCCGTTTTTCATCTTCTTCGGAATCGTAATTCTAATGGCAGTTCTTGGTGAAAATGGTGGCGCTGCTGCTGACGTAAGCTTTGGTCTCGTCAATATTCTGAAACTGTTTGCAGTAGGGGTCATTGCAGCAGCTACAATGGTTGTTCCGGGAGTCAGCGGTTCTATGATGCTGATGCTGCTCGGTTACTATGATACGATCATTGAAACAATCAA
Organism: Lachnospiraceae bacterium; assembly: GCA_018365895.1. The sequence goes on along the minus strand of JAGZJD010000065.1, from coordinate 2,616 downwards.
TGACTTTATTGACGCTCTGATTGCTTTCAATCTAAATGAAGTTCTTCGTGTATTTGGAATCTTAGCTCCTTTTGGCATTGGAATTGTCATCGGAATTTTTGCTATTGCCAAACTGATTGAATTTATCTTTAAAAAAGCCGAAATTCACGCATATTACGGAATCATTGGTCTGATTCTTGCATCTCCAATTGCAATTCTTATGAAAACAGACTGGAGCCAGTTCTCTATTCCATTATTAGCAATCGGTATCATAACATTTATTGGCGGTTGGTTTATTGCCAGCAAATTAGGCGGAGAAGAATAACACAATACAATAGCGTAGGGGATACAGTACCTTCAACTAGTTACCGTATCCCCTATTTTTATTGTATCTTCTACTCTTTACTTCTTTTTCTGTTCATTAGAAACGGAATATTTTTCTACAATAGGACAAATAATCTTGGTCACAAACTCCTCTTCCTGCTCTGCTGTCAGGCTGTCAATCATGGTATCTTCATAGAAATATTCTCCCAGACAAAGGTCATGAGCATCTGCATAAGCAATCATACGCTCATAAGTTTCTCCTACTTTGTGCCAGTCTCCACGATGACAGGCTGTCAGATATTCTCCTGCCGGGCGCAGACTGCATTCCACGGTTCCCGGATTGGTATCGAACATTTCATAAACCGTATGATAATTCGTATATTTCTTTCGGCGAACATCTTCCATTTCAAGCCGATACCCAATCGCATATGGACTCTGCAATTCATACTTCTCACAGTATCCGTACAATTCTCCAATCGCTCTTGCCCACGCTTTCTCATTAGATGATGCTACATATCTTGTAACTAAATATCGATTTGGTTCCAGACAAACAGCAATTGCATCTGCATCCATCTGCATCGCCGTTTCCAGATGAAGCATTTTGCGCCGAACCCATTCCTTTGTCCTGCGAAGCTGTCTGATTCTTCCTGCAATAATTTCTTCCTCTTCTTTTAGCACTTCCATTAACTTCTCTGGTGTCCTGCCTTTCATGTATGCCTGTATCTTCTCAAGCGGCATATCCAGATCTCTAAGGGTGCAGATTACATCAAAAACATCCAATTGACTGTAAGAATAATATCGATACCCGTTTTCCAATTTGATTACGGGTGAAAATAATCCGATTTCATCATAATAAAATAATGTATGCTTCGTCGTTCTGCTCAATTTTGCAAATTCTCCAGTACTTAAATACCTGCTCTTATTCATTTTTAATTCTTTCCTTTTCCCGCTTAACTATCGTGTTACTCTATAGTTTATCATATCAGATGTTCAATCAAAAAGAAAGGATGACATACTATGAAAAATTCGATTGCCAGAAATTTCAACTTCTTTTCATTGCTGCAGTTCGCCTTTCCGACGATGATTATGATGGTTTTTATGTCGCTCTATACAATTGTAGATAGAATTTTTATCTCTCGCCTTGTCGGAACAGATGTGCTATCATTGCACGTAAAATGGGCGCCGGAGATTTTGACAGTGCACGCGAAGATTTTTCTTTCATCATATTGATTGGTTTCATTGCCGGATTTCTGCTAATGGTCATCGGAAATATTTGTTTGCAGGCAGTCCGCAGAATATCCGCTTCTTCTTCCAATTAATTCCTGCCTTCCAACACATGATAGAGATAAGAAATCGGCAGTCCCATCACATTATAATAATCGCCGTCAATCTTCTCTATAAATACGGCAAACCGTCCCTGGATTCCGTAGGCTCCCGCTTTATCCATAACTTCCTCCGATGACAGATAAGTCTGTATTTCCTTATCTGTCATTGGATACACAGTCACATCCGTCTTTACCGCATGGCTTGTCACTGTACATTTCCCGGTATCATCGAAATCCAACACCGCCACTCCCGTATAAACTTGATGTGTCCTTCCGGAGATTTTGCGAATCATGGCAAAAGCTTCTTCTTCTGTCTTTGGTTTCCCGAGAATCTCCTGATCCACTGCCACAACAGTGTCTGCCCCAATGACTGCCAGTTTCTTCTTCTCTGTCCGTTCTGCTACATCCTCTGCCTTTTGAAGCGCCAGCTCTTTTACAATCTCTTCTGGTACATTACTTTTATAATGCTCCTCTTTCTCACTAACCTTTACTTCAAATGTATATCCCGCTAATGTCATCAGTTCCTTCCTTCGTGGAGACCCAGATGCCAAAATTATTTGCTTATCCATATTTATCACTCTGCCTTTCTTATTTTTCTTATGCAGTCTCATTGTACCCTAGGCTTTCTGAAAAATCTATACCGGTTTTTCAAAGAAACCATTGATTTTCCCGATACGATTTCATACAATACTATAAGATTCCCATCGGATTTTTTATCCGATCTGACATATATAAGGAGGTCCAAAATGGTTTTTATTGATCAAGATAAATGTATCGGCTGCGGCGCCTGTGCCGCTGATTGTGTCGGCAGCCGTATTGAACTTATAGATGGCACTGCCCACATAAAAGGTCCATGTATTCTCTGCGGACACTGTGTTGCAATCTGTCCGGTTTCTGCTGTCAGTATTCCGGAATACGACATGGAAGATGTAGAAACATATCGCAAAGAAACGTTTGAGCTTTCTCCGGAACAACTGCTTCACACAAT
>JAGZJD010000064.1 GCA_018365895.1 Lachnospiraceae bacterium | reverse complement strand
GCTGCGGACCGTGTATGGGAGGACATATGGGAGTGCTTGCAGCAGGAGAGAAATGTGTTTCTACGACAAATCGTAATTTTGTAGGTCGAATGGGGCATGTAGATTCACTGATTTATCTGGCGTCACCGGAAGTGGCGGCAGCCAGTGCAATTGCCGGTTATATAGCAAATCCTGAGAAAGTAGGTGACAGATCATGAGAGCGTGCGGACATGTATTTAAATATGGAGATAATGTAGATACGGATGTTATTATTCCGGCAAGATATCTGAATTCTTTCGATGCGAAGGAACTCGCAAGTCATGCGATGGCAGATATTGATCCGGAATTTGTAAATAAGGTGCAGGAGGGAGATCTCATTGTTGCGAATAAAAACTTCGGATGTGGTTCTTCCAGGGAACACGCACCGCTCTGTCTGAAAACTGCAGGGGTAAGCTGTGTCATTGCAGAGACTTTCGCCAGAATTTTCTATCGCAATGCAATTAATATCGGACTTCCGATCATTGAATGTCCGGAGGCAGCGAAAGGTATCGAAGCAGGCGATGAAGTAGAAGTTGACTTTGACAGTGGTAAAATTTATAACCACACGAAAGGAACCGAATTTCAGGGGCAGGCATTCCCGGAATTTATGCAAAAGATCATAAAGGCTGGAGGGCTTGTTGATTATACGAATATGAGACGATAAAAGAGTGCCTGCTACTCTCGCAGGCTGGTAACATAGCAGAGTTGTACGATGGAGAAAATAGAGAATAAGTCAAGATGCCGGTAAGATTTCATGGAAGTCTTATCGGCATTATTTCATTTAGCCATTGTGGGACAAAACATCCGCAATCATTGACAGTGCTTTCTGGCGAAGATATAATGAATCTAATCAAATATAAAAGAATTATAAGAAAATACATTTACAGGCGGGAAAAAGATGAAAACAATTATTATTGGAATTGCCGGTGGAACCGGTTCAGGAAAATCTACATTTACAAATAAATTAAAAGATACCTTTCACGAAGACGTGGCGCACGATAATTATTATCGGGATCAGAGCGATATTCCGTTAGAGGAGCGGAAGAAGACGAATTATGATCATCCGGATGCAATGGAGACGGAGCTTCTTGTGGAGCATCTGCATCAGCTGAAAGAAGGAAAGGCGATTGAATGTCCGGTCTACGATTATACGATGCACACAAGGTCGAATCAAGTGATGAAAGTGGAACCAAAGCGAGTGATTCTTCTGGAAGGAATTCTTGTGCTGGCAGACGAACGACTTCGGGATCTGATGGATGTGAAAGTTTATGTGGAGGCAGATGCGGATGAACGTATTTTGCGCCGGGTAATCAGAGATGTGAAAGAGCGTGGACGGGATATTGAAGGTGTGGTGGAGCAATATCTGACAACGGTGAAGCCGATGCATTATCTCTATGTGGAACCGACAAGAACGACAGCCGATATTGTAATCAACAGCGGAATGAATCCGGTGGCATTTGAACTTGTGAGAAATATGATCCAGAAGATTCTGGATGAGAAAGAGGAAGTATAAATGGGAAAATTATTTTTTCGTTACGGGGCAATGGGAAGCAGTAAGACAGCAAATCTTCTCATGGCACATTATAATTTTCAGGAACGGGGAAGAAGACCGATCATTCTGAAACCGAAGATGGATTTGCGGGATGGGAAGAAGATCGTGAAGTCAAGAATCGGTTTACAGGCGTCCTGTACCTTGATCGAAGAGTTTGAGATGAAGGAAGGGGCGTATGATGCAATCCTTGTAGATGAGGCGAATTTTCTGACAGAAGCTCAGGTAGACTGGCTTGCAGAGATCTGTGATACCTATGATATTCCGGTGCTTTGCTACGGACTGAAAACGGATTTTCAAGGGAAATTATTCGAAGGTTCCAAGCGTCTTTTGGAATTGGCAGATGCAATCGAGGAGATTCCGACGATCTGCTGGTGTGGAAAGAAAGCGCGTTTTAATGCGCGAATTCGGGACGGCAGGATTGTAAGAGACGGCGAACAGATTATGCTTGGCGCCAATGATATGTATGTGCCGCTTTGCAGGAAGCATTTTATGAGTGGAGAAGTAAAGACTTATGAAAAGGTTTCGGCAGATCTGCCGGGGATTATGCCGGAACTTACGGAGGAGATATAGCCGGAACGAACAGATAGAGGAGGGGAGCATATGAGCCGTGGAATTGAATGTGCAGCAGCGATCATTGGAGAAGTGAAAAAGGCAGTGATCGGGAAGGATGAATGTATTATTAAGGCAATGGCTGCTATTTTGGCAGGCGGACATATTCTGATTGAAGATATTCCGGGAGTTGGAAAGACAACGCTGGCGCTGGCTTTTGCCAAAAGTATGGGGATGACGCAGAAGAGAGTACAGTTTACACCGGATGTTCTGCCGGCAGATCTTACGGGATTTTCTATGTATGATCCGCAGCAAAAGGAGTTTCGTTATCAGCCGGGAGCAGTGCTCTGTAACTTATTTCTTGCAGATGAAATTAATCGGACGTCTCCCAAAACACAGTCAGCGCTTCTGGAAGTAATGGAAGAAGGAACAGTTACGGTCGATGGAAAGACACGGGAAGTACCGAAACCATTCCTTGTGATCGCAACGCAGAACCAGATTGGCTCAGCAGGAACACAGCCGCTGCCTGAGTCACAGCTGGATCGTTTTATGATTTCTATGACAATGGGGTATCCGGATATTGCAGATGAGATTGAGATGATCAAAGGGGCTGGAGCAAGAAACCGATTGGATGAAATCCATGCGGTAATCCGAAGAGAAGAACTTCTGGGAATGCAGGAAGAAGTAGAAGAAGTATTTGTTCACGACAGAGTATATGAATATATTGCAAGACTTGTAAAGGCAACAAGAGAGGAGCCGCTGTTAAAGCTTGGAATTAGTCCGCGCGGAACGATTGCGCTTGTGAAGATGTCTAAAGCCCTTGCCTATCTGCATGGAAGAGAATATTGCATTCCGGCGGATGTGAAGAATGTGTTTCCGGCAGTGGCAGTTCATCGCCTGGTATTATCGCAGCGGGCAAAAGCGGAACAGATGACAGTAGAAGCGATGTTGGAGCAGATTTTGGAAATGGTACCGCAGCCGAAAATGGAGCGGAGAAAAGGATAATCAGATGAGAATTAGGATTCTTTATGGAGTAAGCCTTCTTGTAATGCTCTATCTGAATGTGATGTATCACTGGGAGGCGGGACGGACGCTGCTTGGCGCCATGATTGTCCTGCCTTTTTTGTGCGAAGCGCTGGCATGGATTGCGGCGCTTGGAATCAAGGCAGATTTTGTGTGTGCGGCAAAAAGATTTCAGGAAAGTGAGCATAAGAAAGTCTGGCTTCAGATTCGTTCAACCCCGATTCTGACAGCGCTGTCAGGAAGAATCCGGGCAGAGATTGAGGTCATTGACAGCGGTCAGAGCTGTCAGAGAAAATGGATCTGGATTTCCGGGGAGAAAACAGAGCTTTCTGATTTGTTTCAGGAAGGAACAGAACCGGGAGTTGTAACGTTTCGGATAAAAAGAATCCGGACAGAAGATGCCATCGGGCTTGGAATGGGCTGCAGAAGAAACGTGGCAGAGTGTTCTGTGACGATATTGCCGGAAATCGTGATTCCGCATCTGGAATTTTCGGAACAGATAAGGAACTTTTTGCTGGACAGTGATACCTATTCCAAAACGAAGAGTGGAGAAGATGTATCAGAAGTATTTGGACTGAGAGAATACCGTCCGGGTGACAGCTGGCAGAAAGTCCATTGGAAAATGACTGCGCGTCAGGAGCATATCTGGGTAAAGGAATACAGTCTGCCTATTGGAGCATCTGTTGTGCTGGCAGCAGAAAACGGAAGGAAAGAAAAGATTCCGGGCAATTTTATCAGGGCATTTGCCTCGTTGGCGTCTGGATTTCTTGCATATGAATGTCCATGCTATGCTACATGGCGTATGGCAGAAACAGGTCAGATAAAGAGATTCCTTCTGTTAGTTCAGGAAGACTATGATGAAATGCTCACAGTTTTTTTGAAAGACTGTCGGGAAGGAATCGATAACTGGGATGAAGAGAGCTATCAGGAAGCATTTTCGGAGCGTTATGGGAGATGCCTTGTTTTAAAGGAGGATGGAACGCTTTTTGTTGATGAAGAGAAGGTGTGGTCTGTGGCGATGGAGAAAGCATTCCGGGAACAATTCCTGGAAGCTGTGATTGAGGTGTAATGTGGAGAAAAGGAAATGGACACAATGGCTCCGCATTTTTTGCTATGTAATAGCAGGAGCAATGGGGAGTATGTTTGCAGCAGCAGATGCCCTCGGAATGACAAGGACAAGAGGAAGAATTTGTGAGAAAATCGCCTCCTATGCAAAAAACTGGGAATCTTTGTGGAAGGGGAGTCAGAATCTGCTGGCAGAAGCGCTGCAAAGGATTGAAGGATACTACGCGGTTACGATTGATGCGGAAATTATGTCAAAAGCCGGGAGCGGATTTCAGGAGGCAGGTCTTGCCGTGATCGGTATTTTGATGGCGGCGTTGCTTCTGGCGGTCTGCTGTTTTCGGCGTGGAAAATGGATTGGTTACGGAATGCTGATTTTTTGGTTTCTGGCGCCTTTTTGTGTTGGAACAGTAATTCAGGCGGATGCAATGATACTTTTGATCGGCAGCGGAGTCGGAATTTACTGCAGCAGCGCGCGGAAAGGAGAAATGAGCAGAGGGCAAAGAGAACTGACAGCGGCGGTTGTAATATGCCTTTCGGTCGGGATCGGTTATCTGTGGCTTCGGGAGCCGATGATAAAACTGACAGAATCACCGGAAACGTTTCAGAAAGATGTGAAAGCATTTCTGGAGCGGAAACGAATAGTGTCAGGAGGTGTTGGTTCCGGAAAAATCGGAGAAGCGGATGAACTTGTACAGGGGAAGGAAGAACAGCTTCGCCTTATCTGTAATGAAAAACCGAATCAGGCGCTGTATTTGCGAGGGTTTGTCGGTGGTGAGTATGAAAATAGTGAATGGAGAAAGAAAAAAATATCTTCTTTAAAAGGAAAGACCGGTCAGGAAGGGGAAGAATTGTTGGCGCGCCCATTTGAGCTGCTGAAGGAAACGGAGCAAGTGAAGCGTCTGACAGTACAAGTGCAGAAGGCAAATCCGAAATACCGGTATGAACCATATTTTAGCGCTTACGAAGATGCAGCTGTTTATGGAGACAGTTTTGCAGAAGGGGGAGAAAGAACATATGAGACGAAGTTCTGTACTGCTTCTGCGAAAAAGGTTTTGAAGAGAAAAGGGCAGGAAGACTACGATGCTGTTGTAGAGAAGACATATCTGGAAGTTCCGGATTCTGTCGCCGGAGGACTTCGCCAGGCAGCAGAGGAGACGGCGGGAGATGATATGGAAGAAATCTGCAGGAAGATTCATACCTACTTGTCAGAGAATACGGTTTATACGTTAAAGCCCGGAAGAACGCCGGTGGGGAAGGATAGTGTCCTGTATTTTTTAAATGAAAACAAAAAAGGATATTGTATGCATTATGCTGCCGCAGCAGCGCTTTTGCTGCGGCTTCAAAAGATTCCTGCCAGATTTGTCAGCGGATATCTTGTGGAGCCTGGTTTGTTTCAAAAGACAGGAAATGGCTATCAGGCTGTTCTAACCGGAGGTGAGGCTCATGCCTGGGCAGAATATTATGTGGATGGATTTGGCTGGGTACCCTTTGAGGCGACACCGGGATTTGTGTCTGTAACATCCGGAATTGCCGCAGGGATAACAGAATATGTTCCAAAGGAAGCGTCTAATAGTAATACACCGGAAGAAACGGTGCAGGAGACAGAGATCCCAGATCAAGAGTTGGATCAGACAGGGGAACAGACAGAACAACAGGAAGAGCAGAAAGAGGAGCCGGGAACACTTTCGACAGAGAGTTCCAAAGAGCCGGAGAATCCGGAAAAAATTGAGAAAAACGGTGGAGTTTCGGGGGCGGAACAAGTAAGACTTTCGATTAAGACAGCACTCTGGTTCAAAATTCTGTTCGGTATGATTGCGCTTCTTTTTGTCGGATTATGTACGGTTACGGGCAATCGGATATACCGGATCTGTCAGATAAGAAAGCATTCGGAAAGCGAAAAAGAGATGGTATGTTATCTCTACGAAAGATTTGGCAGTATGATCAAGGATTTTGGATATGACTGGAAAGCATTTGAAGATGCAAAGACATTTGCAGAAGAACTTACAAAGGGATTTCACAGTGTTTCCGAAGTTCAGGCGGAACAGTTTTATGAACTTGCAGAACAGGCGTACTTTGGCGGAAATGAGTTTCAGAAAGAAGACCTGCGCTATATGCAGAAATTATACCGGAAAATCAGAAGAGAAGGGGAAAGGGAAGCCGGTTTCTGGAAAAAAATAAAAATCAAATGGTGGAAAAATTATGATTTAGTTGAAAAATGGAACTGAATCAAGTATAATAGGATTTAGAAAACCTGGGATGTTCGATACCTCTTGTAATTTTGAACCTACAATACTTTAAACGGGAGACTTATTATCTCTGTAATATGTCATGCCTCCAGGGTATGCGTGGAAGACAGAAAAGCAGATGCGGTCACCCACCTAGCAGAATGCTAGGAGTCAAAATACAGGAGCCGGCATTTTGGGCATCATACAAAAGAAAAAGGCAGTCGCTTTGGCGGCTGTCTTTTCACGTTGGAACGAGGTTTTTGTGTTCAGACGCATAACCAAAAAGCCATTGGACATACAATAAAGAGACAAGAATATAACAGGATATGAGATGAAATTCAAGGAGCAATATATTTATTATGGACTTTGTGCAGTGACGGCGATGCTTCTGATCGTTGCTGTCATCAATAAACGGGAAATGAAGCAGGATCAACTAAGAGAAACGAAGAAGCAGGAACAGAGTCAGGAGCAAAAGAAGGCGGAAGAAAAGGATACCGGGAGCGCTGTAATCCGGGTTCTGATTCGAGGGGAAGGATTCCAGGAAGAACTTCACGAAAAAGTAGGGATTACCGCGCCCGGCGGTCTTGTGATCGAATATGGAGGGGGAAGAGAAGAATTGGAGGCGCAGGCAGTATTTGAGGCTGCCGCTGATCATCCGTATTTTGCATCAGGAGCGATTCGAATCAGCCCGCGTCAGCCAGGAGAGAAACTGACCGTCACAACACTTACAAGGGGATATGGAGTTCCGTCCTATGACGGAATCATTGAGCTGGTGGCAAATGGAGGGGTAGCAGTGATTAACGAGATACCTTTTGAGGAATATCTCTATGGAGTCGTACCGAGTGAAATGCCTGCGTCCTATGAGATGGAAGCCCTGAAATGTCAGGCAGTCTGCGCCAGAAGTTATGCTTACCATCAGATGCAGGAAATGGCGTATCCGCAATATCAGGCACAGGTGGATGACAGTACAGCGTTTCAGGTATATGGAAATTCAGAGATTCAGCCATCCGTCATTCAGGCGGTTGATGAGACTGCCGGTCAGAAACTATGGTATCAAGGTCAGGTTGCCGCGGCGTATTATTATTCTACGTCGTGCGGGATGTCTACAGATATGACTGCCTGGGGCGGCAGTGCGGGAGAGAAAACGGCATATTTGAAGAGTATAAACATTTCCGGTAAGCAAGGGGATTATGAAAAAGAGCTTCCGTGGTATCGCTGGGAAGCTGCAATCCCCAAAACAGTGATCTCCGCTTTGATTTCGGAATATGCAGAAACAGATATCGGAAATCTAACGCATCTGGAAGTTACGGAAAGGGGAGCCGGAGGTGTGGCGCTTGTTCTTGTGGCAGAGGGCGACAGAGGAAGTGCGGTCATAGAGACAGAAAATAAGATACGCAGAGCGCTTGGCGGCAGCGGATATGAGATTATGAAGCAGGATGGCAATCTGACACCGGCAAGAGAGTTGCTGCCGAGTGCTTTTTTTGAGATTGAAGAGCAGCCGGAACAAATCATTCTTCATGGGGGCGGATTCGGTCACGGAATCGGAATGAGTCAGAATGGAGCTAATGAAATGGCAAAGCAGGGAATGGGATATGAGGAAATATTGAAAACATTTTACTGTGGAGTTACCATTGAATAGCAGGAAGAAACATGGTATGATTTGGAGAAAATAAAGGGGGAAACACAAATGTCAAAGAATCTGTTGGAGAAATTGAATCAGGCCGGACGCCGCATTGGAGATGACCATGTAGGAGCATATGCAGCACAGTCGGCGTATTTTTTTATGTTATCGTTGATCCCGCTTTTACTTTTATTATTGACACTTGTGCAGTATACACCTCTGACAAGGGAAGACATTATGCTTGGAATTGAGACGTTGTTTCCAAGTGCGTCACATTCCGCATCTTCACTGGATACATGGCTGATTTCTATCGTGAATGAAGTCTATAACCAATCAAAAGCAGTTGTTCCGGTTACAGCGCTAGTGGCATTCTGGTCGGCAGGAAGAGGAGTGCTGGCTTTGACGACAGGACTTAATTGTATTTATGGAGCGAAGGAAACCCGTAATTATATTTTTCTTAGGATCCGGGCGGCATCTTATACGCTGATGTTTGTCCTGTCGATTATTATTTCTATGCTGCTGCTTGTCTTTGGTAATTCGATCAGTATGTTGATTAATTCTTATGTGCCGTTTCTCAAACGAATGACGGATATGGTCATTGGAAGCAGAACGATCATTGCTATGTGTCTGTTTACGCTGCTGTTTGCTATGGTGTATAAGTATCTTCCGAATCACAGGAACAGAGCGGAAAAAAGAAAACAAAAAAGATTGTTTCCGGGAGCAGTTCTGGCGGCAGTCGGCTGGCTTGTGATTTCTTATGTGAGTTCTATTTATGTGGAAGTTTTTCGGGGCTTTTCTAATATGTACGGAAGTCTTACAATGATTATTCTAATGATGCTCTGGATGTATTTCTGCCTTTATATGCTGCTGCTTGGCGGCGAGCTGAATGTGTATTTGGAAAGCCTTGACAGAGAAGAATAGATTCTATAGAATGAAATCAGTTTCAGGAAGAAAAGGGGTGTTACAACAGTATGTCCCGAACAATAGATGAGATACAGATGAGGAAAACGATTGGAGCTGTGATTACAGCAGACGGAACCGGAGAGAGAGATGGTGCATCCAGAGCGCTTCAGAAGATTCAGGGAATGACTTTGGCAGAATATATTACGGTGAATTTTCAGCGGGCAGGTGTGAAAGATATTGTGATCGTAGCCGGAAGTCAGGAAGAACAGTTGAAAAAGCAGCTGAAGGGATTTGGAGTTACTTTTTTGCAGAATGAGTCTTGTGAAGAGGGAAGACAGCCGGAGATGCTGGATTCGGTGAAGACAGGACTTTCCTATCTGAAGGAAAGATGCAGCAGAGTATTTATCTGTCCGGTGGACGTTCCGTTCTTTCAGATGGAAACGCTGGAACAATTGCTGAGTGAAGAAAAAACGGTAGTAATACCTTCTTACAACCACAGAGGAGGACATCCGGTACTGTTAGGCGAGAAAATTTTTTCTGATGTGATAACGTACGAAGGAACAGGAGGGCTGCGGGGAGCAATCAGGTCTTTTGGGCAGAAGCCGGTTTATGTGGAGATGAGGGATCCGGGAACGGTGGAGCCAGTTTTAGAAGATAGTGGAATTCAAGAGACGGTGGCAGAGGCGTACCAAAGGAATTTGAAGCGAGCGCATGTGAAAGTGCAGCTGATCCACACGAAGCCGTATTTTGGTCCGGGAACGGTAACACTGCTTCGACAGATACACAGGCTTGGATCGGTCAGAGAGGCAAGTGAAAGGACCGGAATTTCTTACAGCAAAGCCTGGTCTATGATTCGGACTGCGGAGGAAGAATCCGAGATTGAACTGGTAAGACGCCGTCCGGGAGGAAAGTTCGGAGGAATGGCGGAGGTAACAGATGATTGCCTTGAACTGATCCGCAAATATGAAGAATTGGAGAAGTCGGCAGAACAGTTTGTGAAAGCAGAGTATCAGAGAATTTTTGGAGAAGACGTGGGGAAAAGAAGAGAAAATCCGGAAAACCCCTTGACATAAGTTTCTGATATAGATACAATGTTTAAGAAAATAACTATTTACCGCATAGAGAAAGGCAATGACTGCGTTAGTAGAGAACTGTTTTCTATCAGAGAGAAGGAATCATCGGCTGGGAGTTCCTTTTAGTTCAGACAGGAATCGAATTTCCCGCAAGAGCTGCTGATTTGAAATGTCGAGAAAGATTTCTGGCAGAGTAGATGATGACGTAAGATGCACGTTACGCGTATGAAAGTGCCTGCAGAGAGTATCCGCAGGAATTAGGGTGGTACCGCGATTGACCTCGTCCCTTTGGGGACGGGGATTTTTTTGATTATTTTTTAGGAGGAACGTTATGGAACAGAAATTACAGAGCATCAAAGAAGAAGCGCTGAAATTGATTCAGGCTGCAGATGCGCCGGAAAAGCTGAATGATGTCAGAGTGAAATATCTGGGAAAGAAAGGGGAGTTGACAGCTGTTCTGAAAGGAATGAAAGATGTCGCTCCGGAAGACCGTCCGAAAGTAGGACAGATGGTCAATGATACCCGTACAGAGATTGAAGAAGCGTTAGAAGCATCTAAAAAAGAAATGGACGCTAAGATTCTTGAAGAACGTCTGAAAAAAGAAGTGATTGACGTAACACTGCCGGCGAAGAAAAATGAAGTCGGACACCGTCACCCGAATACAATTGCCCTTGAAGAAGTAGAGCGTATTTTCATTGGAATGGGATATGAAGTTGTGGAAGGACCGGAAGTAGAGTATGATCTTTACAACTTTGAGAAACTGAATATTCCGGCAGATCATCCGGCAAAGGATGAGCAGGACACCTTCTATGTAAATAAAGATATTGTCCTTCGTACACAGACATCACCTGTTCAGGCCCGGGTTATGGAACAGGGCAAGCTTCCGATCCGTATGATTGCTCCGGGACGAGTATTCCGTTCAGATGAAGTAGATGCAACACATTCTCCGTCTTTCCATCAGATTGAAGGACTTGTGATTGATAAGAATATTACATTTGCTGATTTAAAAGGAACTTTAGAAGAATTTGCGAAAGAGCTGTTTGGACCGGAGACAAAGACGAAATTCCGTCCGCATCATTTCCCATTTACAGAACCGAGTGCCGAAGTGGACGTTTCCTGTTTCAAATGCGGAGGAAAAGGCTGCCGTTTCTGTAAAGGTTCCGGCTGGATTGAAATTCTCGGCTGCGGTATGGTACATCCGCATGTGCTGGAAATGTGCGGCATTGATCCGAATGAATACACCGGATTTGCGTTTGGTGTTGGGTTAGAGCGAATCGCCCTTCTGAAATACGAGATCGACGATATGAGACTGCTCTATGAAAATGATATCAGATTCTTAAGACAATTCTAGGAGGATAAAAAATGAACACTTCATTATCATGGATTAAAGCGTATGTTCCGGATCTTTGCGTGACAGCACAGGAATATACGGATGCAATGACATTATCCGGAACAAAAGTAGAAGGATATGAAATTTTAGATAGAGATCTGGATAAGATCGTGATTGGACAGATTGAAAAGATTGAGAGACATCCGGATGCGGATAAGCTGATTATCTGTCAGGTTAATATTGGAGCAGAGAAGATTCAGATCGTAACAGGCGCTCCGAATGTGAAAGAAGGAGACAAAGTTCCGGTTGTTCTTGTTGGCGGACGTGTGGCAGGAGGCCATGACGGCAAGAAGACAGAAGGCGGAATTGAGATTAAAGAAGGAAAACTTCGCGGAATTGATTCTTATGGAATGATGTGCTCAATTGAAGAGCTGGGTTCTACGAGAGAAATGTATCCGGAAGCGCCGGAATACGGCATTTATATTTTCGAGGAAGATGCCGAAGTAGGAGCAGATGCCATCGAGGCGCTTGGACTTCACGATGCAGTGATTGAATACGAAGTGACATCTAACCGTGTAGACTGCTACAGCGTTGTTGGAATTGCAAGAGAAGCAGCAGCAAC
>JAGZJD010000063.1 GCA_018365895.1 Lachnospiraceae bacterium | reverse complement strand
GACACGGACGCTTGCAATCATTCCGATTACATTAGTGCTTGCTTTTTTGCGTACAAAAAAGACAGAAGGAACAGATGGAGAGAAAGTGTCATTAAAAAGCGTATTTCCGTTTTTTATCTTGTTTTTTATCGGGGCAAGTGTTATTACGACAGCAGCGACAGCAATGGGAGTTCCGGCGGAAATGTTTGTACCTTTGAAAGAATTGTCAAAATTTTTTATCATTATGGCAATGGGAGCCATTGGATTCCATACAGATGTAGTAAAGCTTATCAAAAGTGGCGGAAAGCCGATTTTCATGGGACTTTGCTGTTGGATCGGAATCACGATTGTTTCTCTTGTAATGCAGCATGCGATGCATCTTTGGTAAAATTCTTATAACGAATCAGATAAATTTATTGAAATTGCTCTTCTGAAATGCTAAATTAATTCCAGGTGAACTTTTAGCAAAAATCAGAAGAGCAATTTTATAATTTGTGGCAAAAGATGGAGGAATGAGAATGAGAGATATTATTTTTGACGTAGATGGAACTTTGTGGGATACAACTGAAGTTGTGGCAAGGGCATGGAATCAAGCGGTTCTATCGGCTGGAATTAAAGAAAAACATATTACAGGAGAGATTTTGAAGCGGGAGTTTGGAAAACCAATGAATGTAATTGCAGAGGATCTGTTTCCGGAACTTACGCAGGAAGAGCGGGAAAGAATTATGGAATTCTGCTGCGAATATGAACACAGTTATCTGGAGGCATGTGAAGAAGATCTGTGCTATGAAGGAATGCGAGACACATTTATTACGTTATCCGGGAAATGCCGTGTTTGTATTGTAAGCAATTGCCAGTCCGGATATATTGAGCAGTTCCTGAGAAAGACAGATCTGGAGGCTTATGTAACAGATATTGAATGTTACGGAAATACAAAAAAGAGTAAAGGAATGAATATTAAGGCAGTCGTAGAACGGAATCATCTGAAGGATCCGGTGTATGTGGGAGACACTGTCGGAGACTGTGAAGCGTCCAGAGAAGCAGGAGTCCCATTTATATTTGCGGCTTATGGTTTTGGAGACGTTTCCGGAACTGAAAAGATTGATAACATTGGAGAACTTTTAAATTTTATAGAATAATGCTAAAAAGTCAAATGACAGATTGCTGGAATGAGGTGGAAAAATTGCATTTGGCAGAATGGAAAGCAGAAGAACGAAAAAAGTATATGTATCTGCGAGACACATTATCTAAGGATGAGAGAGGAAAGAAGAGTGAACAGATCTGCGAGACATTTTGTGGGTTGGAAGAATATCGTCAGGCGGTTGAGATTTTCTGTTATGTGAGCTTTCGGTCAGAGGTAGAGACGATAGCGTTGATTGACAAAATTTTACTGGAGCAAAAGCATTTATATGTTCCGAGAGTATTTGGCAGAGAGATGCGTTTTTTTGAGATCCATTCCCGCGCGGACTTGATATCAGGAACGTTTGGGATTTTGGAGCCGATTTTACGGCAGGGAATTGTGGAAGTATCGCCTTCGGAAGATAGTCTAATGATTTTGCCCGGAGTAGCGTTTGACGCGGATGGGAGAAGACTCGGTTATGGAGGAGGTTACTATGACCGATATTTGGAACACGTTCCAGGCTGCAGGCGTTTGGGGCTGGCGTATGCATGTCAGATTGCAGATGTGCTTCCGCAGGAAGTATCTGATATTGCAGCAGACATGGTTATCACAGAAAAACAAATCTACAAAAAGTCTATTAAAAATAGTTGACTAAAATTCTGCTGAATGAATGGAAAAACGGGCAAATTATAAATATGTAAATAATTTTTGGTTGACTTTTCGGGCTCTGGTGGTATGATAAAACTATCAGAGAAAAGGGGGCATCTTATGTATTATGCGGTAATAGGAGAAATGTTGTTTTCGGAAAAGCCAGATAATCAGGAGAAGATTCGGGAAGATCTTATGCGTACATTAGAGTATATCAATACTTACTATAAGGAGGATATCGCATCAGATCTGGTGCCAACAGAAGAAGGAAAGTTTTGTGGATTTTTTTATACGGGCAGACATGTCTTAGAGATTCTTGATATTATTCAGTTTCGATTTCGCAAAATACCAATAAGATTTGGTGTTGGAATTGGAGAAAATGTTGCAGGACCGGCTTATGAATATGCAAAGAAAGCACTTAGCAGACTGCAGCATGAGAATGACTATCAAGTATCAAGGATACTTGTAATGGCAGACACTCATGAAGATTCACTTTCTTTTTTAAATGAAAGTCTTCATATGTGTGATTTTGTACAGCAACGTTGGAAATCACTTCAAAGTATGATTATGGAGATTACAATTTTAAAAACAGGATATGCAGAGCCGCCGAAACAAACAGAACTGGCAGATATTTTCAAGACCTCCAAGCAGAATATTAACCGGGCCGTACGCGGAATGGGATATCATCAGTATATTCGTACAAAGCGGGAGATGCAGAAACTTTTTTGCCGTTATTGGGGCTGATTAGAAATCTAATCAGTTTTGAATCATAATTGAAGATGCCATACATATACTACAGTAAAAGTATAGGTATGGCATTTCTTATGAGTGAGACACATAACCAGGAAAAAAATCTTCGAAGAGCGAGGATGGCAGATGCCGTAAATATGCCGAAAGATGTGGTGCTTGGAGTTCCGATTGTTACCATGCTTGGACAGATAGAACTTCATATTGAGAATTATGGCGGCTTGTTAGAGTATACAGATGTATTGATTCGCATTCGCACAAAAGCCGGTCAGATTAAAGTAACAGGTGAAGGAATGCAGATAGATTTTTTTACAAATGATGAAATGAAGGTAAGCGGACGTATTAAAAGTATTGAATACCCGTCGCTGTCTTAATGCCGGAAAGGAGTTTCATGATTGTAAAATTAATTCAGTATATCCGGGGATATGTGCGAATCAGGATAACAGGGTATTCTCCGGAGCGTTTTTTGAATCTGTGCAGTCATCATCAAATCCGTCTATGGGGACTGAAACCTTGCGGACACGCTTATGAAATGTATTTATCGATTAAGAATTTTCGAAAACTAAAACCGATTCTTCGGAAATCTAATATGAGGATAAAAGTTCTGGAACGGCGAGGACTGCCTTTTTTTCTAAACCGAAATCGAAAGCGTCAGGCATTTTTTATAGGTGTGATACTTTGTCTGCTGCTTGTATATCTCATGTCACTTCGTATATGGAACATCCACATTAGCGGTAATTATTCTCATACAGATGAAGGGGTGCTGCAGTTTCTTGCATCAAAGGATATTTATCACGGAATGTTGAAACGCAAGATTGATTGTGAACAAATTGTAAAAGCAATTCGTAGTGAATATGATGATGTGATATGGGTTTCTGCTTCTATTCAGGGAACAAGGCTTTTGGTACAGATGAAGGAAAACATGGATATGATCGAAGAAGAACCGAAAGAAGAAATCGAGGCGCCGGCAGATATTATTTCGGATGCAGATGGTATTATTACAGAAATGGTTACACGGAAAGGCGTGCCGCAGATGGAAGCAGGAAGCGAAATTAAAAAAGGGGATCTGCTTGTGTCCGGATCGGTTCCTGTATTGGATGACAATAAGGAAGTTGCCGACTATCAATATCATATTGCAGATGCAGATATTTATATTCAGACGGAAATTCCGTATGAAAATCAAATGGAAATAGCATATCAAAAGAAAATTTATACCGGGCAGAAAAGGAAAGCGCTTTTACTGGAAGCCGGTCCATATGCGATTCAGGCAGGGATATTGTTTCACCGGTTTCCGGAATCAGAAACGTATGTGAAGAAGAAAACATTGAGAATTGGAGAACACTTTGATCTTCCAATTAAGATTGGAGTAAAAGAGATACGGGCATACACATTTTCTGATACAGAGTATGCGGATTCTGAGATTCGCAAGAAAATGACAGAAGAATTTAATAGGTTTTGCAAAGAATTAAGGAAAAAAGGGGTTCAAATTCTTGAAAATAATGTTAAAATATACAAAGATCACGGCAACGCTGTGGCAAAGGGAACTTTGACGGTCATCAAAACCGTCGGGGAGACGGTGCAGGCCGTCAAAGATACTGATCATATAAAAGGAGAGGAATAAATGAGTATTCTCGAAACAATGATAGAAATTCCGAGCGGACATGAGCAAAATGTATTTGGCCAGTTTGATACAAATGTAAAGAAAATTGAACGGACACTTCATGTCAGCATCATTCCCCGTGCAGATGGAATTAAGATTATCGGTGAGCCGGCGCAGGCGAACCGTGCAAAGTCTGTGTTGAAAGAATTGACAGAGCTTTCTGTGCGCGGCAATGAGATTCAGGAACAAAATGTGAATTATGCACTTGCTCTGTCAATGGAAAATAAAAGTGGTACGCTAGTTGAAATTGATAAAGAGATCATTTGTCATACAATCATGGGAAAACCGGTAAAGCCTAAGACATTAGGACAAAAGAAATATGTGGATGCAATTCGGGATCATATGATTGTATTTGGGCTTGGACCGGCAGGAACCGGAAAAACTTATCTGGCAATGGCGATGGCAATTACTGCATTTAAAAATAATGAGGTGGGAAGGATCATTCTGACAAGACCTGCAATTGAGGCAGGAGAGAAGCTGGGATTTCTTCCGGGGGATCTGCAGAGTAAAATTGATCCATATTTAAGACCGCTCTACGATGCACTTTATCAGATTATGGGTGCAGACAGTTTTATCAAGAATTCGGAGAAAGGTCTGATAGAAGTTGCGCCTCTTGCCTACATGCGGGGACGTACGCTTGATAATGCATTTATTATTTTAGATGAGGCACAGAATACAACACCGGCTCAGATGAAAATGTTTCTGACACGAATTGGCTTTGGATCGAAAGTTGTTATTACAGGTGATGCAACACAGAAAGACCTTCCATCCGGTCAGGTATCCGGTCTTGATATTGCAGTGAAAGTCGTAAGTCAGATAGAGGACATTAAGATATGCAATCTGACAAGTAAAGACGTTGTGCGCCATCCGCTCGTACAAAAGATTGTTCAGGCTTATGAAGCATATGAAACAAAACCGAAAGCCGGAGTAAAGGAAGGCAGAACAAAGGAGCGGACAAAAGGAAATAAAAAGAATAAAACAAAGGAATAAAAAATAAGGAGACGACCATGACATTATTATTTGAAGAAGAAGGCGATTTACAACTTCCGCTGGAGACAAAGGAATTAGCAGAAGAAGTAATTGAGGCGGCGCTGGATTATGAGGGATGCCCTTATGAAGCCACCGTTAGCCTGCTCTTAACAATGAATAACGAGATTCAGGAAATGAATCGAAACTTTCGGGAAATTGATCGGGCAACAGATGTACTGTCTTTCCCGATGATTGCCTATGAAGAGGCGGGAACATTTGATTTTCTGGAAGAAGACGATTCTGCATTTGATCCAGAGAGTGGAGAGCTTGTACTTGGAGACATTGTGATTTCAAAAGAGCGGGTAATCGCTCAGGCAGAAGAATACGGACATTCTATTCGCAGGGAATATGCATTTTTGATTGCCCATAGTATGCTTCATCTGATGGGGTATGACCATATGGAAGAGGAAGAGCGTGCAGTCATGGAACAGAAACAGCGTGATATTCTGGAGCAGCTCGGAATTACAAGATAAAGTGAAGGGGTAGTTTCATGGGAAATCGAAAGAAAAAAGAAGGCAGCGGAAGCTTTTTGGCACAGGGAGCAATCCTTGCCGCGGCCGGAATTATTGTAAAATTAATTAGTTTATTATATCGCGTTCCAATTACGAACATTCTGGGAGATGAAGGACAGGGCTACTACAGTATCGCATTTGAGATTTACGCATTAGCGTTGCTTCTGACGTCCTACAGTATGCCGCTTGCGGTATCCAAACTTGTTTCAGCACGAGTTGCTAAGGGAGAGAGAAAGAATTCATGGAGACTCTTTCAGACAGCGCTTCTTTTGTCGGTAATTGTTGGTGGAATTGCAGCCTGTATATTTTATTTTGGAGCAGATTTTATTGCAGCGAATATTTTAACATCACCATACAGTGCATATCCGCTTAGATTTTTGGCACCGGGACTTTTTGTCGTAGCAATCCTTGCATCATTCCGCGGATATTTTCAAGGACTTGGAACAATGATTCCGACGGCAGTATCACAGGTACTTGAGCAGGTTGTGAATGCCATTGCGGCAATTATCGGTGCAACCGCATTTTTGAAAATCGGTGCCGGAATTGCTAAGAAAGAAAATGTAAAAGCGCTGAAGGCAGCTTACGGTGCAGCAGGAGCAACGCTTGGTCCGGTACTTGGTGCGGCTACAGCACTTATTTTTCTTCTGATTATTTTCTGGGGATATCGGAAGACAATCCGAAGACAGCTTTTGCGGGACGGTTCAAAAAAACAGGAGAGTTATGGAGAAATTGCAAAAATTCTTGTTCTAACTTGCGCACCTGTTTTGCTGAGTACTGCAGTATATAATATCAGTCAGTCTTTGGATGCGGCAATCTTTACAAAAATCATGTCTGTGCAAGGTGTGGCACGAAAAGAATATATGGAATATTGGGGAATGTTCAGCGGTAAGTATAATGTGTGGATTAATGTACCGCTAGCGATGGCGAATGCGCTTGGTACTTCTATGATTCCAAGTATGACAGGAGCTGTAACGACCGGAAATAAGCGATTAATCCATACAAAGATTACGCTTGTTGTTCGTTCGGCAATGTTGATTGCAATTCCAAGTTTTGTAGGATTGACAGTAATGGGAGGACCGATTCTTTCACTTCTTTACAGCGGAAATGTGGAAGTACCTACAAAAATGATGCATATTGGAGCAATTAGTATTGTATTTTTCTGCTTATCTACCGTAACAAATGCAGTTCTTCAGGGAATTAATAAAATGACGGTACCTGTGCGGAATGCATCTATCTCGTTGGCGATCCATCTTGTATGTCTTGTTATCATGATGGTGATGTTTAAATGGGGAATTTATTCTGTGATTGTTGGTAATATTATTTTCTCTTTGTCTATGTGTATTTTAAATGCAATGTCAATTTATGAAGCGATTGGATATCGGCAGGAAGTGCGGAAAAGCTTTTTACTTCCGCTGGGAGCTGCAGCAATTATGGGGGCGGTTACGTTCCTTGTATATAAATTGGTGTCATTTGTGATAGGATCTAACTTTGCAACAATTTTATCGATTCTTGTGGCGGTGTTGGTATATGGAATCAGCTTACTGAAACTCGGCGGACTGACAGAAGCAGATATGCGCACGCTTCCAAAAGGATCGCAGCTTATAAAGACCTGCCGCCGTTTTCATTTATTCAGATAAGGGAGATTAGTTATGAAACCAGTCAAAAGAGTAGCGCTGCTTCACGATCTGTGTGCAGTGGGAAAGGCAGCTCTTACGAACATGATGCCGATACTTAGTGTGATGGGCATAGAAGCCTGTCCAATTCCGACAATGCTGCTCTCTACCCATACCGGAGGGTATGGAAAGCCAGCGATTACGAAAACGGAAAATGCGTATTTGTATGACTGTGCGAGACATTTTCGGGAGCAACAAATAAGGTTCGACGGAATTTTTATCGGTTATCTTGGGAACAGGGAGATTATTTCTGCCTGTGAAGCATTTCTTGAATATTTTCCGGAGGTTCCTGTAATCTTTGATCCGATTATGGGAGATAATGGAAGTTATTACAGCAATTTTGACAGTAGTTATTGTGCAGAAATAAAGCGGCTTCTAAAACGGTCAGACATTATCATTCCGAATCTGACGGAAGCCAGTTTTCTCTGCCAGATGCCATATTGTGAAGAAATGGGCGCAGATCAACTGCGTGAACTTTGTCAGAATCTTTGTGTACAAATGAAACCGGAAGGAAGGGTGATTTTGACAAGTGCGCCGGCTACAGAAGGTGAGAAAGGAATAGTAGTGTATCAGGATCAAACGGAAGAACAGTTCTTTTTTCCTTCTTGTGGAGGACATTATCACGGAACCGGAGATGTGTTTGACGGTGTATTTACTGCGGCATGGATGCAGGGAAAAGAAATCTCAGAATGCGTGAGGATGGCTCATGAATTTACAGCATATTGTATTCGGACAAGCAGTCGGTATGTGTATCCGGAGCGGGACGGGCTGCTTTTGGAGATTTGTCTGCCGGCACTTTTTGAAAAATAATTTTTAGTTCCGGAAGTATATGAAAAAAATAAATGCCAATACTATGAGTAAAAAGGAGAGAGTGTCATGAAATCCAGATATAGTATTGGCATTTTTATTGTAGCATCTGTTATGATTGCAGGAATTATGCTGCTTTATCAAGATAGTTACCAGCGAACAGAAAAACGGTATCTTTCAGAACAGGAGACAAAATTAAAGGAGGAAACTGTCCAGACAGAAGGGACAGCTAAAACTGGTTCAGAATATTATCTGGCAGAAGAAAATGGTTATGTCATTGTGTATCTGGCAGATCAAAAGACAGTATTTGAGCGAACAAGTATTCCGCTGTCAGGTCTTCCGGAGAAACTTCAAAAAGAGATTCGAGAGAAAAAGAAAATCAGAGATATGAAAATGTTGTACGGATTTCTGGAAAATTACTCCAGCTAGTGCGGTGCAGCGTTTTCTAACATAAATACAAAAGATAAACGTCAGCAGTGGACAATTGGAATGGAATCCTGTACAATGAGAAACGGTAGAAAATACGAAAGAGAGGATGATATACATGGACGAGGCAAAAATTGCGCGAATCAATGAATTATATAGAAAATCAAAAGCAGAAGGATTGACAAAAGAAGAAGCGAAGGAGCAGCAGGTGCTCCGCCAGGAATATATTGAGGCGGTCCGCAGAAACCTGAGAGGACAGCTCAACAATATTTCGATTCAGAATCCAGATGGAACGGTTACAGATCTGGGCAAAAAACACGGCAATAAAAATAAACTCACATCATAAATTTTAGGGAGGAAACATCATGTTGCCGAAAAAAGATCCTGTGATGCTGCTAAGCGCAGTGAATATGAAGCTGAGAGATGTGTATCCGTCATTGGAAGAATTGTGCCGTGCAATGGATGAAGATGCGGCAGAAATCGAGCGAATCCTTGATGAAATCGATTATAAATATGATGCAGACAGTAATCGTTTTGTTTAGGCAGGCAGTGAAGCGCGTTTATGAAGGAAAATAAGAAGGAGAGAAATACATATGCCAGAGTACCATAGAAACACAGAAGAAATGGATGTTCTTTTGGAGAAAATTGATCTGAGTCAGCCAGCGCCGACAGAAGAGCCGATGAGACAATATTATTTTATTAAAAAAGCAAAAGAGTATGTAAAGAAAGCAGAAGAAACAGTGGGACGTCCGCTGACAGCATGTATTACTACGTTTGGATGCCAGATGAATGCAAGAGATTCAGAAAAACTGGCAGGAATTCTTGAACAGATTGGGTATCAGGAAACAGAGGATGAAGAACATGCTGATTTTGTTATTTTTAATACATGTACTGTTCGGGAAAATGCAAATATGAGAGTGTATGGACGGCTTGGGCAGCTGAATCATGCAAAAAAGCAAAATCCACATATGATGATTGCGCTTTGTGGCTGTATGATGCAGGAGCCGGAAGTTGTAGAGAAACTGAAAAAGAGTTATAGATTTGTAGATCTGATTTTTGGCACACATAATATTTATAAATTTGCAGAGTTGATAGCAACAAGATTTGAATCTGAGCGGATGGTCATTGATATCTGGAAAGATACCGATAAAATTGTAGAAGACCTTCCGACTGAGCGAAAGTATTCCTTTAAATCCGGTGTGAATATTATGTTTGGATGCAATAATTTCTGCAGCTATTGTATTGTACCGTATGTGCGCGGACGAGAACGAAGCCGTGATCCAAAAGACATTATCAGGGAAATTGAAAAGCTTGTAGCGGACGGCGTTGTAGAGGTAATGCTTCTTGGGCAAAATGTAAATTCCTATGGAAAGACATTGGAGCATCCAATCAGTTTTGCACAGCTTTTGACAGAAATAGAAAAAATCGAAGGTCTGGAACGGATTCGATTTATGACTTCTCATCCGAAAGATTTGTCAGATGAGCTGATTGAAGTCATGAAACATTCCAAAAAGATCTGCCGCCATCTTCATCTGCCGGTTCAGTCCGGAAGCAGTCGGATTCTGCAAAAAATGAATCGCCGTTATACAAAAGAGAGCTATCTGGAACTTGTGCGAAAAATTAAAGAAGCGATTCCGGATATTTCTCTGACAACTGATATCATTGTAGGATTTCCTGGAGAAACGGAAGAAGATTTTGAAGAAACAATGGATGTAGTTAGAAAAGTAAGATATGATAGTGCATTTACATTTATCTATTCAAAACGTACTGGAACACCAGCAGCGATTATGGAAGATCAGGTGCTGGAAGAGATTGTGAAAGAACGATTTGACCGTCTGCTTGCAGAAGTACAGAAGATTTCAGCAGAAGTATGTGCGATTCACAGCGGTACGGTTCAGAAAGTCCTAGTAGAATCTGTCAATGCACATGATCCTTCCCTTGTGACCGGGCGTTTAAGCAATAATATACTTGTGCATTTTCCGGGAAATGAAGAATTGATCGGAACACTTGTGGATGTCAGATTAAATGAATGTAAAGGATTTTATTATATCGGGGAAGCGATTTAAGATTCCTGTTATAAATTCAGAAAAAATGCCAATACTATAGAGAGAATATCTCATAGTGGGGGCATTTTTTGTTATGAAACGACTCAGCGAATACTTATTTTTATTTACCCTTGGAGGGTGCATTTATTATTCTTTTGAAATCCTGTTTCGAGGTTTTTCACATTGGAGTATGTTTTTGCTCGGAGGACTCTGTTTTCTGTTTTGTACCTGGCAGGGTCTTTTATTTGCCTGGCAAGAGCCTCTTTGGAAGCAGGTAATTTACTGTACTGTCTTTGTAACAGCAATGGAATTTCTAACCGGGATTTTGGTAAATAAGCTGTGCGGATGGGCAGTGTGGGACTATAGTGACCAGCCGCTTCAGATCTTCGGACAGATTTGTGTACCATTTATGATTATCTTTTCTGGCTTATGCACCTGTGGTATTTTCCTTGGTGCATATTTGCTGTATGCGGTCTATCGGGAAGAAAAACCAATGTGGCATGTGTTGTAGAAGAAATCATTATTCACAATATAATGTGATATTCTCGTTTTCGATTGCAGTTCTCCATTCTTCAGATAGTTCATTGTCTGTAATAATAATATCAAAATCTTGAATTCTGGAAAATGCAGTAGGAAAGATTTTTCCAAACTTGGAAGAATCTGCTAGGAGAATCTTTGTCTGAGCGCTTTCTAAGAGCGCTCGTTTTACATCCATTTCATGAGGGGCAATGCATGTTACATTCAACTTTTCACTGATCCCAGCAGTAGAAATAAAGGTTTTGTTGATGCAAGTACGCTTGAGCATAGAGATTCCTTCTGGACAGCAAAACATTTGTGTATTCGGGTATAAATATCCACCGACACAGATGATATCACAATTGTGGTGTTTGCTGACATCTAATAAAACATTCATACTGGAAGCGACCACAGTCATATGGGTATCATAGGAAAGATTCTGTGAAAGATACGCGGTTGTGGATCCGCTGTCAATAGCAACTACATCATTTAACTCAATCAGAGAAGCTGCTCTCTTTCCAATCCGTTCTTTTTTATCTTGAAATACAGAATATTCCGAGCTGAGGTTATACTCAGGATATAATGGAGTACTTTCTTTCATACGATAAATAGCAACACCGTTTACAAGACGGATGAATCCTTGCTTTTCTAAAATGTTCAGGTCTCTTCGAATTGTAATTTCAGATACATTGAGAGAAGTTGAAAATTCTTTGATGGAAATCCCTGTCTGTGCAAGGAGCATTTTTTTGATTTTATCTAATCTATTAAGTTTGCTTTTGCTCATAAATATTCTCCTTTTTTAGAAATATAGTGAAATTATTTTAACATTACGTATGAAAAATGTAAAAAATAAGTTAAGATTAGAATTTATTACTCAAACTTCGCACTTGAATAAGTGCATATGCACCTTGAAAATTCAATAATAACTGGCATAAAAATAGCATGAATACCGTCTGGTTTGGTATAATTGAGTTGCTCAAAAACAATTAAAACCGGAGG
>JAGZJD010000007.1 GCA_018365895.1 Lachnospiraceae bacterium | reverse complement strand
CTGTTCAATACAGGCACCATCTTTTAGCTGCATAAAAAATGCGTAACAGATATTAAAATCTGTTACGCAATAAAAGTCTAACTTTTTGGGGTCACCTCATCGTCCTTTAGATAAGGGCGTTTTTTTTATATAATTAAAAAGGAGGAATTACTTATGACAACGAACACAGAAATTTATAATCTACTAGAGGAACGCGGTTATATTTATCAATGTACTGATTTTGATGCCGTAAAGCAAATGTTAAGTTCTGGTAAGCCAATTACCTTTTATTTAGGAATAGATCCTACCGCCGACAGTCTTCATATCGGACATTTTTTTGCGCTTATGGTTTTCCGTTATTTGCAGGATGCTGGCCACAAAGGTATTCTTGTAATCGGTGGTGCTACAGCATTGATTGGCGATCCATCCGGAAAAAGTGATATGAGAAAAATGCTGACAAAAGAACAAGTCCAACATAATATGGAAGAAGTCAAAGAATTAGCAAAGCATTTTATAAGAACCGATGGAGAAAATCCTGCTCTTATATTAAGTAACTCTGAATGGATAAACAAATATAGTTATATCGACTTTATGCGTGAAATAGGACAACATTTTAACGTAAATAAAATGCTTGCTTCTGAAGCTTATGCGAATCGTTTGGCCGAAGGTGGATTGACTTTTCTCGAAATGGGATATATGTTAATGCAGGCTTATGATTTTGCATACTTAAACGAAACTTATGGATGTACTTTACAGATTGGTGGAAGCGATCAATGGGGAAATATCGTTGCCGGCACCATGTTACACAGAAAGCGTGAATTTCTTTTAGGATCTACCGATTCATCTTCCGATATTTATGGTCTTACTAATCCTCTTTTATTAACAAAAGAAGGGAAAAAAATGGGAAAAACAGAAACCGGTACACTTTGGGTGGCTCGCGACAAAACAACACCTTATGACTTTTACCAATACTTTTATAATGTAAATGATAATGATGTAGATACTTTATTGCGCCTATTTACCCGAGTTCCTTTAGATGAAATTAATAATTTAATTCACAATGACATTATAAAAGCCAAAAAGCTGATGGCCTATGAGGTCACAAAATTAGTTCATGGACAAGAGGAAGCCGATAAGGTTATCACTATGATTAATTCTTTATTTACTAGCAATAACACTAATGTTCAGGCAGCGGCTCCTACCTGCACGCTGTCAAAAAATAAATTAATTGCCGGATATCCTGTTATTGAAATATTGGTAGATTGTGAATTAGCTCCAACAAAATCTGAAGCTAGACGATTAATTGCACAAGGCGGAGTTACAATAAATAACGAAAAAGTCTCTGATGTTTATGCTGTTTGTACCGAAAAAACATTGGCTAATGATTCTTTATTAATTAAAAAAGGGAAAAAAGCTTATAAAAAAGCTATTTTTGAATAGAACTTCTTCATTTTTAAATTTACTTCATAGTTAAGTTAACGGAGCTACTCGCTATTTTTTAGCATGTAGCTCCGTTATTGTATCAGATAAAAATTATTTTGCCCTTGCCACTCCGCTGACAGAAACATTCGAATGTCTGCTGTCATGATATGGTCTTACTAAGAAATAGATAAATCCAATTACCAGAATCGTTGCTGCAATCATTCCTGCTCCGAAAGATCCTCCTGCTGCAAATGTGCCGACCTGATATACACAAAGAGATACTGCATAAGCCAACAATGTCTGATATCCAATGGCAAACCAGAACCATTTTGCATTGTTCATCTCTCTTTTAATTGCTCCCATTGCTGCAAAGCACGGTGCACAAAGCAGATTAAA
Source organism: Lachnospiraceae bacterium (assembly GCA_018365895.1). The sequence continues at coordinate 57,837 of JAGZJD010000007.1, read as the reverse complement.
CACAAGGAAAGAATATGCTGCTGCCGCTGTCATACTTCCTGCAAGCTGTCCCCAGATTTCTATTCCATTCTCTGCATTTACTTCTGCAAATCCAAAAAGAACACCAAATGTTCCCACAACATTTTCTTTTGCAATCAGCCCTGTTACAGCTGCAACTGCCATCTTCCAGTCTCCCCATCCGAGCGGTGCAAAAAGAGGTGCAATCACACTTCCAATCATTGCCAGAATACTGTGGTTCAACTGTTCTGCTTCTAACATACGGAAGCTTCCATCAACCCAGCCAAAACTCATTAAGAACCAGAGTACAATCGTTGATAATAGAATAATCGTTCCTGCTTTCTTAATAAAGGAAGAGCCTCGTTCCCACATGCTCCGTGCCACATTTCCCACTGTCGGCATATGGTATGCCGGAAGTTCCATAACAAACGGCGCCGGTTCCCCTGCAAACATTTTTGTTTTTTTCAATATAATTCCAGAACAAACAACTGCAGCAATTCCAACAAAATATGCGCTAGGCGCAACCCACCATGCACCGCCAAACAGCGCACCGGCAATCAATGCAATAATCGGCAGCTTTGCCCCGCACGGAATGAATGTCGTTGTCATAATCGTCATTTTCCGGTCACGATCATTTTCAATTGTTCTGGAAGCCATGATTCCGGGTACGCCACAGCCACTTCCGATCAGCATTGGAATGAAAGATTTCCCGGAAAGCCCGAATTTACGGAAGATTCTGTCCATAATAAATGCCACTCGAGCCATGTAACCGCACGCTTCCAGAAAACCAAGAAAGGCAAACAGCACAAGCATCTGCGGAACAAACCCAAGCACAGCTCCGACACCTGCAACAATTCCGTCAAGAATCAAACTTTGCAGCCAATCAGCACAGCCAATTGCTGTCAACCCCGATTCAACAAGCGTCGGAATTCCAGGAATAAAAATAGAATCGATTCCAAACAAATGCCATCCTTCTCCAAATACTCCATCATTTGCCCAATCCGTCGCCCACGTTCCAACAGTAGACACTGATACATAATACACAAGTGTCATAACAATAGCAAAAATCGGCAATGCTAACCATCTGTTCGTAACAATTCGATCAATCTTATCAGATGGCGTCAACTTCTGATCACGATTTTTCTGACAGCACGATCCGATTATAGAAGAGATAAACAGATAACGTTCATTTGTAATAATACTTTCTGTATCATCCTCCATCCTTTTTTCAATCTGCTCTATTTCCTCCGAAACATCTGGTAAAGCAGATACAAATTGTGTTTGAATCTTATCATCCTTTTCTAATAATTTAATCGCAAAGAATCTCTCTTGTTCTTCCGGAACACTTCCTCGAATCTTACCTTCTATTGCGTCCAAAACCAGCTCTACTTCTGCACAAAACTTGTGTATAGGCGTTTTTTTATAATGATTTCCCGCCGCAGCCACTGCTTTTTCTGCTGCTTTTCGTATTCCGGTTCCTTTTAAAGCCGAAATCTCTATAACTTCACAGCCAAGTTCTTTTCCTAATTTTACAGTATCAATCTGATCTCCGTTTCTTTCCACGAGATCCATCATATTAACTGCCATCACAACCGGAATGCCGAGTTCCATTAACTGAGTGGATAAATACAGATTCCGCTCAATATTTGTTCCATCTACAATATTTAAAATAGCATCCGGACGTTCTGAAATCAAATAATTTCTTGCCACGACCTCTTCCAATGTATACGGGGAAAGGGAATAAATTCCCGGAAGATCCATAATCACTACATCTTTATGCCCCTTTAATTTCCCCTCTTTTTTCTCAACCGTTACTCCCGGCCAGTTTCCGACAAATTGATTTGAACCTGTTAATGCATTAAACAGCGTTGTTTTTCCGGAATTAGGATTACCCGCTAACGCAATCTTTATTGCCATCTCTCTCGCTTCCTTTCTTACTATTTCTATGACTATTTTTATTAGCTTTAACTAACCTTTGTTTAAAAAAATATACTATTCTACCAGAATCATTTCCGCATCTACTTTTCGAATTGACAACTCATAACCACGTACGGTAACTTCTACTGGATCTCCAAGCGGAGCTACTTTTCTCACAAAAATATCTACGCCTTTTGTGATTCCCATATCCATGATCCGTCTTCTCGTCGGTCCCTCTCCGGTTAGTTTCACAACCTTCGCATTTTTGCCGCAAGGTATCTCCCGCAATGTTTTCATAACAGATATCCTCCTTATCTCATCTCAACCATAATTTTGTTCGCCATATCCTTACCGATTGCCACTCTTGACTGTTTCACATTCACAATTAGGTTCCCGCTTGTTTCCGATATCACTTCCACATTTCCGCCAATCACAAATCCAAGATTTTCGAGAAACCTTTTTGTCTCTTCCTTCCCGCCAATCCTGCGGATCACATTTGCTTCGCCCGGTTTTACCATTGATAAAGGCATCATATTTCATCTTCTTTCTTTATGATCTTTTCTTTATTTCTTTAGTTAGTATATGCTAATTATAGTTAGTTGTCAATAATTTTTTTCTTTTTTGCATTTTCAGTTTGGGAGTAAACAAAAAACTTTGGACCACTAACGCTGCAATCTAACGTCTTGCCGTGATCCAAAGCTTTCTCGATTCCTTATAATCTTTTCTCATGCTATAAGTGAATTTTACCAAATCGAAGATATAATGTCCATTTTACTTTATGTATTTTTCATTAAAAAGACACACAGCGCCTTCGATAAAAGTGCCGTGTGTCTTTTCTTTTTCTGTTTTTAATTGTCCCGCTATACTTCTTTCTTCCAAAGCCCATGAAGATTACAATATTCATAAGCTGCGATCAGCTTTTCATGCTCTGTCAGAATAAATTCTGCATGTGGTTTTCCGCCCGGACGCAGATTTTTTACCTGCATTCCTGTCTCTGTCTCAATTGCGATCCACTCAATATAATGTTCCTCTATCATCGGATGCTCTACTTCGCCGACCATTACAGTAACATGTGTGCCATCCACATGGATGACCGGCACATGTTTTTCCTGTGCGGCATCTACAGCGCCCGCCTGTAATTCCTTCAATTCAACTTTACTGCACTGCTGAAAATCCTTTGCACATCCCATTGTATGCAAAATACTTCCACAAGATTCGCATTTATAAAACTTTGCTGCCATTTCTGAAATTCCTCCATTTCTTTTCTGTCCGCGGTACTTTCTATAGTATGCCACTAGCGCTGTAAACTATGCAAGTCTAAGTCTATTTTCCAATCCAAAATTTTACAGATTCTTCCAAAAGTTTTGCACAACCTTCTACTTTACGGTCATAATAAGCTGTAAATCGTTCATCTGCAAGATACATCTCGACAAGCGCCTTATGAGCCTCTTCACTATATTGTTTCCATGTCTGTCCAAGCCATTCTTTGTGAAGCATCACAATTCTTCTTGCCTCGTCACTTTCCGGAGAAATCTTAGCTTTCACACCCTCTTCCAGACGCGTCCGCACTTCTTCTCCCAAATTCTGAAAACGTTCCCAATCTGCTTCCGTCATATTCATTATTTTTTTCACGGATGCATCTACTTCTTCGCAACCATATTTTTCTCTTGCTTCTTCACCGTATTGTTCTTCATATTCATTTACAACGCGTTTTTTAAAAACTTCAAATTTCTCTTTATGACTCATCTGCTGTTCTCCCTTCATCGCCGAAATTGTTCCTTTTACCGCACGGATCAGCTCATATATATGATCTCTCTCCGCTTCCAGTTCCCGAAGGTGCTTCTGAAGTGCCTGCATAATATCAAAGTCTTTCTCATAAATAATCTTCCGAATCTGCTTTAAATCCATCCCTCGATCTTTATAGAATAGTATCTGCCAAAGCAGCTCTACTTCCCGTTCACCATAATAGCGATAACCTGCTTCACTGATCTCGCATGGTTTTAACAAATCGATCTGATCATAATAGCGCAGTGTGCGTGCACTCACACCGGCAATCTTCGAAATCTCTCTGATGCTATACTCCATCTTCTTTCCCTCCTCCGGACAATTTAAGCTTACCAGTTGACGTAGCGTCAAAGTCAAGCATTATTTTTCCGGAAAATAGGTCATTTGAACTGTACCTTTCTCCTCTTCCTCCAATACTTCCAGTTCTTTTCGCAAATAAGCAATATATTTCTTTTGTTTATTTTTCAAATAAAGCTTCATAAACGGGCGCATGAAAATATTTCTTGCTTTTACACTCTCACTCAATTCCAGCACTGTAATCCCATTCTGGTAAGAAAACACTCCCTGCCAGTGTCCTGTAAGGTTTTTGTTCTCCATATCCAATTCGTACAGGCTCAGCGGCTCAAATTTCGTAGTGGAAAATTTGGTCGCAATTCCATTTTTCCTGTATTCGATAAAATCCCCTTTCGTTCGAAGCTCTCTGATCTTTTTCACATCGCTTCGCCATGTATAATCCGTCAATGATGTTACGGTATCCCATACCGTCTCAATATCACATGCAAACTCTGCTCGGGTCTTAGAAATTGCCATCCCCTCTTCCTCCCTGTGTTACCGCTAAATAAAATTGATATATCCCTCTTTTACTTCTTTAAATTCTTTGCTTGTCTGGCTGTCATAAACCGCGCTCATCTCTTTATTCAGGACGATCAAACGTCTTCCCTGCGGAACATCCGGGAGGGATTTCAATTCTTCTGTCAGCCGATAAACACTGTTGTGCTCTCCTCCGTACAGCTCTGAATCAAAATTTTCTCCATGGTATTCCGGCACAGCTGCTTCATCTATATAATAGTAGCTGGCCACATGACAGAATTCCACATTCTCTTTCATCTCAAAATATGGATCTAAAAGATCCCTGCTTCCATTTGATGGTGTCTGCAGAAATCCTGCTGCAGTCATTTCATCCATTGGCACAACAGAAGCTTCGAAATCTGTATAAATGTCCCCGTCCGGTATCGAACTGAAAGAAAAGACAAGTACGCCTTCCACATTCGGAAGTTTTGAAATGGTAAATCCATTCATCATTTCATGGCTGACCATATCCTGTTCTGACAGACTGATCGCAATATATTTTTTCCCAATCCGCTGTTTCCATGTTTCAGAAAGCTCTTTATGATCTCTCGCCCGCATTGCAGTCGGTGATACTCTTCCATGATAAGTAGAGAAGAAATATTGATCCTCACCATATTCTCTGAAGAAATACTTCTCACCATTCTCACCAACAAAGCTGCTGCCGTCAAATTTCAGATCTTTATACGCTGCAATGTGATTTCCTTTTGTATCATCATTTGTTATCGTCAGATGTGTTCCAAAAAAATGCGTATGATAAATACCGCCCGGCATCAAATATGTACCGTCAAACTTCTCCGTCAATTCCTTTGGAACCGGAGTATATTTACGGAAAATATTGATCCCTTTTTCTTCCAGCATAGCTGTTGCAAACATTTTAAAGATAGCATCATTCACATCCAGTTTGCAGTCATGTGTCTCACTGATTGCCAATACCGCCTGATATTTCGGCACAATATAAAGTCCGCTCGTAAACTGAAAACTGTTTCCGCCTTTTTTCTGAACATGCTCTCCAAGATCAAACTCCGGTTCATTCACTGCCACATTATCCCATCCAAGCCCATAACCGATACTTGCTGTATCATCTGGAAGGAAGGTTACACCTTGATGTTTTCTCATCTCTGCCTTGCTTTCTTCACTGATGATATCATTTTCTGTCAAGAAAAGATTACCAAACTTGCAAAGATCAATCATATTTGTCGTGAATCCGCCACATCCCTGCAAATAGAAATATTCTTCCGGTTTTCCGGATTCTTTTACAAGCGGATAATCACTGTTATGTGTTGTGGACGGTCTCGTGGAATGAGCTCCGATTGGTTCTGTAATATACTGCTTACAGAATTCACCAAATGGCATACCTGCTACCTCTGCCACAACCATTTCTGCAAGAGTAAATCCGTCATTGCAATATACAGAATAATATCCCGGATCTGCTTTTAGATGACATTTGGCAAGATAATCATATACCTCCTGATAATATTCCTCGTTGTCTGCCGCCCCTACATGCGTTGCAGAAAAATGTTTCCACTGTGTTCCCGGAAGTCCGCTTGCATGATTCAGACAGTGACGCACTGTAATTTTCTTATAGCGCTCATCTAACATTTTAAATTTCGGAAGATACTCGCATACCGGTGTGTCTAAATCCACCTTTCCCTGTTCTACCAGTTTCATAACCGCTGTTGTACAAAACATTTTTGAAATAGAGCAAACATTAAACGTATGCTCTGTCGTAACAGGCTTCTTTTCCTCTGTTCCGTCATTTCCAATCGCATCTGCTGCCCAGATTTTTCCATCTACCATAATCGCATAAGAAACTGCAGTATAATCTTTCGCAAGATTTAAGCGCAGAATTTCTGATAACCGTTCTTTTAATTCCATGTCCCCGTCTCCTTTTAGCCAAAATTTTGTAAGTTTTTCATAAAAATACACTAACACTGTCCTAAAATTCTGTCAAGTACTGCAGAGTTTTCTTTTGTATTTCTTTAATTTTTCTATTTCTTTTTTTCTTCAAAAAAGCCGAGAGCAATGAAACTCCCGACCTTTTCATACAACATTTCTATTATTCTTCTGATACGTCTTTAGCTGTATCTTCTATTTCTTCTGACAGTTCTGTATTCATTTCTTTGCTGCGGTTTCCCCATATCACAAGCGCTATACCAGCTGCACAAATAAAAATGGAAATAAATTGCGAAGTAGAAAGAACTCCGACACTTCCCCGGATCAGATCGCCTCTGAAAAATTCAAGAACAAATCTTCCAATGCTGTAAAAGATTAAATAGCATCCCGATACAATCTTATCCTTTTTTACTTTTTTCGCAATCATACAGAGTACAATACAATGCAGAAAATCTAATATACTTGAATAAATCTGTGTCGGAATCAGCGCCACATGATTCGGTGCAAAATCTGAATTCTGAAATGTAATTGAGAATTTACAGGATGTTTCCATCCCATAACAGCATCCGGCCAACAGACATCCGATCCTTCCAAATCCCTGCGCCAAAGCAACTGCCGGCATAACAAGATCAAAATACTTCCAGAAATTCTGTTTCTTAATGCGACACGCCACATAGCCTGCCAAAATTCCGCCTATGATTCCGCCATATACGACAAAACCTTCCGCTTCATCCAGAATCACTTTCGGATTTGCAATGATTTCATCGATCATCGTCATATAAAAAAGTAATTTCGCACCAAGCATTCCAAATACAACTGATGTGAGAAATAATGTAAACACAAAATCCGTATTCATCTGACGTTTCTTCGCCCGGTATTCCGTCATCAGATATGCTGCAATAAAACCAATTCCGATCATAAGGCCATATCCATGCACTGTAAAATTGCCAATTGTTAATAAATCATTTTTCATAAAGCCCAACTTTCTAATTCTTTATCGTTTTACAAAGTATTCCTCATACCACACAAGGAATGTATAAATTGTCCACACTTTTCTCCAGTTATCCGAATTTCCGCCAACATAATCATCAAAGATCGCATTGATCTCATCAAGATTGAAGAATTTTGCCGCCATCTCGCTGTGGAATTTCTCGCGCACATCCTGATTGTAGCGGTCATCTGCCATCCAGATTCTGATTGGTACGATAAAGCCAAGCTTCTTGCGGAATGCGATTTCCTCCGGAAGCACTTTTCTTGCGGCAGTGCGGAATGCAACTTTATTCTGTTCTTCGTTAACTTTATATCTTGACGGCATTCTTGATGCGATATCAAAGATCCGAAGGTCTGTAAGCGGCATCCTAATCTCAAGCCCTGCTGCCTCACTCATCTTATCCACATTCAGATAAATATCTCCCTCCAGCCAGATCTGAATATCTACATCTGACATTTTCGTAAGAGGATCCAGTCCTTCTGTTTCTTCATAAATACCTGCCGCAAGTTCAATCGGAAGAACATCCGGATCGTATTTCTTCAGAATCTTTTTCTTCTCTTCTTCTTTCATGATGTTTGTATTGCCAACATAGAACGTCTTTAAATTCTCCCCATAGCGTTCTGCATTGCGGTACATATTATAACCACCGAAGAATTCATCCGCGCCTTCTCCTGAGTAACACAGCTTTGTATGTTTTGCTGTTGCCTGACATCCAAGCGCAAATACGATTGCTGATGCATCTCCAAGCGGCTGCTCCATATTATACATTACATACGGTACAATTGCAAAATACTGCTCCGGTGTAATCACTGAGCGCTCAATGTTCTTTCCAAGTAGTTTTGCCGTCTCTACTGCAAGTACAGATTCATCAAACCGCTCTTCTTCATATCCGCATGTATCCGCGGTTTCGGCATCGGACATCGCGAGAACATAAGAAGAATCTACACCGCCCGACAGAAATGATTCTGCTATCTCATCTTCTGTCTTGACTTCAGCCATTACCTCTTTCACTGTATCGTGGATCTCATCTGCCCATTCTTCCAGTGTCTTACTCTCATCCGGATGAAATTCCGGTTTCCAGTAACGCTCAACTGTCAATCTTCCTTCCTGCCATACAAGATAACGTCCCGGCAGCAGTTTCTTCAGTCCTCTGAAAAAGGTATTCTCTCCCGCAACATATGTCAGACTCAAATACAATTGTAGCATTTCTTCGTTTAATTCTTTCACAAATCCTGGCTGTTCAATAATACTTCGAATCATCGTTCCATAAAGCAGTTTCCCGTCTGCCGTCTCATAATAATAGAACGGCTTTGTTCCAAACTGATCTCTTACACAGAACAGCTTCTTTTCTCTATCGTCCCATAAGGCAAACGCAAACATTCCATATAGGTGCTTTGCCATCTCATATCCCCATGTCTCATACGCTCTGATCAAAATCTGTTCTTCTCTCATTTCCCTTGAAAGTGTACTGTTAATTTTCAACTCTGTACATAATGCTTTCCAGTTACGGATATGTCCTCTATATTCTTGAACTTTTATCATATGTATATCACTCCTGTAATTGTTTATCTTATCAATCCTACCGTCTTATTATAGTCCAAATGTTTTGGAATCACAATAAAAAATCGATACAGGATTGATAAAACATTGAATAACTACAAAGAGCTACCACATAAGTGATAGCTCTTTACCTCTTCTTACACCATACATTCGTGCATGTCTTCTTCTTCAATTCCAACATTTTTCATCATATCCTGAATTGTTTCACGATCCGTAAGATCTGCACACCAAGACAGTCCGCACCCTGCGGAAATACTTCTCGGAACCGGAATCAGTCTTCCCGGAACATCGTGTTCTTTACATGCTTTTTCCATCGCCATTGCGTCTGCCGTTGTATGGAATGTTACAACCAGTTTTAATTCTTTCTTTCTCATAACTACTCAATTACAATTTCGAATTCAGAACCGATCTCTCTTACGGTTGTTTTCTTGCCGTGATCTTTGGCATATTTTTCAACGTTTGTTTTCTGGTGCGCTTCACTTACCAGAACTTTTACCGGACCTTTTGTGCTATTCAGCGCTTCTGCTGTCAGCATTAACGGTTCCGGACAAGAAAGACCTCTTGCATCTACTTCCTTCATAATATTTTACCTGCCTTTCCAGAATACCATAATTCCTATTACTCTTCAAGCATCATTCGAAAGCTATCTTCTCACTTTCAATATACTGCTCCCCGGATTTATTTTGCTGCTTTACGTTTGTTACCTGCCGCAATAATAAAGCAAACTACAATACAAATAATAACAGCTGCTTTTCCGTAGATAGACGGACCTCCTGCTACTGCCGGTGCATCTGCTGTTGCTGCAGAAGCTGCTGCGGAAGCAAGTCCCAGATTATGTGCCAGTGCTGCTCCTACAAAAAGTCCAAGTACTGTCACTCCCGCATCAGAAGAACCCTGTCCTGCCAGTACTAACTGACGAAGCGGACATCCCCCTGCGAGAACAGCGGCAAAACCAACTGCATACATACCGAGAATGTTCCATAAGTGCTGAGAATGTGCGATCGGCTGACCAGCAAATCCAAGATGGAATCCGCCTGTTGCGATATTAAATACAAGCATTACCACAAATAATCCGGCAATCACTGAAATTAAATCAAAACTCTTCATTAAAATGATATCACGGATGCTTCCCGCAAAACACATTCTTGATTTCTGAGCAAGCACACCAAAAATAATTCCACCAATCAATGATGCGATGATCGGAGCATGCATACTTCCCGGACCTTTTTCGCTGACTGCAAATAAAGTTGTTCCAACACTGACTGCAAGAATTCCAAGCACGATGACCGGAAGTACAGCGCCGCTCATTGCATTCGTTTCGTATGCTCTTCCGAGACTAAAGCCTTTCTTCAAGAAGAATGCTCCTGTCGCAACACCGCCGACAAATCCGATCAGAGCAACCCATGCATTCAAATCTCCGGCTGACATACGGATTACCATACGGAGCGGACAACCTAAAAATACTAACGAACCGATCATAATGATCATACCAAGTACAAAACGTGTCATTGGTGAAGAACCACCTGATGAACGATATTCTTTTGTTGCAACAGAAATTGCAAATGCTCCAAGCACAATACCGATTGTCTCCGGTCTTGCATACTGTACAACTGCTGCACTGTGCATCTTCATTGCACCTGCAGTATCACGAATGAAACAAGCAATACAAAATGCCATGTTTCCAGGATTGCCAAGCACTGCCAGTACCGCCGCTACAATACCGCAAAGAATGCCGGCAAACGCCAGTTTTTTCTTTGAATCAGATAAATTCATTGTAAATTCCTCCTCTTACTCCTCTTCTGCCAATTCTCTAATGGCTGCAATTGCAGCATCAATTTCTTCTTCCGTATTAAAATGCGAGAAGCTAAATCTGACCGCTCCCTGATCTACTGTCCCAAGTGCTTTGTGCATAAGCGGTGCACAATGCGCTCCCGGTCTTGTAGAAATACCATATGTCATAAGGAGCTCATCGCTCACTTCAGAAGAATCATAATCAGCAATGTTCAGAGTAACGATCGGACATCGATCCTCTGTTTCAAAATCACCATATATTTTTACACCTGAAATATCCTTTACTCCATTGTAAAACTTCCACATATAATGCTGTTCTGTCTCACGGATATGTTCCATACCGGTATCCATAATATATTTCACACCGGCTCCCAATCCGGCAATTCCATGTCCGTTCAACGTTCCTGCCTCAAGTGCAGTTGGCATCTCTGCTGGATGATGCGTATTATATGTATCTACACCGCTTCCTCCGCTTTTGAGTGGGCGCAGTTCAATTCCTTCCCGAACATAGATTCCACCCGTTCCCTGAGGTCCCAGAAGCCCTTTATGCCCTGTAAAGCAAAGAATATCGATATGCATCTTCTGTACATCAATCTCAAATACTCCTGCGGTCTGTGACGCATCTACAATAAAGCGAATGCCATGATCTGCCGCAATCTTTCCGACTCTTTCAATATCAAGTCTGTTTCCTGTCAGATTCGAGCCGTTGGTACAGACAATCACTCTTGTCTCCGGACGGATTGCCTTCTCAAAATCATCATAACAGATGCATCCTCTTTTATCACTCTCAATCACAGTCAGTTCAACCCCTTGGCTCTGCATCTCATACAATGGCCGTAATACGGAATTGTGTTCAAGCGTCGTCGTAATGACATGGTCACCCGGATTAAGACTTCCTTTAATCGCAATATTTAAGCTCTCTGTAGAATTGCATGTAAATGCGATTCTTTTTGCACTCTCCGCATGGAAAAGCTGTGCCAGCCTGTCCCTCGTATCATAAATAATTCTGGCTGCACTCAGAGAGGCTTCATTTGCACCGCGCCCTGCATTCCCAAGACTGTTCATTGCCTGCACAACTGCATCTATTACAACCTGTGGCTTATGCATTGTTGTTGCTGCATTATCTAAGTAAATCATGTTCATCCCTCGTATATCATTAAATTTCTATAACTTCTTCCATTCAAGTATAGCCTCTTTCCATATCTTAGTCTAATAGAAAAGAGCAATAAAGAAATGCACTTTATAGATAAAATCTATAAAGTGCATTTCTTTTTCATTACCTATTTTTTCTTTGCATAAATCTCTTTTACAATCTTGATAAATCGTTCCGCTGAATGAGTCAGATGGAAGTTTCTGTTGTACACAACATTCAAATCCCTTCCACCATCTTTTGACGGAATCGGAAAACTCAATAATTTTCCGGAATTTGTTTCTTCTTCTGCAGCAAGACGGGAAATAATAGAAATTGCAATTCCATTCTGTACAGATTTTTTAATTGTTTCCTGATTTCCAATACTTGCCACAATATTTAATCTATCCAGTTCAATTCCAAGCTGCCTTAGCTGTTTAGCTGCTTCTTTTCTTGTTCCGGAACCCTCTTCTCTTAAAATCAGCGCTTCGTTTTGCAGCCATCTAAAATCCTGATCTTCCTCCTGAATCTTGCGGTATTTCTCTGTATTCGGAGTAATAACCACAAGTTCATCACGGTAAAACGGAATATATTTACAATGTTTCTTCTCAAGTACCGTACCGGTAAAACCAATATCGACACTCCGCTTAATAATCTGCTCTACCACCTGGCTGCTGTCTGTCTCGATAATCCGAAATTGTTCTTCCGGATACTTTTCTACAAATTTGGCCAAAATTTTCGGAAGAAGATATTGCGCCGGAATGGTCGATGCTGCAATTGTAATTTCCTGCTTCTCTTCCTGCTGGTCTGCACAGAACGTTTCTTCTATTTTATGTTCCAGATCAATAATTTGTTTTGCATAATTGTATAATGTTTTTCCATCTTCCGAAAGGCTTACTTCTTTTGTATTTCTTACAAACAGCCGCGCATCCAGTTCTTTCTCCAGAGAAGAAATATGCGCGCTGACAGTCGGCTGTGTCAGATATAATTGCTTTGCGGCCTTTGAAAAACTTCCGCTTTGCGCTACCTGCACAAATGCCTCTAACTGCTTCAAATTCATTAGTATGCCACCCTCTCACTTTCTCCGCCGGTTTTCTTCGTTACTTTAATGCTATCCATATATTCCAACAGCGGTTTTGCACTTTTGCGGCTCGTACCAAACATATCCCGCACTTCTGCAATTGTAATCACACCGCCATTTTCCTTCAGACGCTCAATTATTTTTTCTTTTGCATTATCCACAAGTACCGAAAGCGTATACATATCTTCCGCCAATTTCACCACTTCCTGGCGGTCTACCATTCCCATGATAATGTCATCGGCAGTACCCCTGTCGATTCCTTTGAAATCAATTTCAGAAAATTTCGCAAAATCATATGCTGCCTGTTGGAATGTATCGCAAATAATTTTCTCTGCTTTCCGATACGTTTCATCCTTTTGAATCTCAAAAGTTGGCAGACTCAAGAACTCCTGATGACGTCTGACAGTCTCTTGCTCTGCCAGCATATCGATATAAAGATCAAATACATTCTGTTTGATCTTTTTGAAGAATGTCATATGGATCTCTGCCTTTTTCATACCAGGACGATACGGATATTTCTTATGATATTCTGCAAGTGTTCCGAGAATCTTTTCTGTTCCTTCTGCTTCATCTGATCGGTGCCATACATAAATATCTTTCTTCATCGCAAATGTATAGACCGTTCCCTCTGCTTTTAATTCCTCAACATCTTCCGTCACTTCTTCAATAGAAAGCGCTGTCAGTTTTGCCAGCTCTTGCAGTGTTACCATCGTATCTCCATGCTGCTTCGCGTGAAGCGCAATGACGTCTGCTGAAGAACCTGATTCTTTCTGCTTTAATTCTTCAATTGCATCTTCCTGGAAACGTTTTTTCTTCTCCGGATTTGGCTCCAGTATCATACCGCCTCCGATTGTTTCCATCGGTGAATAAAAGCGCACCACAAATTTATCTCCTCGTCTGACAGCAATTTCTTCTTCCAGGCGGAGCTGTACATAACCACTCTCTCCAGGTCCTAACTCCTCCTGATCAAGCAAAATCGCGCGACAGAGAATCTCACTCGTTCCTGTAAACAGATGCAGACGGCTGTGATTTGTCAGAATTCTCATAGAAGATGGCAGCACATTCATCTTCACATCCAGCATCATTGTATTTTTCATACTGTTTGGAGGCGCAAGTACACATCCTCGTTTTAATTCTGATTTCTTTACATTTGACAAATTAATGGCAACTCTCTGTCCTGCATAACATTTATCTACATCCTGTCCATGTACCTGGATACTGCGGATCTTACACTCTTTTCCAATCGGATACATCATCAGTGACGTATCTTTCGCAATCGTTCCGGAAAGCAATGTTCCTGTAATAATTGTTCCAAATCCGGATATGGAAAATGCCCGGTCAATCGGAAGCCGTGGAATCGTCTGTGTATCTTTTTCTGTCACATCATCTGCGGTCAATTCTTCAATCGTACTGATCAGTTCCGGGATTCCCTGACCTGTCGCAGCTGAAATCTTCACAACCGGAGCATGTTCAAGGAATGTTCCTTCCAATTCTTCTTTAATCTCTTCTTCTACAAGTTCAAGCCATTCTTCATCTACAAGATCGCATTTATTAATTACAAGAATGCTTTTCTCAATTCCAAGCAGTCCAAGAATATCCATATGCTCTCTTGTCTGCGGCATAATTCCTTCATCCGCTGCCACAACGAGCATAACAAGATCCATCCCAACAACACCGGCTACCATGTTATTAATAAAACGCTCATGCCCCGGCACATCAATGATTCCGACTCTGTCACCGCATGGAAGATCAAAATAAGTAAATCCAAGATCAATCGTAATTCCTCTTCTTTGTTCTTCTTCCCACCGGTCTGTATTGCGCCCGGTCAGCGCTTTAATCAGCGTTGTCTTTCCATGATCAATATGACCTGCTGTTCCGATAATAATATGCTTCATCTGATTTATCGTTCCTCTCATCTGTAATAGACGCTGATCTGCCGCTATCGATTGCAGATTCCCGTCTCTTTAAACTGCTGTACAATTGTTTTGCATGCTTTCGCATCAAGCGTTCTTGCATCCAAAAGAATTTTATCATTTAAGGTACGCCCGATCACCGGAACTTCAAGACAGCGCATACGCTCTTCCAGTTCTTCTGTTGTGATCGCATTTGCTTTAATTGTTACCGCCATACTCGGAATCCGTTCTAGCGGAAGGGATCCGCCTCCAATCTGTGACTCACAGTGTTCCGTCTCAATCACAGCGTCAATTCCTGCATTCTGCAGCATCCGTTTCAATCCGCGTGCCCGTTTCGCCACATCTTCAAATGACTCTGTCATCATTCGAAGTACCGGAATATTTTTAATTGCTTTCTCTTCAGAGAGATATTCCTGAAGAACAACTTCCAGTGTAGCTGCTGTAAACTTATCGATTCGAAGCGCTCTTGTTAGCTGGTTCTTCTTCATCTGATCAATGTATTTCTTCTTTCCTACAATAATTCCTGCCTGCGGTCCGCCAAGAAGCTTATCTCCACTAAAGCAAACAATATCCGCCCCATTCTTCAGAGAATCCTGTACTGTCGGCTCATATGTCAAACCATATTTACTCAGATCCACAAGCACTCCGCTTCCAATATCTTCAATTAACGGAAGATCATGGGCTTTCGCAATTTCAGACATCTCTGCAATTGATACGTTCTCTGTAAAACCAACGATCCGATAGTTACTTGTATGCACTTTCAGAAGAGCTTTTGTTTCTTCCGTAATTGCATTTTCATAATCGGAATAATGTGTTTTATTCGTAGTACCGACTTCCACAAGTGTCGCACCGCTTTGTTCCATTACATCCGGAACCCGGAATTTTCCACCAATTTCCACGAGTTCTCCACGGGAAACAACTACTTCTCCGCCTTTTCCCAATGTACTTAAAATCAGCAGCACCGAAGACGCATTATTATTCACAGCCATAGCTGCTTCCGCTCCTGTCAGCTTACAGAGCAGCTTCTCAAAGTGAGAATAGCGCTCTCCTCTTTTGCCTTCTTCCAGACTGTATTCCAAATTGGAATATCCTGTAGCAATCTCAAACACATGTTTCATGTGTTTTTCTCCGATTGGCGCACGTCCAAGATTCGTATGCAGAATCGTACCTGTAGCATTTACTACACTGCGCATATTCGGTCGATGCATTCTGGCAACATTTTCTGCTATCCGCTCCCGCAGTACAGATAATCTGTGATTTGCTTCGTCTTCTGACTCACATTTACCAATAAATGCCCGCAGGCTGTCAAGCTCCTGACGAATAGCTTCAATTACCGTATCATAACTGTAACGTTCAATCAGTTCCTGTATCTTTTCTTCTTCTAATAACACATCCACTTTAGGGATATTGCGGTATAATAAGTTTTTGTTCATTCCCTTCTCCAACTCTTTCTTTTCTTATACTAAACGAATATTCTTTCCGTTTGTCTCTTCTTCCAGTACCTGTCCTATGATAGATACTTTTGTATCCATATGCTTTTTCTCAAAATCTTCCATCACTGCATCCGCCTCTTCTTTTGGAACACTTAACAGCAATCCTCCCGATGTCTGCGGATCGTAAAGCAGATCAATATAATGCTCTTCCACTGTTCCAACGTCAATATGAGAGCCTGCATGTTTACGGTTTTTATAAGCTCCCTCCGGCACAAGTCCCATCTTCGCATAAGAAATCGCATCTTCAAAATAAGCAATATCTTTGACTCGAAGTTCAAATGTTACATGACTTGGTACCGCCATCTCCGCACAGTGTCCGAGAAGTCCGAATCCTGTAATATCTGTACATGCATTCACATGATATTTATCCACAACTTCTTTTGCTTTTCTATTCAGGGAAGACATGACAATCTCCGCCTCACGTATTGCACGGTCAGAAGCCATCTCAGCTTTAATCGCTGTGTTCACAACTCCGTTTCCGATCTGCTTTGTCAGAATTAACACATCTCCCGGCCGACAGCCGTAATTCTTGAAGATTTTTTTCGGATGAACAAAACCGGATACACAAAGACCGTATTTCGGTTCATCATCCTGAATCGTATGTCCGCCTACAAGCACAGCGCCTGCTTCTTTTACTTTGTCGGCGCCTCCTTTTAAAATATCTCCCAGAATAGAAGGGTCAAGACAATTCGGAAAGCCGACAATATTCAAAGCCACTTTCGGAACTCCTCCCATGGCATAGACATCACTTAAGGAATTGGCTGCTGCAATCTGTCCGAACATATATGGATCATCCACAATTGGAGTAAAGAAGTCAACCGTCTGAATCATCGCGATATCATCAGTCACTTTATAAATGGCCGCATCATCTGAAGTTTCAATTCCAACAAGAAGATTTTCATCTTCAAATTTAGGCAGCTTACCCAGAACCTGGGCAAGGGTTTCAGGACCTACTTTCGCAGCTCATCCTGCTGTTTTTGTCATATGTGTTAATTTTACATCGCGAATCATAACTCTATCTCCTTCACAAATCCTTTTTTCGCAAAACAGCGCCGGAATACAGTGGTAAACCGACGCTGACGTTCACTTCTATAAAATATAGCGAATCCTCTTATGGCTGAATGATCTTGTCTGCTCCGGCCATCTTCTCTACAATTGAATACATATTCGTCACAGAGCCAACCTGAAGTTTGTCTGTCATTCCATAATAATTCAAACATGTACCGCATGTCAGAATTTCTACGCCCTGTGCTTCCAAATGCTTCAGATCTTCCAGAGAATCAGAACCTTCTGCAGTCAATGTTGCGCCTCCATTGTAAAACAGCATTGTCTTAGGAAGCTTATCAAGCTGTGTTACTGCAAAGATAAAGCCTTTGATCAGTACTTTCCCAAGCTCGTCATTGCCGCTTCCCATTCTGTCAGAAGAAATTACAACAACCGTATTTTCTCTTCTGTCCGGTGTACATACGGCTTCTTCCTCACCTTCAACTGCCGGAGCGCCTTCCATCTCAATTGTTACTTTGAATTCTTTCTCTGCAACTTTTTCTGATGTAACTTTCCCGCCGCTTGCTGTAGCCATCTTCGTTACATTCTGTACTGCTACTTCATTATCAACCAATACTTCAATTGTCTCAGGTCCTGTCAGCGCCTGCATTGCTTTTTTTGTTTTAATTACCGGAATCGGACAGTTATCTCCGATTGCATTTACTGTAATCATAAATTACCCACCTTTCATTCGTAAAAAACTTTTACACTTATAGACATATTCTATCATTGTTTGGGTATTAGGTAAACAAGTCCAGTTATAGGTTTTTATAATATATATATCTCTTTTATCTATAACTGCATATTTTAAAGTGTAGCAGGATATTATGGGAAAATCAAGTTTTTTCTCCCCTCACGACCATAATCACAGCGGTTTTTGTATCCCATTGGTGTTGCCCTTCCAGATAAAGCTGCACACGTTTCTCATATCTTTGACAGATCATCTGCCTGACTTCTCGAAATTCTTCTGTCTGAAACAAACCTGTATGATTTTTCTCTATCATTGCTACCGCTTCCAATTCTTCCCTGCGGTCTGCCTCGATTATTTCCAGTGCTTTTTCCGTCTCACAAGTACAGCTGTCCGGTGTAAATTCCTCCATCACATATCCTACACTTACTGCACTAAAGCCATATCGTTCCATTGTAAGCGGAAGTTCTTTCTCTGACAGCGCATACTTCCCAATTCCATAACGCTGAACAATATCCTGATGTAATTCCATTGCCCGTTCCCAAAATCGATTCTCTGCCTCGGTTGGATTCAGACAGTCAGCCGAAACCGAAATCCCTTTTCTGGAAGATAATACAAGACAAATACCTCCCTGCTTCAATACTCTCATCTGCTCCCGATAAAATTTTGAAGGTTCAATATGCTCACAAACCGTATTAGAAATTGTCACATCAAAGGAAGCATCTGCAAAGGGAAGCGAAACTGCATCGCCGGTCAGAAAGGTCACTCCTTTCACTTTTCTTCTGGCAAATTCAATAAATTCGCTGTCACGATCTATCCCTGTAATTTTCGCTTTTGGATACCAGCGCTGAAGAGATTCTGCAAGTGCTCCAGGTCCACAGCCAATCTCAAGAATCTGAACCGATTCTTTACTGCAATCCTGAATGCCAAACAGATTCTGAAATGCTTTCTGATACTCATCTGCAAACCTTAGTTTCCGCGATAAGTAAAGCGTATCAATCCCCTGTATCTGATTCGACCATATTTGATTCATAGCATATCTCCTCTCCATATTTATACAATTTTCTCTATTGTATCATTTCCCTTATCTTCTGTCATTCCATTTCTCTTTTTGTTTCTCAAGAAGCAATTTCAATGGATTTCTGCACGAGGAATTGTTTTTTTCTGCAAAAATTGCTATAATGAAACGATTAAAGAAATGAATTTACAAGATGTTTTACAGAAAGGAATTATAAATTATGTGGATAGCAGACGGATGGAAGGACTACGAAGTGATTGATTCTTCCAAAGGTGAAAAATTAGAACGCTGGGGCGATTATATTCTCGTCCGCCCAGATCCGCAAGTCATCTGGGATACTCCAAAGACAGACCGCCGTTGGAAGCACATGAACGGCCATTATCACCGCAGTCAGAAAGGCGGCGGTGAATGGGAATTCTTTGATCTTCCTCAACAGTGGCAGATTCACTATAAAGAACTGACATTTAACCTGAAACCATTCAGTTTTAAACATACCGGACTATTCCCGGAACAGGCGACAAACTGGGACTGGTTCTCTGAAAAGATCCGAAACGCTGGACGTCCTGTTAAAGTACTTAATCTTTTCGCCTATACCGGTGGCGCAACTTTAGCCGCAGCAAAGGCCGGCGCTCATGTAACACATGTGGATGCCTCAAAAGGTATGGTTGGATGGGCAAAAGAAAATGCCGCCTCTTCCGGTTTGTCTGACGCTCCAATTCGATGGCTTGTAGATGACTGTGTGAAGTTTGTAGAGCGTGAGATCCGCCGCGGCAATCATTATGACGCTATCATCATGGATCCGCCTTCTTACGGCCGCGGTCCAAAAGGTGAAATCTGGAAGATTGAGGATGCAATTCATCCTCTCGTAAAGCTTTGCACAAAGATTCTTTCCGATGAGCCTTTATTCTTTCTAATTAACTCTTACACAACAGGACTTGCTCCGGCTGTCCTGGCTTATATGCTTGCAACCGAATTAAAAAGATTTCATGGCACTGTTACCTCTCAGGAGATCGGACTTCCGGTTTCTTCTAACGGCCTCGTTCTCCCTTGCGGTGCCAGTGGCCGCTGGGAAGCAAAATAAATAAAAAAAGAAAGAACTGACAGCTCGTACAATACATGTTTCTGTCAGTTCTTTTTCTTATTCTTATTTATATGTACTTTTACCTGAAGCAGAGTTTTTGTCCGCTTCCATACGATTTACGAAAATTTCTTCCGAATACTTGGAAACAAAATATCCTGATTCACAGTCTGATAAAATGCTTCCTGTACCTGACGATAGCTCATCCCTGGAATTCCCATCAGCCACATCATTTTCGTAATTACTGCCTCCAGCGTCATGTCATAAGCTTCGATCAGATCAAAATCTTTCTTTACCTTCTGTCCAACCTCATACACTTCCATGTTACTTCCTTCATTCGCAACCTGGGTGGCCATCACAACATATTTCCCTTTTTGCTGCCATTCTTTCATCTGATGATAGAATTCTTCCATAATTGTTGCCGGAATGCCGCCCACTCCAAAGCTTTCAATTACGATACAATCATAATTTGCAAATAGGTAGGAAAGAATCTCCGGTTTACTTCCCGGAATCATCTTCATGACACAAATGCTGTCTTTCATATCATAGTAAAATTCTACCCGTTTTTTATACGGTACTGACGGAATATACCGAATGACTCTGTGATCCTGTATGACCGCCGGATATGGAAAATTAATGCTGGAAAATGCGTTATAACTCTTTGCTCTCTCTTTCTTCGCTCTTGTTCCAACAATAACTTTACCGTCAAATACAATCGTCACATCCTGAGAATCATCATCTGATGCATAAATAAAACTGTCCAGCAAATTCGTCTTTGCATCTGTCACGTCCATATTCATAGGTTTTTGTGCGCCGGTAATGACAATCGGCTTTGCAGAATTCTGAATCATGTACGAAAGAGCTGCCGCAGTGTAAGCCAGCGTATCCGTTCCATGACAAATTACAAACCCGTCATAGCTATAGTAATTCTCTTCAATGGTTTTTGTCATCAATTTCCAATGTTCCGGTGTGATATTCGTGCTGTCCACATTACAGATTTGAACAGTACTGACTTCACAGACAGATTCTACTTCCGGAATATAAGAAATGAGATCTTCCGGCGTCAGTCCCGGAGCAAGTCCCTGATCTGTCTGTCTGGAAGCAATCGTTCCTCCGGTTCCAATCATCAAAATTTTCTTCATCTTTCGTTCTCCCTGTATGCAATATATTCATCTGCAAAAAGCTGCATCTCTGCCGTTGTTCTCCAGAATACCTCGCCGGCTCCTCTGTCATGACTTCCATCCTTTAGAACTCTCAGCAGAATTGGTGCATCGCTCTGATTCAATTCCTGAAGGCGCGCTGCAAATTTCTTTCCGTGATACGGCGGTACATTATTATCGCATTCTCCTGTCTGAAGATAAATCCACGGATATGCAATCTGTTTTACATTATGATACGGAGAATAACTCAACAGATATTTAAACATTTCTTCACTTTCCCGCGGATTTCCGTATTCCGTAATGTACATCGGTCCTCTGTCATCTTCCGCAAATTGAAGCATGTCCGTGTGCGGAACAGAACCGATCACACATCCGAACAGATCCGGACGCATCGTTACAAGCGCTGATACCATTAAACCGCCATTAGACGCACCGGTAACAATCACTTCCCCTTTTCTCGCCCAGCCTTCTTCAATCATCTGTTCTGCAATTCCGATCATATCATAATAACAGTTTTTCTTTAAAAGTCCCATGCCTTCTTCGTGCCATTGGCTTCCGAATTCATTTCCTCCACGAATCGATGCCAGGATATAAATTCCCTTATCCTCTGCCCATTCTGCCACTTTAAGACCGGTACAAGGCATTTCATAAGCCGGCACTTCCGAGAAATTATACCCACCATAAGCATACATCCAGACAGCTTTACACTCCTCTGGTTTTAAATCTTTTCTTCTCACGACAAAGTAAGGAATCTCTCTTCCGTCTTTGGCTGATTTTGCATAGAGCTGCTCTGTAATCACGTCCGGATGAGACACATCTGAACTCTTCAGAACAGTCTTCATCGTCTTTCCGTCAAATTCCAACAATACAGGAGGCATAACAAAAGACTGGTATTGAAAATATTTCTTTCCACCGGCGCTTCCACACACCGTTAATGTTCCGATTTCTTCCGGGAGTTTTACTTCCCTTTCCTGTACAGCCTGCTCTTCTTCCTGCAGACAGATAAGTCTCGCACACGCCGCTTTCAGGCTCATCAGATACACGCTGCCCTCAAGCATAAATCCTGAATCCAGAACTTCTTCCCCTTCTTCTCTCAATACTCTGGCATCTTGTAAAGACTTTCCCTGTGCAATGGCGATCAATTTTCCAAAAGGAGCATCTTCCTTCATAATAAAGTAGTGTTCTCCTGCTTTTGTATCAATATAGCGCATTTCTGCCGCATGATCTCCATTAATACTCCTCACTTCTTTTGTCATTTCATCATAACTGAAATATCTGGAATGGGAGTAATCACTCCAGTATTCAAACAAAATTGTATGTTCATCTGATGCCACATGCACATCGCCAAGTACAGAATATTCCCTGTCTTCAAATACACATTCGGTTACTCCTGTATCTGCATGATAAGCGCACATTCTGGAATAACTTTCCTGTGTCTTTGCATCAGAAACCGTTTCAGAATAGTAGAGTACCAAATCGGATGCAGACCACGCATAATTAAATGTTCCCTTGATCGTTTCAACAATCTCTCGCTTCTCACAGTCAATGATCAACACTGACGGTCTGGCAGCTTCATCTTTTAACCCATAAAGCGCCAAATACTTCTGCTCTTTCGGACATGCCGTCGCTGAATATGGTGTATATTCCGGAAGTGTTCCTCTCTCTGCAATGATTTCTTCTGCCTGCATATCCTGACTTAACTTCACTACAACAGGATATCCATCTTCCCGCTTTGCAGCAAGAAATCCATCTCTCCACTTAGAAATTGCACTGTACAGCGGACGTCGTTTTCCCTTTTTCAAAGCCTGAATCTTTGCTTCCAGCTTTTCTTTCTCAAACCATTCATCGGTACAGGCATTTTCTGCTTTTACCCAGGCTAGCACTTCCGGATCATGGTTATCTGTCAACCAACGATACGGATCTTCTACCTTGTGTCCAAAATATTCTGTCTGAAAATCCTTTTTCTCACACGCAGGATAGTTCATAACAATCCACCTTTCCTTCTGTATATTCGTCTAACACACTATACTAAGCATAACATATTCCCTGCTATATTTCACTCTGGAAATCATAAAAATATTTCATTCGAAAGCAAAAGAATCCGGCAGAGCTCTTTCATTCTCTGTCGGATTCTAAATTCTCATGTAACAAATCTTTTCACTGCAGTCCGCTATTCTTATTCCATCTCCCGGATAATTTTACGGATTGGAAGTACAAAAGTAGGAGAAACAGAAAGTTCATCTACTCCCATCTCAATAAAAGTCTCTGTTAACGACATATCTGCGCCAAGTTCTCCACAGATTCCTGCCCAGATTCCTTCTTTATGCGCATTTTCCACAACCATGCGAATCATGCGGAGCACTGCCTCATGGTGCGCATCATAAATATTGTCAAGTTTAGCATTCTGACGGTCAATCGCAAGCGTATACTGTGTCAAGTCATTCGTACCGATACTGAAGAAATCAACTTCTTTTGCAAGAAGATCACTGATCATAACAGCCGCCGGTGTTTCAATCATAATTCCCTGCTCTACTTCACCAAATGGAATATTTTCCTGTGTCAGCTCCTGCTTCACTTCTTCTACAATCGCTTTGATCTGATGCACTTCATTAACAGAAATAATCATTGGATACATAATTGCAATCGTTCCATAAGCGCTTGCACGGAACAGCGCCCGCAGCTGTGTCTTGAAAATCTCCGGACGGTCAAGACAAATCCGGATCGCACGATATCCCATTGCCGGATTCTCTTCGTGATCCATATTAAAGTAATCTACCTGCTTGTCTGCACCGATATCTAATGTACGGATAATTACTTTCTTACCTGCCATATTCTGTGCAACTGTTTTATAGATTTGGAACTGCTCTTCTTCTGTCGGATACTGATCTTTCTCCAGATAGATAAATTCACTGCGGAATAATCCAATACCGCCGGCATCGTTCTGAAGTACACTCGCCACATCAGAAAGACTTCCGATATTCGCATACAGATTAATCTTCCGCCCGCTCTTTGTAGCAGTTTCCTTCCCCTTCAGTTCTTTCAGCATTGCCTTCTTCTCTGCTTCTTCTGCCTGGATCGTACGGTATTTCTCTAATGTCTCTTCATCAGGATCAACAATGAGCACCCCATTCTTTCCATCTACAATTCCAAGCGAACCATTCATCTGTACATCATAATCTACATTAATCAGCGCAGGAATATTCATTGTTCTCGCAAGAATTGCTGTATGGGAATTGGAAGAACCAAATCTTGTCACAAATGCCAGCACTTTACTCTTATCCATCTGAACTGTCTCGCTTGGCGCCAGATCCTCTGCCACAACAATCACCGGTTCATCTGCATCCATCAAACTCTCACCGTGTCCTGCCAGCACCCGAACCAGACGTTCTGAAATATCTTTGATATCTGCCGCACGCGCCTGCATATAATCATCGTCCATTGCCGCAAACATTGCTGAAAAGTTATCTCCTGTAGATGCAACAGCATATTCTGCATTTACTTGCTGCGTCTCAATAATATTGTGGATTGAATCCAGATAGTCTTCATCATCAAGCATCATCTGATGCACCTCAAAGATTGCTGCACCAGATTCTCCCACTTCCTGAAGCGCTTTCTCATACAGTTTTTGTAATTCCTCTGCTGCTGTTTGCTTAGCTTCTTCCACTCTTCGAAGCTCAGCCTCTATATCTTCCACATGATATCTTTTTACGCTCTGGTCTGCCTTCTGCAGTATCGATATCTTTCCGATCGCAATACCGGAAAATACTGTTTTTCCTTCCAATCTATTCATTACGCAACCGCCTTTCACCGCCATTTTATAAGTTTTCTTCTAAAAATGTCTTTACGCTGTCGGCATCTGCTGCTTCATTATCACCTGTTACAACTACTTCGATTTCATTTCCGCATTTTACGCCTAGTCCCATAACTGCAAGAAGCTTCTTCGCGGAAACTTTCTTTCCATTAAACTCGATCTCTACTGCACTTGAAAGAGATCCTACATGTTTTACAAGCATTCCTGCCGGTCTAGCATGAATTCCTTCGTCGTCTTTTACTGTAAATTTAAATGATACCATCCTTTTTTCCTCCTACACATGAATCATATGTTTATATTTTTTGTATTCCTGCGGTACGTCTCCTGCAACGATCATCCTGGCATCTTCAAATGCCCTGAAAGTGACACAGGATACCTTTCCAATCTTACTGCTATCGCTTAAAATATAGCATTTTTCTGTCTGTTCCATAGAGCATTGCTTAATCTGCGCTTCCCGCGCATCCGGAGTTGTAAATCCATAACGGGAATCAATCCCGTTGGTTCCCCAGAACCCTCTTGTAAAATGATATTTCTGCAGATTCTGTATTGCCATCTCCCCGATCAAAGCTTCCGTAACTGCCTTAAACTCGCCGCCCGGAAGATATACCGTATATCCTTTCTGAACGAGCTTTCTCGCATGCATCACACCATTTGTCACAAAAACTGCCCGCTTTTCTTTCAGAAAATCAATCAGATAGCCTGTTGTCGTTCCTGCATCAAGATATACAAAATCATTCGGTCGGATCAGTGATGCCGCATATCTGGCCACTTCTATTTTCTCTTCTCTGTGAAGTTCCTCCCGAAGTATTACGTCAGAATCTTTCACAACTACGTTCATTTCAAGCGCAATAGCTCCTCCATGAACTTTTGTAAGCATCCCGCGTTTATCAAGGGCATTGAGATCTCTTCTCAAGGTAGATTCCGATGCCCCTGTATACTCCATTAATTTCTGAACAGTCATACTGCCATATTCCTGCACCAGCCGTACTATTTCTTCCATACGTTCTTCTGCAAGCATAATTTCCTCCTTGCTCCGTCTGATGTATTCCGACAGGATTTTACTGCATATCTCTATTATGCCTGCAAAATGTGTTTCTGTCAAAACAATTTAATTCATTTTTACTTCTTTTTTCAAAAGCCCAAGAAGGACAGCAGCAATTACAGTTCCAACTGCAAGCGCTACCAAATACATCAGTGCATTTCCCACAACCGGGAATACGAAGATTCCACCATGCGGAGCCATCAATGTGCACCCAAACAGCATGGACAATGATCCCGCTACTCCTGAACCAATCACACACGCCGGAAGGACATGAAGCGGATCAGATGCTGCAAATGGAATCGCGCCTTCTGTAATGAAGGAAAGTCCCATAATAAAGTTTGTCGGACCTGATTTTCTTTCTTCAGCCGTAAATTTATTTTTGAATAATAATGTCGAAAGTGCGATTGCACACGGAGGAACCATTCCTCCAATCATAACTGCTGCCATAATATTGTAATTACCTGATGCAATAGATGCTGTTCCAAATACATATGCGGCTTTATTGAATGGACCTCCCATATCAACTGCCATCATACCTGCCAGAATAAATCCAAGTAAAATAACACTCGTACCGCTCATGGCTGATAAGCCATTTGTTAAAGCCATATTCACAATTCCTACAACCGGCTCGATAAGAAATGTCATAATGAAACCGATAAACAGTGTTCCGCAAAGCGGATATAACAGTACCGGTTTCAGACCTTCCAGACTATCAGGAAGCTTTGAAAATACTTTCTTTAATAATTGTACGAGATACCCTGCGATAAATCCGGCTGCAAGCGCGCCAAGAAATCCTGATTTTCCATTTGCCGCAATAGCTCCACCGACAAAACCAATCGCAAGTCCAGGTCTGTCTGCAATACTCTCTGCAATAAATCCAGCTAAAATCGGAAGCATAAAACCAAATGCAAGTCCACCGATTTGTTTAAAGAATGCTGCTGTTGGTGTAATTGTTCCAAATAATGATTTATCTTCCAGTGTCGCAATGTCTACACTGAATCCATCAATCAAAAATGCAATCGCGATCAAAATACCTCCGCCTACCACAAATGGAAGCATATGAGAAACACCATTCATTAGATGCTTATAGATTTGATGTCCGGTGCTTTCTTTCTCTAATGACATTTCTTTCTGCTTCTCTCCCTTATTCTTGTAAATTGCTGCATCTCCAGCCGCAATTTTCTGGAGCAATTCTTCCGGTCTACTGATTCCCGCTGAAACCTGACATTCAATCACGCGCTTTCCGTGGAAACGTTCCATCGGAACTTTTGTATCTGCCGCAATAATAACACCGTCCGCCTCTCTAATTTCTTTTTCCGTAAGCACATTTTTAGCTCCGCCGGATCCCCTTGTTTCTACTTTGATCTGATAGCCAAGTTCTTTTGCTTTCTTTTCAAGGCTTTCCGCTGCCATATACGTATGAGCAATTCCTGTCGGACACGCTGTTACTGCAACAATTTTTTTCTGCACCACTGACTCTGGCTCTTCCACCAATTTCTGAATTTCTTTTTCCTCTGCGTCTTTTTCCATCTCTGCTGTTTCAATGATCTGAAGGAATTCTTCTTTCGATGATGCTGCTTTTAGTGCTTCTGTAAACTCTTCCTTCATCAAAAGAACAGATAGTTTACTCAATACTTCCAGATGCACATTGTCTTTTGTATTCGGAGCCGCAATCAAAAAGATTAAATCTACAGGCGCTCCATCCAAAGCATCATATTCTACCCCTTCTTTTATAACCATTGCTGCAAGTCCCGGTGCAGTAACAGCTGAAGATTTTCCATGCGGAATTGCAATGCCGTCTCCAACTCCAGTTGTTCCTTCTTCCTCTCTTGCAAATACAGCGCTGCGATATGTCTCTTTCTCCGACAGATTTCCGCTTTTTTCCATCAGATCCACCATCTGATTTAAAACATCTGTTTTATTTTTAGCAGTCCCATTTAATTCAATACTTTCTGCTGATAATAAATCTGTAATTCTCATATACTTCCTCCTTCTTTAACTTTAAAAACACAATGTATTTTTCAGTGCTTCTACTTCTTCCAGTATTGCCAGATTTTCCGAAAAGGCGCTGGCGCTACCGCTGGCAATTCCCATCTTAAACGCTTCTTTATAATTGCCAGTTTGCAAATATCCCGCAACAAATCCAGCTACCATCGAGTCTCCGGCTCCTACAGAATTCACAACCGTACCTTTCGGCGCTTCGCTCTCATAAACTTCGCCTGTTTCAGAAACAAACACTGCTCCATCTCCCGCCATTGAAATCAACACATTCCGCGCTCCCATCTCCTGAAGTTTTTTCGCATGACAAATGATTTCTTCCCGAGTTTTAAAGGTTGTTTGGAAAATTTCTGCCAGTTCATGGTGATTTGGTTTAATAAGAAATGGATGATATTTCAGCACATTGACAAGCAAATCTTTTGTAGCATCCACAACGATTTGAATTCCTCTTCCTTCCAATTTTTTTAAAATGTCACTGTAGATTGTATCCGGCATCGTATTAGGAATACTGCCTGCCAACACAAGTACATCTCCTTCGGAAAGATGCTCTAGCTTTTCACAGAGCTGTGCGACCGCAAATTCATCAATCACCGGTCCTTGACCATTGATCTCACTTTCTTCTTCCGAGCGAATTTTCACATTGATTCTGGACCACCCGCTTTTCAATTCAATAAATTCTTCCCCAACTCCTTGCTCTTTTATTCGACGTCTGATTTCTTCCCCGGTAAAACCGGAAATAAATCCAAGCGCTATACTACTCATTCCGAGATGCTCCAAAACGATAGAAACGTTAATCCCTTTTCCTCCCGGTAAAATCATCTCGGAAGAAGTCCGATTCACTTCTCCGGTTTTCAACATATCTACTGTGACAATATAGTCAAGCGATGGGTTGAATGTTACTGTATAGATCATAGAATTCCTCCTTTTTTGATTTATTTTGATTGTTTTTGGCTCTTTATGACGCTTTAATTATATCCACGTTTCCAGTCATAGTCAATCATTTTCATTCATTTTCAGTTACAATATTTTCAATTGATTTTTGTATAAAATCACAATATCCAATTTATCAACTATAATTTTCCATAATCGAAAACAGATATTGGACGAACATAAATCAAAAAAGCTGTCCTTCCATTCTATTCATGGAAATGACAGCTTTCTTTTGCTTTTCACTTTATAAATAATTCTTGTCAATATTTTCTAAACTATTCAAAATTTTTATGAACAAGGTGACAATATTCTTCATATACCGGAAATCCTTCGAATTCTTCTCGCAAAACGTCCCTGATTCCTTTATAATACCATCCGATGATTTTCTTATCTTTCATCCGGAATCGTTCCCACAACTTCTCGCCGCACTCTGGATAATCTCTGTCAATATCCCGCATATTCGACAACTTATCTGCCAGCGCGATCATTTTATGCTCTCTTGTGGCCGATCTTAACCGGTGGATTGTAGCGCTTTTACGTTCCATCCAAGTCTTTGACTTATCTTCGCTTTCCTGAAGCACGAGCTCTGTTACTCGATCACCAAATTCTTTTCTCAAAACTTCATCAGTTACTTCTTCGCAATCTTCAATCGTATCGTGAAGGATTGCTGCACTGATAATCTCCTCATCATCTGTCATTAGCGATACAATTCTTCCCACTTCCAATGGATGCACAATGTACGGACGCATCGTCCCCTTGCGAACTTGTCCCTCATGTGCCCTTGTCGCAAATGCAATTGCTCTGTCTATCATCGTTTCTGTCCCCTTATTTTTTCGTTCTGTTCCATTCGCCAATAACTTCACTTACCATAGAAACTGTCACAAATGCTTTCGGATCTGCCTCGTGAATATAATTCAGCAATTCTCCGTATTCAGGTCGTGTCAAAATTGTAATCAGTTCTATTTTATCTTGATTATCATAACCTCCCTTTGCAGGATACAACGTTACTCCTCTTCTCATCTCCTGCACAATATACTGCTGTATTTTCTCATATTCTGATGAAATAATACATACACGTTTCTTCACATGAAATCCATCGATATAATGATCCAACACGATTCCATTAAAATATGTTGCAAGAATACTGATCACCAGTGTCTTTGTATCATATACCAGAATCGAAGAAAATGCCGTTACCATTCCGGCAATTGTCATCGCTTTTCCAAGCTCTATATGAAAATACTTATTCAAAAACTTGGCAATGATATCGAGACCTCCGGAAGACGCATTCGCATTAAACAACATGGCCAAACCAATGCTGACGATGAGTACATAACAAATTGTGTTAATAATGATCTCATCTGTCAAAGGCTTCGGATCCGGAAACAAAATTTCAAATACTTTTAGGAAAACCGGAAGCATGATTGATGTGTAGATTGTCTTTGCGCCAAACTCTTTCCCAATAAAAATAAATCCCAGAATCAAAAGCAGTACGTTCAATACCAATGTCATTGTCGAAATAGACAGCGGAATAAAATTTGAAAGTACCAGTACAAGACCTGACAAACTTCCTACAACAAGCTGGCATGGTATCATAAAAAAATACACCGCTCCTGCTACGATCATGATACCGAGCGTAATAAATAAATATTCTTTGATATCTATCTTTGATTTCATAACAGCTTTTCTCCTTTTACTTTTATTCATTTTACTCCGTTTATTGTAACATTTTTTCTTCTGTCTCACAATGAAAATCAAGCGAAATCCTCTGAAATATGATACAATCAATTCAGATTATATATGAGGAGAATGATTATGCATCAAAAAACAGTTTTTATCAGCGGTGCCTCTGAAGGAATCGGACGCGCAGCTGCTCTTATTTTTGCCGAAAACGGCTATCATACATTTTTAAACGCCCGGTCAGAAGAACGTCTTCTCTCACTTCAGGAAGAAATTACTTCTAGCTTTCACACTGGCTGCAGCATCTTTCCGGGAGATATCAGTAATCCTGACACCGTTCGCAATATCTTTACCCAAATAGAAAACACTCATCTTGGACTGGATATTCTTGTCAACAATGCAGGAATTGCATGGATTGGACTTTTAAGCGATATGAGCGACAAAGAATGGGAACGAGTTCTTAATACAAATCTTTCTTCTGTATTTTATTGCTGCCGCAGCGCCATTCCCATAATGCTCCGCCGAAAATCCGGAAAGATTATTAATATTTCCTCTATGTGGGGAACTTCCGGCGCTTCCTGTGAGGCAGCCTATTCTGCATCTAAATCAGGTGTCAATGGTCTTACAAAAGCTCTTGCAAAAGAACTCGCCCCAAGCAATATTCAAGTAAATGCCATTGCCTGCGGTGTAATTGACACAAAAATGAATGGTCAATTATCAGAAGAAGAACGCGAAAGCCTTTCTGAAGAAATCCCGGCAGGATATTTTGCTTCTCCCCTGGAAGCTGCAGAGTTTATCTTCCATACCGCTTCTGCTCCTTCCTACATGACAGGTCAGATCATCGGATTTGATGGTGGATTTCTTTAAATTGTTTGAATATTCTAATTTTTTACAATTTATTAACATTTTTACCATTGACTTTTACTTTATTCTGCTTATAATTAGACATAACTGTTCCCTATATGGGTATCGTTATAAATTTTTGAAGGAGGGTTCATTTCCATGCATTCTTACAAAGTACATTTTAGCAATGCAGAACAAGTGTTTGATTTTGTAACAAAAATTCGTAAATTTGATTTCGACATGGATTTAAAAGCAGGATGCCGAATTGTAGATGCCAAATCCATTGTCAGCGCTGCAGCAATCAGTGATGCTTCTGAACTTACACTTCAGATTCATGCAGATGATTGTTCCGAAGTTCTGGATTGTATTAGTCCATATCTTGCAGCATAATACATGTAGTTTTTCTACTCTCCCCCTATTTTATTAGGCACGCCAAAAGCCGACAAGACAAATGTCTGTCGGCTTTTGGGCATTTATTTTCGAATTATTTTCTTACTCAATCTCCAACTGTATCGGGCAATGATCTGAGCCATAAATCTCTGTCAGAATTTTTGCATCACGCAGCCGCTTTTTCAATTCCTCAGAAACGCAGAAATAGTCAATACGCCAACCGACATTTTTCTCTCTTGCATGAAAGCGATAAGACCACCAGGAATACGCCCCTTCAAGCTCGGGATAAAAATAACGAAACGTATCAATAAATCCTGCATCTATAACATTTTGGAATTTTCCGCGCTCTTCATCGGTGAATCCTGCATTCTTATGATTTGTTTTTGGATTCTTTAAGTCAATCTCTCTATGAGCCACATTCAGGTCACCACAGAAAACAACCGGTTTTTTCTCTTTCAGATCTTTTAGGTAAGAAAGAAATGCATCTTCCCATGTCATCCGATACTCCAATCTTGTGAGTTCCCGCTGTGCATTCGGCGTATACACCGTCACAAAATAGTATTCTTCAAATTCCAGCGTGATCACACGTCCTTCCTGATCATGTTCCGGCACACCGATACCATATCTGACTGACAACGGCTTGATTTTCGTAAAAATTGCTGTTCCGGAATAACCTTTGCGCTTAGCATAATTCCAATACTGATAATATCCCGGCAGTTCCAGAACGAGCTGTCCTTCCTGCATCTTGCTCTCCTGAATGCAGAAAATATCCGCATCCGCATTTTTAAAAAACTCCTCAAATCCCTTTTGTACACAAGCTCTGATTCCATTTACATTCCATGAAATAAACTTCATTTTGTTCTCCTATTTCAGTATTTTTTTTAATTCTGCCATAAATGTATTCACATCTTTAAATTCTCGATATACTGATGCAAACCGTACATATGCCACTGGATCCAAATCTTTTAGTTTATCCATAACAATCTCGCCGATCTCGCTGCTTTGAATCTCTTTCTCTTCACGGCTGAAAATCTCTGTTTCGATAGCATCAATCGTTTTCTGGATTTCAGAAGCTGATACCGGACGTTTGTAACAGGCGCGCAGAATCCCTCCCTCAATCTTTGAGCGATCATATTGTTCTCTATTATTATCTTTCTTAATAATAATCAGTGGAATGGTCTCCACTTTCTCATAAGTTGTAAACCGTTTTCCACATGCATCGCAAGAACGGCGTCTTCTGATGGAACTTCCGTCTTCTGCCGGCCGTGAATCAATTACTCTTGTATCCTGATTACCACAATATGGACACTTCATATGCTCTTCCTCTCTTTGTAATAACGATATTGAAACTAATTACAGTATATCTTCCCACTCTGCGTTTGTAAACGAAATTCTTACTTTTCCTTGCATTTTATCGGTATTTTCTAATGATTTTCAACACTCTTTGCAGCGTTTCAAAAAATTCTCCTCGCAAATTTCCACAAGAATAATATCCGGTCCTACTTTTTTTATACATTCAAACGGAATCACATACTCCGAATCACATCCAAACAGTCCACAAACTTTGCAGGGTCCCGGAACGATAATTGCCTGCACACATCCCTGGCACAGATCAAGAATAATATCCGCTACACATCCAAGTCTGCGGCAATTACAAAGATTTACTACTTCTTTTTCTCTCAATTCACAAAAACGCATCCGTGCACCTGCTTTCATCTTCTTATTACTAACAGTATGCACCGGATGCGTATTATGCTACTTTTTCAATATAAATTATCTATGGAGCCATGATCGTCTCCCGGTCAAATGCTTTAACGATCACTCCTGTCAGAACTACACCGCAAATCAATGTTGTTGTCAGTGTCAGCACATACTGCAATGCAGTCACTTCATGGGACAAAATATTTTTCAGTACAATCGCACTATTATAAAGTGGAATACAGAACGCTCCTGTTGATGGCTCCTGATTCGTAAACATTGACATCAATCCGATAACAAGAACAAGGATATATGCCGGCATCACATAAGTATTCGCCTCTTTTGTGGATTTGGCAAATACGGAGAATAATACGATCAGTGTGGCATACAAAAATGCGAGTGCAATCAATATCCCCGCCAACATGGCTCCCTGTCCAAATGTAATCGAAAGTTTCAATCCCTCTGTGCCCATGCCGGAGAGTGTCCCTGACATCAAAGGTATAGATATTACCATGACAACGACATAAATTAAAGAGGAAATTCCTGAAATGATCATAAGAGCAAATACTTTGCCAAGCACAATGTGACTTCTCTTAACCGGCGATACAAGAAGGCTTGCCATCGTTCCTCTTTCCTTTTCTCCCGCAATCATATCTGTTCCGATTCCCATAGCTCCTGCAAACAGTAAAATCGTAATAAAATATGGGAGCATCATACCGAGTTCTTTTCCGTTCGCTTTCTTTTCATCCTGAACAATCATATCCGGATTATCCGTATTTACCGTAAAGATCATAAGCTGTTCTAAGTCGCCGACTCGTCCTGCCAGCAATGTCTGACGATAAGACTCCAAAACAGTTCCTGTTACTTCCCGGAATGCACTCATGGAATATTCTTCTGACGGATTATAGTATACTTTAATCTGAGGAATCTCATCTCCTTTTTGATAGGAAGCAATACTTTCCTCAAAATTTTCCGGGAACTGTAGCCAGATGTCTGCCTGTCCGGATGTCAATTCATTCTTTACCACAGTTTCCGATTCCATCGCGCGCAGATCATATGTATATCCGCCTGTCTCCAAAAACTTCTGAAAACTTTCCGGAAATCGCTCCGCATAAATAACCGGAATATGATTGTCAATGTCTGCCATCATATTTTTCTGGAGATTTCCGATCAGCATCATAAGGCCTACCATCAAAAGCGCCGGAAGAAGAAATACTGAAAATAGCATCTTCTTATCTTTTACAACTCTGGCAATCTCTTTTCTAAAAATCTCACGAATTCCTTTCATAGCTAGTCCTCCCCTTTGATTCCTTTATAAATTTCAAAAAAGGCATCTTCCAAATCCCCAGTTCCGGTCTGCATCAGCAATTCTTCTACTGTTCCTTCTGCCGCTTTTTTTCCATCAATGATCATACCGATCCGATCGCACAATTTTTCTGCCTCAGACATAATATGCGTAGAAATAATTACAAGCTTGCCTTCTTCTTTTAATTTCTTCAAATAATCTGTCACACTTCTTGCCGTAACAATGTCAAGACCATTCGTCGGTTCATCAAAAATAACAATCTCCGGATCATGGACAAGACTAACGGCAATAGCTGCTTTTTGTTTCATACCGGTTGACAGTTCTTTGATCTGCTTATGAGCAAATTCTTTAATTCCAAAGTAAGAAAACAGCTCTTCTTTTCGCTTTTTCAACTGATTCTCCGGAACTTCATGAAGCCGTCCAAAAAAGTCGAACATATAATCTGTGGAAAACTGCGGATCAAGCTTAATATCACTTGTAAGAAATCCAATCTGTCTGCGCACTTCTTCGCTTTCCTTTTGTACTTCGTGACCTCCAACATAAATTTCTCCTTCTGTTGGTTTAATAATCGTAGCAATACAGCGAAGCGTCGTCGTCTTCCCTGCACCATTTGGTCCCAGCAATCCATAAATCTCTCCCGGCTTTGCCGTCAGTTCCAAGTGATCCACCGCCACTTTCTTCGGGTTCTTTGTATGCAACTCCTGCATCTGGCGCTTATTCAGCTTATATACTTTTGTTAAGTTACGAATCTCAATCATATATCTTTCCTCCCGCTCCAGATAATCTGTAATTGTATCTCTGTATTATTTATTTAATACAATAATATTATTTGTTTCTTTTGTCAATATGTTTATGGATTTTTAAAAAAATCTTCCGCGTTGACAGAAAAACCTCCCCATGCAATAATACATTTATCTGAATCGAAATTTTTGCTCAAGAAAGGAAACAAAATTACTATGATAAAAGAAACCGTATTACTATTTAATTTTCAAGACCGCACTCAGCTTCGCAAGCTGGAAATGCTGCTGCTGCCGATGAAGATCCGTCTGAAAAAAGTAGCAAAAGAAGACTATTTAAAACCACTTGGCAGCTTCGTAAACAGCCCTGATGTCACTTTCTCTGATACATGTTATGACGGAGAAGAACTTCCTGCACCAATGATTGTCTTTGTGAATCTTCCCGGTAGCCGTCTCGATACGATACTTGCTGGAATGCGCCGAAATAAAATCGGACCAATTCCTCACAAGGCAATCCTCACACAGACAAATCAGCATTGGAATGTTTTACAGTGTTTCAAAGAAATTGACGCCGAACACAAAGCTATGACAGAATCATCATCTCTCTCTTAAGCAAAAAGGAAGTCTGACACATCTCTCTCCGATGTGCCGGGCTTCCTCTTTTGTCGCAATTTTGTTCTGCCAGACATCAAATATCTATCAGCTTTCTGCCGTCATCTCTGCCTTCCGGAACAGTTTAAAACTGACTTTCATACAATTTTTTATAAAATCCATTTTTTTGAAGTAATTCTTCGTGACTTCCCTGTTCGATAATATTTCCCTCTTTCATCACAAGAATTGTATCAGCCTCTTTAATTGTCGAAAGCCGATGCGCTACAATAAAACTTGTGCGCCCCTTCATCATTCGTTGAAAAGCTTCCTGAATCTTAATTTCTGTTCGCGTATCAATCGAAGAAGTTGCCTCATCAAGAATCAGCATCGGCGGCAAATTCAGCATCACTCTTGCAATACAAAGCAGCTGTTTCTGTCCCTGTGAAAGATTGCCTCCTTCCTCCGTAATCTTCGTATCGTATCCATCCTGCATACGCTTGATAAAACTGTGTGCATGAGCTGCCTTCGCTGCCTCAATAATCTGTTCTCGTGAAGCCTCCGGATACCCATAGGCAATATTTTCTGCAATAGTCCCCGTCTTCAGCCATGTTTCCTGAAGTACCATACCATACTGAGCTCTCATACTATCTTTTTGTATATCGGCAATGTTATGGCCACTTAACATAATCTTCCCTGCATCAATCTCATAAAACCGCATCAACAGATTGATCAGCGTTGTCTTACCGCATCCTGTAGGACCAACAATAGCAATTTTCTCTCCCATTTTCACCTCAAGGTTAAGCTCTTGAAGCAAAGGCACTTCCGGCTGATAAGAGAAGGATACATCTGTCAGTTTTAAGCTGCCATCAACTTCTTTTAGCGCAGCTGCTCCAGGTGCATCTGGTTCTTCTGCTGGTTCTTCCATAAAGTCAAACACACGCTTCGCACAGGCAATGGCATTTTGCAGCTCTGTTACTACGCTAGAAATCTCATTAAATGGCTTTGTATACTGATTGGCATATGTCAAAAAGCATGAAAGCTGTCCAACAGTAATAGCGCCTCCCATAGCCATAACTGCTCCCACAATTCCTACTCCTGCATATACAAGTCCATTTACAAACCTTGTGCTTGGATTCGTAATGGATGAAAAAAAGGTTGCTTTCAAACTGCAGCTTTGAAGTCTGACATTAATTTCATCAAACCGCTCCGTTGCTCGTCCGCCATACCCAAAAGCCTGCACGACCTTCTGGTTTCCTACCATTTCATCTACGAGCGCTGTCATTTCTGCTCTTGTCTCAGATTGTTTTTGGAACATCGTATAAGTTCGTTTTGCAATAAAGCTTGCCACAAATAAGGACAACGGTGTAATCAAAATAACTACAAGAGATATCTGTACGTTAATGGCCAGCATAAAACCAAGAGTCCCAAAGATTGTAACAAGACCTGTAAAAAGCTGTGTGAACCCCATTAAAAGTCCATCGGAAAACTGTTCCACATCCGTAATGATCCGGCTGATCGTCTCACCATATTGATGTGAATCCACATATTTTAACGGAAGCACCTGAAGTTTCGCAAAAGCCTCTGTTCTTACATCTTTCACCACACAGTAAGTAATCCTGTTATTGCACAGATTCATAAGCCACTGAGCCGCTCCGGTCATACAAATGATTACCGCAAGCTTTTTCAAAATATGCAAAATCGCCTCAAAATCAACCTTTCCCTCTGCCAAAATACAGTCTACAGCATCTCCTACCAGAATCGGAGCATATAAAGTTGTTCCGACAGTTATTACCGCAAATATTAAAGAACAAACTACAAACAATCGATAAGGACGGATTCGTTTTAATATTTTCTTTATTGTCTCCTCCTGTTTACGCACGATGTTCCACCTCCTCTTTCGAAAGCTGAGAATAACAGATTTCCTGATACACCTGACAGGATGCCAGAAGTTCTTGATGTGTTCCCTTTCCTGCGATTCTTCCATCATCCATAACAAGAATCTGATCTGCCTGCATAATAGAGGCTGCCCGCTGCGATACAATAAACACCGTCATTCCTTCGGTATCCTCTGCGATTGCCCTGCGAAGTTTCGCATCTGTAGCAAAATCAAGTGCAGATGCACTATCATCCAGAATTAAAATCTTCGGTTGTCTCACAAGCGCCCTCGCAATCGTCAGACGCTGTCTCTGTCCACCGGACAGATTCTTTCCGCCTTCACTGACCACGGTGTCCAATCCGTCTTTTTTCCCTTCAATAATTTCTCTGCCCTGGGCAGTTGTCAGCGCCTGCATCATCTCTTCTTCCGAAGCGTTTTCCTTTCCCATACGCAAATTATCCCGAATTGTGCCATGAAACAGAACAGCCTTTTGCGGAACAACTCCAATCCGTTTCCGCAAAGTTTCCAGAGAACTTTCTTTTACCAGTATTCCATTTACTTTTACACATCCGGCTGTCGCATCATAGAATCTCGGAATCAGATTCACAAGCGTAGACTTACCGGATCCTGTACCGCCAATGATTCCGATTACTTCCCCTTTCTTTGCAGAAAACGTAATATCACTGAGCGCCTCCTCCTTTGCTCCTGCATAGGTAAAGCTTACATGATCCATTTCCACTGCCGGCGCCTCCTGTGTTTCGTTTCCGCATGTATCTTCCGCTTCACGCCCAGACGAATTTGCCTCCTTGCTTTCTGTCCGACCAGCTCCAATGCCGGAGCAGATACTCGGCTTTAACGCAAACACTTCCTTGACACGTCCTGCCGATGCCAGCGCTTTTGTAAAAGACACGATGAGATTCGCCAATGCTACAAGCGCAATCAGAATCTGTGTCATGTAATTGACAAGAGCAATCACTTCTCCCTGAGTAATACTTCCTCCAAACACTCTTTTTCCGCCAACCCAGACAATTGCAATTGTTGCCGCATTTACAATAATGTAAGTCATCGGATTGAGCGCTGCCGAAATCTTGCCAACAAGCATCTGCATTCGCATGAGCATGCCACTTTCTTTCTCAAACTGCTTCTGCTCTTCCTTCTGCGTGCGAAATGCCCGAATC
The DNA here is from genome assembly GCA_018365895.1 of Lachnospiraceae bacterium. The sequence goes on along the minus strand of JAGZJD010000007.1, from coordinate 18,370 downwards.
ACACGAATGCCCGCCAGATTTTCTCTTGTTGTCAGAAGCACCTGATCCAATCCTTTTTGTACGTTTCGATAAAGCGGAATTGTTATCAGCATAATACCATAAATAACAATCGCCAGAAGCGGCACCGCTACGACAAATACGAGTGCAGCCTGAAAATCAATCGTAAACGCCATTACCATAGCTCCCACTACAATAAACGGGGAGCGAAGGAGCAGACGCAGCACCAGATTTACTCCTGACTGTACCTGATTGATATCACTTGTCATGCGTGTTACAAGAGTAGAGCTTCCGGCCTGATCAATTTCTGTATAAGAAAGTGCTTCAATATGTGCAAACAGATCATGCCTAAGCTCTGTTCCAAATCCAATGGCTGCCTTTGCTGCAAAATATTGCGCAGTCAGCGAGCAAGTAAGCCCAAGCACACCAAGAAATACAAGAACGCCTCCCATTTTCAATATATATCCTATGTCCTGATTCTTAATCCCTACATCAATAATATCTGCCATGACAAGGGGAACGATTAATTCAAAACATGCCTCAAGCAACTTAAATAGCGGCCCGATAATACTCTCTTTTTTATACCTTTTTAAATACGGTAATAATCGAAACATATGCTCTCTTCTTCCTTTCTCTGCTGCCAATTTAACCGGTGGCAGTTTCTTGTACATTATACGTCCTGAATTGACTTTACACAAGCGATTATGCTATACTTTTCCCAAATTACTATACGAAATCATACTTGGATAAAGGAGGATATTTATGTATATCGATAAGACATTATACACAACCGCCCCATCCGCTGAAGGACGTCTTGAAAAAGAAATGCGGGTATATGAACTATTAGAACAACTTCAGATTCCATATACCAGAATTGACCACGAGCACGCAGATACCATTGAAGACTGCGCTGCCATTGAAACATTACTTGGCGCACAGATCTGCAAGAATCTCTTTCTTCGCAACCGCCAGGCAACCAATTTTTATCTGCTCTTAATGCCGGGAGACAAACGTTTTCTTACAAAAGAGCTTTCCAAGCAGCTTGGTATTTCCCGCCTGTCTTTTGCAGAGCCGGAATATATGGAGCAATATCTTAACACAACGCCTGGTTCTGCAAGCATTCTCGGTCTTATGAACGATCCGGAACACCATGTTCAGCTAGTCATTGATGAAGATCTGCTGAAACAGGATGTGATCGGATGCCATCCTTGCATCAACACAAGCAGTCTCAATCTTAAAACAGCCGATATTTTAGAAAAATTCTTACCATACACCGGCCATTCTTATGCAGTTGTGACACTGACCGGTGAGGCATAACATTTACATGCAATTAAGGCAGATACCAATGCATTCGCATCTCGTATCTGCCTTTTCATTCGTTTCTATCTTGTTTTTTTAAATTCTTTTCTCTATTAATGCTACTTGCTCTCTGACTGAAAGTTCACATCAATCATAACGATCTCGCTATCTGTTCCAACCCTCATATTCGGTCCAAACAATCCAATTCCGGATGTAACAATATTGTGCATCCCATCTTTATCCAAATAGCCGTACGGATTCTCCCACAGAAACGGCATGATAAGATTTCCCGGAAACATCTGTCCATTATGTGTATGACCGCATAGATCTATATCAACTCCAGCATCTGCCAGTTCTTGAAGCTCACTCGGCTCATGATCAATTACAATAAGCGGTTTAGACAGATCCAATCCCTCAATTAATTCTTTAGGGGTTTTTCGCTTTTCTATACCTCTGCCCGGCACTTTCGCGTCAGGTCTTCCACAAAGATAAAACGCTTCATCAATACAAACTGCTTCATCCCTCAACAGTATAATTCCTGCCTCTTCCAGAAACCTATCCATTCGTTCATCACTCATTTTCTTCCGGTCGCTGTCAAATGTAAATCCTGCCAGAATCTTCTCTTGAATATCATGGTTACCATAGCACGCATACACCCCATATGTGCTTTCGATACTCCGGAAAATTTGAATCAATTCTTTCAGATCATCAAGCGCTTCGTATTCATTGTCAAAAATATCTCCTGCAATACATACAAGATCCGGCTGCTGCGCGTTGATCTTCTTTGCCATCTCACGCATCTGCCATGTGCCAATACTGTATCCAAGATGAATGTCTGCTACAAGAGCAATCTTCAGTTCTTCTCTTCCGGCACACCTTTTTTCTACAGTTACCTCATAGGAGGTAGTCCGGATATGGCGCACATGAAGTACCCCATACACGGAAACAGATGCAATCAGAATCACGCAGCATGTTCCTGTAATTACAAAGGTTCTGCGGGAACGAAGTTTTTCTTGTGGAATCCAGCGTATTCGTTTCAGGAAAAAACGTCCCAAATCTACGATAACAATCACAAGAATCATGTAAAGAGAAACACCAAGCCAGTAATTCCCAAAACATTTGAAAAATCTCTGCGCCATAGAAGGTTTCAGGAAAAATCCAATTCCGAGAGACAATGCAGAAAATGTATATACGATTCCGATGAAAATTCTGATCCACTTTTTCTTAAAATGCCTGCTGCAGGAGCTCATATAGCGGATTCCCCATCGAAATACATACAGATTGACGAGTACATACAACGGAAACAGATATACCGCTATCATACGTTCGCTTCTTCCTCTTTTTCTTGCAGTGTGTTCTCCCGGCGCTCTTTCTCCTGCTGTTCTTTTTCTTCAAGCATCTCTTCTTCTGTCAGACGCTTGATTCTTTCATCCAAGTCATGTGTCACAACATATTCATAAGTTGTCCGAGGTACAAGGTGACTCCACGGAAGGTTGCAAACAATCTTACTTCTGACCTCCGTTGCCGTAGTTCCCTTCTCCTCTTCCGGACGATTCCAGAGAACTTCTACTTTCACTCCGAGATCTTCCAATAGCTTCTTCTTTTCCTCTCCCCACTTATCACAGATACTCATGAAAAATGTGGCATCTTTCGGCGCATACTGTAAAATATATTCCGGACGGTTAATCGGGAACGGAATAATATCAAATTCCTCTCTCTTCACACCAAAATCAAGCAGCGCTGCCTGAATCATCTCCATTCGCTCATAATATGTGAGTGGGTTTGCCGTTTTTTTAGAACGTTTTTTATCATTTTCACTTTCTTTAATATAAGAATCATCCGGATTGCTGATTCCCACATATAATTTCTTACATCTCATTTTCGCCGCAAGCAGATATTCCATGTGCTTTAAATGCAGTATCTGAAAACGGCCATGAATTACTCCAACATCTACCATTGTTCTTATCCCCTTTTTGTCTTTCCTATTTATCATAAAACAAAAAAACCGGTTTGGCAACCATGCCAAACCAGTTTTCCCAATGCTTTTTCCTATAGTATTGCTCTACTTATTTACCTCTACAGTTTCTGTTTCAAAAATAAATTTCACTTCACCGGACATATCTTCCGAAATTCCGCTGAACGATTCATAGTTTTCTGAAAGATCTGCCAGACTCTTCAAGCGATCGAATACATTTTCCAGATCTCCGGTAAGCACATCCGAAATCTTCTCGATTCCTTCTTCGTTAAATTCTTTCATACCGTCTGCCAGTTTATCTGCTCCTTCTGACAATTCATCTATTCCTGAAAGAAGTTTAGATGTACCGGATTTCAATGTATCAGTACCCTCTGCAAGTTGAGAAGTTCCATCTGTAAGGGCCAAAGCTCCTGTCAAAAGTGTTGGTGTTCCTTCTTTTAACTTATTCGCCCCAACAATCAAATCCTTTCCTGACATTTTCAGAATGTTGCTTCCGCTTAACAGCTGGCTGTCATTAGCCTGAAGTGTCTGGAATCCGCCAAGAAGCTGATTGACACCTTCTTCTGTCTTAGATGCCAATAAAATTGAATTGTCCGTCAATTTACCCACTGCCTCTGCCGCATTTCCTGTACCTGCTTTCAATGCATCCGCTCCCTCTGACAACTGTTCTAGGCCATTTACTAACTGTTTTGCCGGATCTCCCGCATTCTCTAGCATTTGTGACATAGCTTCCATTTTTGCCGCTGCCTCATCCATCTGTGCAGCCCCTTCTGTCAAGCCTTTTATCAGTTCACTGTCTTTTCCGAGTTTTTTTGCCCCCTCTGTCAGAGCTGTTCCACCGGCTTCAAGCTTTGCTGCACCGGCTGTAAGAGATGCCGATGCTCCCTGCAGCGCCTGTGCCACCTGGCCTCCCTCTGCAAACGGATTTGCGACAGATACTTCCGGAAGATCTACAGATACACTTCCCACTTCCACTGTAGCGGCAGAAGCGCTTACTTCATTTCGCACTGTTGCCGCTGCCGCTTCTGCTACAGCTTCGTCTGTGCCTGCAGCAAGAAGCTGACTTTTTACTTCTTCCGCTGCTTTTTCTGCACGTGCATTTACTTCATCTGTCTGCGCCTGCAGTTTTTCATTTGCTTCCTGCTCTGTTTTTGCAAGCGCTGCATTTACCTGATTCTGTGTATCTGTCTCTGCTGCCTGAAGTTTTGCATTAACTTCTGCCACAGATTGATTTATCGCACCAGAAGCGGTTGTCAACACCTTGCTAAGTTCTGTTAGCTGCTTGCCTGATGTATTCATTCCTGCTCCGGCTTCCTGCATCGCTTTCGCCCCGTTTTCAATTCCGGAAGCAGCTTGAGTAATTGCTTCCTTTGCAGTAGTTAATCCCTTTCCAAGTAACTTCATTTGTTTTGATAATGTTTTCAAATTTTCAGCACTCATCATTGGCGCAAGCTGTTTTGTTTCTTCATAAATCTTCTTTGCTCCAACAGCAAGCTGCTCTGCTCCAGCCTCCAGTCCTTTTTCTCCAAACGCCTGATTTTGAAAAGCAGTAATTCCTTCTGACAATTTTCTCACATTTTCTGATAATACCGGAAGTTTCTGATTCGCTCCCTGCTGAATTGTTCCAACACCTTCGACATATGCTGCAATTCCATCAGACAGTGTAGAAGCGCCCTCTGTATAAGCTGCTACTCCCTCCACTAGCTGTCCAGTTCCCGATGTATAAGTCTGTAGGCCTCCGTACAATGTTTTGGCGCCTGTATTTACCTGGCTGGCTCCCGCTGCCAGTGTATCGATTCCTGAAGCAAATTCAGATGATTTTTCTTTTAATGTCCGTACTCCGTCTGCCAGTGTAGAACTGCCGTCTACAAGCTTAAGTGAAGCATCTGTCAATTCATTTACTTTATCCGTTAGTTCATCCAGATTGTCCGCATCACTTAATCCAAGCTCTGCAAATGCATCTGCACTGCCCACCGTAAAAATAGAACCCATTTCAAATTCTGTTACATCTGCCGTAATTGTTAAACTCTCCGGAATTTCAAGCGTATCCTCATCTGTCAGATCAAGGCTTTCTGTCAATCCCGGAAGTACTGCTCCTGCCACAATCTGTCTGCTTGCATCAGAGATTACTTTTCCGTGGTCAATCTCAATATTTTTGAAATGCTCTGTCGGAAAAATGCCTCCTGTCAGCATCAAAAATGGTACGCACATTTCTGTCTGCGTTCCATTTACATCTACCATCTGGCGCGTCCGGTTTGTATAAGTAATCTTCATTTCCATATGGCCGCTCTTACCTGCCATCTCTTCCGGTGTCATTTCTCTTCCGTCCAATGTATAAGTAATCTTCATCGTTACCGGAAGTTCCTTTTGGCTTTCTCCCTGATAATAAATATCTTCTCCTGCTGCATCCCATACAAGAGCTTCTCCATTTTGTGCAAATGTTTCTTCTCCTTTCACATTCTGGATATTGGAAAGCGAAGACTGATCTTCTATTTTTTCCTTTGCTTCTTCATTTTTCAGCCAGTCAGAGACTGTAATTTTCTCTACGCTTCCATCTGCTCCTGTATTCACATAAACAGATTCATCTTTATACTGTCTATTTGCATTCGTTTCATCCTGATCTGCAGCCATTACACACATCCCACAACCTGATACAGAGACTGATGCTGCCGCAATCATAGCCATATGTTTTTTCCAATTCTGATTTCTATTCATAACAAGTTTCCTTCCTTTCCGTCTGCTGTTTCTTCTCTTTTTTTGGCAAAAAACCGATAGAAGTTCTAACGATCACCGGATCAAATACCATAAACATTGCCGGCAGTACAAAAATTACAACAATTGTACTGATAACTGCACCTCTGGAAAGCAGGGTACAGATAGAACCGATCATATCTACCTGTGAATACAGGCTGACACCATAAGTTGCAGCAAAGAAACTAATACCACTAATCATAATCGACTTCATCGAAGTTTTATGTGCAATACTGATCGCATCCATCTTACTTCTGCCACGATATCTTTCTTTCTGGTAACGGCTCGTCATCAGAATCGCGTAGTCTACCGTAGCTCCCAGCTGAATCGTTCCAATTACGATACTTGCCACAAATGGAAGTTCCGTACCGGTATAGAACGGAATTGCCATATTCACAAAAATCGCAAACTCAATAACTGCTACAAGAATGACCGGAAGCGAAATGGATTTGAACACAAACATAATAATCAAAAAGATGGCTGCGATAGAAATTATATTAACGTTTCTCAAATCGATATCTGTAACATCAGCGAGATCTTTTGTCAGAGGCGCTTCCCCGATTACCATAGAGCCTCTGCTGTAAGATTTCACGATTTTATCAATAGCATCAATTTGTTTATTAACTTCATCTGTCGCCGTCTTATATTTGGAACAGATAAATTCCATCTCGTACTCATCACTTTGCATCAGTTCTTTTATGTCAGACGGAATCATCGAAGATGGAACTCCTGGACCAATAATAGAATCAAGTCCTAACGCCCATTTTACTCCGTCTACTTTCTCAATCTGATTTAACATGCTTTCTTTCTCTTTACTGCTCATGCCATTTTTCACAAGCACCATGTGCACGTTATTCATTTTAAAATCTTCCTGTAGCTTCTTATTCGCCACATTACTCTCAAGAGATGCCGGAAGTGACTTATCAATGTTGTAATATACCTTTACATTATTATTTCCGTAAACTGCAGGCACGATCAGAATCAGGAAAATCACAAGCCAGAGTTTCTCGTGCTTTGTAATAAATGCAGAAATCCGATCCATATTCGGGATCAATGCTTTATGCTTTGTTTTTTCAATCAGTTTATCAAAGATCAATATCATAGACGGAAGGAGTGTAACACAGCAAAACACACCGATTACAACGCCCTTTGCCATGACAATACCAATATTCATTCCAAGCTTAAATGTCATAAAGCAAAGTGCTACAAAACCTGCGATCGTCGTAACAGAACTTCCAACAACAGATTTAAATGTATTTGCAATCGCATGCCCCATAGCCCGTTCTTTCTGTCCCGGAAAACGAAGCTTATTATCTTCATAACTGTTCAGAAGGAAGATAGAATAATCCATCGTCACACCAAGCTGAAGTACCGCTGTCAACGCCTGTGTAATATAAGAAATCTCCCCGAGAAAGAGATTGCTTCCCAGATTGTATAAAATCGCAGCTCCAATACTGATTAGAAATAATACCGGAACAACGAAAGATTCCATTGTAAGTCCCAGTACAATGAGACAAAGGACTGCTGCAATGACAACATACATTGGCATCTCTTTCAATGACAGATTTTTAATATCTGTAACAATTCCTGTCATACCGCTGATGAAGCACTCTTTTCCAACGAGATTCCTCATCTGACTTACAGCCTCCATAGAAGTATCTGAAGAAGTCGTATCATCAAACATAACCGCCATCATCGTAGCATTTCCCTGAAATAATACGTCCCGGATCTTTTTCGGAAGCATATCTGCCGGCATGGAAAGATCTGCCACGCTGTCATACCAGAGTACCTTCTCTACATGATCAATTCCTTCGATCTTTTCTTTCAAAGCAGCCACATTCTTCAACGGCATATCCTCTACAACCACCATAGAAAATGCACCTGTTCCGAACTGATCTACCATGATTTCCTGTCCTTTGACTGTTTCCAGATCTTCCGGAAGATAACTCAAAATATCATAGTTTACCTTTGTACGCGATATACCAATTCCAGCCGGAACAAGCAACACAATCGCCAACAGGAAGAAAAACCATTTCCATTTGGCAATTTTCTTACCTATCTTTACCATCATTTTCATACACCCTTTCCATTTATGACTAATAGTCATTTATTTCATACTATGGTATACGCTTAAAATGACTAAAAGTCAACTACTTCATTTTCAATTTAATAAACTTTTAACAAATTGACTGTCAGTCATAAATTTTCTATAAATAAATCAAAAGATCTTAAGAAAATTGTATGAATTTCTTTAGAAAATCGTATCCGTTTCATTATTGAAGTATTCTCTTTTCTTATGTTACAATGCTTTGCGAAGAATCTCATAACTCAAGAGGAAAATTACATGAAACTTCAGAACAAAAAAATAACCATATTTTTGTTTGGTATTTATTTTGCCGCATTGATCTGGATTATCTTATTTAAAATGGATCTGTCCATCCTCTCTTTTCGCCAGCCACGCAGCATGAATCTCATTCCATTTTCTGCATCTGCGATTTCTAACGGCGCTATTGATTTATCTGAGCTCTTAAACAACATACTGATTTTTATTCCTTGCGGGATTTATGCCTGTATGCTGCTCCCGGAATGTTCTTTTTTCATTAAAGTACTTCCGGCATTTTTCATAAGTCTTGGTCTGGAACTCTTTCAGTTTCTTCTTGCAGTCGGCGCCTGTGATATTACAGATCTGATCAATAATACCTTCGGAGGAATCATAGGTATTATCCTATATTGGATCTTTTCAAAAATATTCAAAAAGCACACCAATGCCATCATAAACCTCCTGGCATTCACTGCCACAACACTCATGCTTGCCTTTATTGCCATACTTCTTATTGGAAATGCATAAGGAATCTCCGTTCTGCCTTGATCGTGCCGCAACAAACAGTGAAATAAACTAACAGTTAAATTTTCTATTCAAAAATGAACATACAATCAATTGTGGCGTTTCCTGCTGCTTGATATAATAACTATATGAAAAATCAACAAACAGGAATCTGGTTTAACGCATGGAATCAATGCATGAGGTAGGTAGCATATGAAAATAAATGAAATGATTAAACAAAAACGTATCGAACAGAAACTGACCCAGGAACAGGTCGCAAAATATCTTGGCGTATCGACGCCTGCTGTGAACAAATGGGAAAAAGGAACTTCTTACCCGGATATTACCCTTTTACCTCCACTGGCAAGATTGCTGCATACTGATCTGAACACGCTGCTTTCTTTTCACGAGACACTCACTGACCGGGAAATTGCATTATTTCTCAATGATTTATCCGCAATTGCAGACCAAGACGGATTTCAAACCGCTTACGATACAGCCTTAGAGAAAATCCGCCTCTTTCCGACTTGTGATTCTTTGATTTTAAACAGCGCTCTCTTTTTGGAAGGATGCCTTATTTATAAGAAGGGACATCCTTCTAAAGACACAGAACAATATCAGGAAAAAATCGAAAACCTTTTTCTTCGCGCCGCTGAAAGTAATGATCTTAATGTCAGAAGTCAGGCACAGGCACAGCTCATTTCCAAATACATCGAACGTAAAGAGTATGAGCAGGCACAGACACTGATCGATCAGCTGCCGGATGCTATCTGGACAGATAAAAAACAGCTGCAGGCGAATCTCTTCATTGCCAGCGAACGCTACAGCGACGCCGCAAAGCTGGCCGAAGAAAAACTGCTGTCACAGGCTTCCGAACTGCACTGTACACTTATAACACTTTTAGAAATTGCACTCAAGGAACAGCGGAATGAAGATGCCGAATATATTGCAAATGTTTCCAAATCGACTGCAACGGCGTTGGATCAATGGGAGTATGCAGCCTATGTAGCTCATTTTCAGCTCCACTGTGCCAAAAAAGAAAGAATCAAAACACTGAAAACTTTCCTTCAAATGATTCGCTCACTTTCAAAAAAATGGGATCTGAATGCCTCTCCACTCTATCGCCATATCAAAACAAAGTCTGTCGATACAGCTTTTGGCAGCACAATAAAGAAGACTCTTCTCAACTCACTGAAGGAAGAACCGGAATATGATTTTCTAAATATCAGTGAAAACATCAGCGAAGACACCCTGTCTGAGCTTTTAGCAACAGAAGAAGAAAAGGAATTGCACCATTAGAAACAGACTCCACAAGAAAAAACGGAAAGAGCTTATCTCGCTCTCTCCGTTTTTTTATCATTTTATCGTTCTTACAGCAGATCCTTTCTCTCCAAAATTGCTTCTACCGCTGCACATGCCGGACAATCACAGTATTTTGCTCCTGCTGCTTTGATTTCCCTTGCGTGGGCTGCCACTTCTTTTGCATGATCCGCACCAAATACACCTGCACCTGCTTCTGACTCTGCAAATGCGATCAGGCCATCCACCGTCACGATATCTTCCTCAAGCTCTGTAATATATTTCTTTGTCTCTTCTTCCTGACGCTCTGTTCCAAGTGCATCAAGCCAGGCCTGTGCTGCTGCTTTTGCCTCTGCACTGCAGGAAAATGCAGCAATCAGTTCTTCTGTTTTTTCTTTTACAAAATTAACCGCTTCCTGATTCATCTTTCTTTCCTCCTTTTAACAATACTGATCTCTGTTTGGATTCACATCTTTTTCAAGGGCTGTAATCCCAATTATCTCCACACCCTTCTCCCGAATACACGCCTTTACCTGCTCCAACTCCTCTTCTTTTACAATCAGAGAAATTCCGCAGCACTTGCTTGCCTGCCTGGGCGTTGGTGAAATCTGAGACTTCAGCCCTGCTGCCCGCAGCGCGCGGTGGAGACGCATTCCATTGTCATGATTCGGGAACAATACATAATGCACCGTTTCTTTCATACCATTCTACCACTAGTTATTGAGCATTTCAATAAATGCGCTGATTCTTGTTCGAAGCTGCTGCGCATCACTGTCCGTATAATCTGTCTCAATACCGAGTACCGGAATGCCGGCTTCATTCATTGCCTTTTCCACCAGATATCCTTCTGTATCATATAAATTACAGAATTTCAGATTTACATCAATAATACCGTCTACCTTGTACTCTTTTGCCAGCCTTAAAATATCATCTACACGTCCGCTGTTCGGTGTGAAGCATGCGCAGTTAATATTCATATAGCGCTCTGCGATTGCATGGATCTGTTCATCAACCGTTGTTTTTGTCTCATCCACAAGATTTTCAAAATACCGTGTTCCGGTACACATTTCTTCACAGACAATAGCACCTCCGCTCGTTTCAACAAGATTATGAAGCTTCCAGTTCGGAATTGCAAGCGGTGTTCCGGTAAGCATAATTCTCTTTGTTCCAGCCGGAAATACGCTGACGCCTTCTTTCACGCGCTGTTCCAGTTCATCACAAAGTTTATTTGTCATCTGAGTAAATCTTGTCGGATCATCATAGAATGCAATCTGGGAAATCAAAAGCGCATCTTTACCACTGATTGGAAGATTTTCATTTTTGCGAAGTTCATATAATCTGGACAACGCTTTTCTCTTCTCATTGATCAGACAGATGGCTGCTCCAAGTTTCTCCGCTGTCACTTCATTTCCGGTCTCTTTTTCAACAACTTCTTTAAAAATGCGGATTTCATCTGCCCATGCTTCCACATCTTTCGCACGCTTCATCTGCGGCAAATCCATAACGTGGATCGGCACATCTCCCGCCAGAATTTCCCAGGCTTTCTTCTTGCCGTCACAAGTCGTCTCTCCTACATACATATCTGCAATCCTAAAAAACGGACAAGTGCGATCCAGTCTTGCTCCTACCGATGCTTTGATCAGCGGACAAGTATTGTTCGGAAGTACCTTTTCACCTCCCGGAACCCAAAACTGAGAACCTCCGCAAAGACCTGTTGCAATCGCATCCGCAGCAAACACGATCTCATCCGGCACATATACACAGAAAGTTCCAAACACTTTTCCGCCTTTCTTCTGATGTTCAATCAGTTCTGCCGGACGTACACCATGAATTTCTGCCACAACAAAATCATAATAATCCATATTCTCCGGTCGGTTTTCCTGGGAAAGATATACATCACCAAATGCCTGCGGCAATACTTCGCAAAGCTGATCGTGTGTTTCCAGATCCATTCCTAACTCTTCCCACATCTTGTGATAATCTGCCATTTTTATGTCCTCCTAACGTATACATCGAAAAAGCTCCTGCTTTTTCATACTTTCTATTATTATTAGAGTACCATGTTTCCGGCAGTTCTTCCAATACAGAGCTTTATTTCTCCCATTGATTTTTATTATAGAATTCCTGAATTTATCTGTTATTTCTATATCATCTTATCAGCATCCCATCTCTCGGAAAGCCCTCATACAGACATCAATCTCTTCTTTTTTATTAGAGACTCCAAACGCAAATCGTACCGTTCCTTCCAGAAAGGTATTCAGACTCTGATGTGCCATCGGCGCACAGTGAAGTCCGACTCTTGTCATAATACCGTATTTCTGCTCCAGTTCAAATGCAATCATCCCATTATCCCGACCAATAAAGTCAAGTGATACAACCGCTACCCTCTCTGATATTCCTTTCTTTCCTATCACCCGTACAGTTGGATATGCCTTTACCTGCTGCAAAAAGTATTCTGTCAATTCCATTTTTTTGCGATGAATTTCCTCAACTCCAGTTTCTTTCAAATACAGCAGCGCTGCGTGAAGCCCTGCGATACCAGGCAGATTCATCGTTCCACTCTCATATTTGTCGGGCAATTCTTCCGGCACTTCCAAAAGATCTGAATGGCTTCCCGTGCCTCCGGAAACAAACGCTTCCATCTCCCTATTCAGACATTCAGAAATAATAAAACCTCCGATTCCCTGTGGTCCAAGAAGCCCTTTATGCCCTGTAAATGCCAGAAAATCAATTCCATCCAACTGCATATCAACCGGAATCGTTCCTGCACTTTGCGCAGTATCCACAGCGAAGAACAATCCGTATTCTTTGCACATCGCTCCAATCTCCCGAATCGGCATCACTGTCCCGCATACATTAGACGCATGGAGTACGATTACAGCCTTCGTATTCTCTCTTATTCTGGCAATAAATTCCTCCACTGCTACAGTTCCTTCTGCATTTGCAGGTACCATATCATATGTCACACCGATTTTTCTAAGCTGTGTCAATGGGCGCATTACTGCATTATGCTCCATAGAAGTTGTCAGCACATGATCTCCCGGTTTTAAAAAACCCTTCAAAAACATATTTAATGACCAGGTAATTCCCGGCGTAAAAATTACATGTCGGGAATCTTCTGCATGAAAAAGTTCTGCCAACAATTCTCTTGTATCCAATACCATATCTGCTACATCATATGCTCCTTCATAATTTCCCCGGTTAATGTTGTAAGCACCCTTCTTCAAATGTTCAAACATTGCCTCTGCAACTCCGGGCGCCTTTGGAAATGACGTACTCCCATTATCAAAATAGATTTGTTCTGCCATATTCGTTCTTATCTCCTTCACTCTCTCCATATTCCCTTTGTCGCATTGTAACAATTTTCATTTGGATTTAGCAATGTCCCAGAAATTCTTCCTCCGGAATCACTGACATACGGACCGCTTTCACAATCGCCTGTTCCATCACTTTTTCACTGAGAAATCCCGCAAGATTTATATCACACGTCTCTGTTCCGATACTGCATGCATAAATACTGTCTCCATCTGCCATCGTTCCAACCGGTTCAATACATCTGGCATAAGCATTTCTTGTCATTGACGCAATTTTATTTAGTTTCGCCTTATCGAACTTGGCATTGGTTATCACACAACCGATTGTCGTATTCATCCGTGCCTCATCATTCCAGACTTTCTCTTTATTTTCCGCTGTTTGAAACAAACTTGTTGGCGCCATTACCATCTGGCAAAACTGTCTTCCGATATCCTCAAAACTCTCACGCTTCGAATCCATCAAACCTGCCAGTTTTTCCCCGCTGTCCGGATCATACACATCGCCAAATGCATTCACAACAACAACTGCCGCAAATTTTAATGCTCCCATCTGAACTGCATGAATTCCAAGACCTGACTTGGATGCCTGACACATTCCACATAATTTTCCAACGCTGGCTCCAATACCGGCGCCAACATTTCCCATCTTAGTATCACTGCCTTTCAATGCGCGCTCACAGGCTGCATACCCCATCTCAGCGCCTGGACGCACATCATTTCGTCCATATCCAAGATCATAAATACATGACTGGCACACAAGCGGTACACGCGCATAACCGGTAGCAAATCCAATCCCACGCTCTTCCAGACATTTCATAACTCCATCGCTTGCAGCCAGTCCAAATGCACTCCCGCCAGAAAGTACAACTGCATTCAGCGGATTGTCTGCAGTCATACTATCTGTCAGCGGTGTTTCTCTGGAAGCCGGCCCGCCTCCGCTGATATCGCATCCAGTCTGTGCTCCATTTTCAAAATAAAGCACACTGACTCCTGTCTTTGCCTCATCATTCTCAGCATGCCCAATGGAAACTCCTTCTATCTCCTGAAATGGAATTTCACGGATCCATTCTGTCATTTCTGATAATTTCATTTACCGGTCACGCTCCTCTACCAAATCCCGCACAAAACATCGAATAAAATCCTGACATTTTCCACAGCCTGTCCCAAACTTTGTCATCTGCTGCACTTCTTCAAAGGTACTTGCCCCCGCTTTCACAGCATCTTCAATCATTCCATATGTCACATTTTTACAGTGACATGCTTCCTTCGCTCGATTCATACCGTTCCTCCCTTTTCCAAATATTACCGCACAGGTGCCAGCAAAACTTTTCCTGTTCCACGATATACATTTACCAGACCTTCTCCGGATGCCGCGGATCCAATCAAACTCTTTCCAGAGCGTTCTACTGTAAAATCAAGACTTCCGCTCCATGCAATCGCAAAGTTTCCATCTACTTTTAGAACATCTTTTTCCAATGTAATCTCTACCAATTCTTCTCTTGGACAAGGTGATTCCAGGCAAACAACTCCTCTTCCCTGAATTCCCAGGTTAAACAGACCTTCATTGCCGGCAACTGCAGAAGAAAAATTAGAGCGCATCACTGCCTTATGTTTCAATGTGGCTTCACAGGCAAGAAACAATCCGTCATCCAAAACAATAGAACCATTCCAGTCATCCAAATCTACCAGGAGAATATGCTTATAAGTCGGTTCTAATACAAGCGTTCCACTTCCGGTATACTCCGGTTTGATAGCAGATTCTCCCGTCACAGAACCACGGACTGCTTTCCCAAATAAATCTCCCACACCTTTCAATCCTGTCGTCGCCTTCACATCTCCGACCATCCACTGCATCGCTCCTGCCTGCACTGTCACATTTGCTTTTCCCACATCACAGACAACCTGTCTTTTACGCACATTCATCTGACTTGCATAATATGCTTCCATAGCAGTCTCCGGCATCACACTCAAATCTTTTTGATATTCTACTACCGAAAATGCTCCTAAAGAATCAATTACATTCACATCATCATTTTCCATAAAATTTTTAATCCGATACATAATTATCTCCCTTTTCTTAATTGACTGGTTTCTATCACTGCATAATCCCCTGTTCCTCTATATACACTATATTATACTATAGGAGTTCTAACTTCAATCAGATTACCATCTGGATCATAAAACCGAACCACTTTTTGTCCCCAACTAAATGTTTCTAACTGATTCACATACTGAACAGAAGGATAGCTGTGTTCCAGTTTCCGAAGAAGCCTATCTAAATCCGTTTCTTCAAAATACAAAGCGCAGGCATTATTGTTCGGAATTACCTCTTTGCCCAACGCCTCTTTCCAGATCTTCTTCTCCTGAAGCACAAGTCCTTCCGTTAACATTAGATTTCCCTCTTGCTCTAATATCGTATCCAATCCAAATAAATCATGATAAAACTGTTTCGATTTCTCAATATCTTCTACGACAATTAATATGTTCTTCAATCTCATTTCATCAATCCCCTTTCTAAAAGAAAATAGCTTTCTTAAATCTGATATTGATAATAGCTTCCAAACTTTTTAACAATTCCTCTTTCTGCAAATCGCTCTAAAATTTCTTTCGTTTCTTCTTCGCCGCAAAGACATTTTCCTTCCTGACGATATCGGCATTCATATTGATTGTTACAGCATTCTCCCTTCATTCCCTGCAGAATTCGTTTCGTTGCCCGCTTCTTTTTCTGATGAAGCAATTCTTTCGCAATACATTTCTCTCCATTGTATTCACAAATTTTTAAAATTGTCCCGTCTGTCACCCCTAACAGCGTCAACAGCAGTTCTATACCGCCTTCCTTTACTTCCACATCGATTCTCGGGATCAGCAATTCATATTGTACAACTTCCGCCAGCAGGCACTTCAAAACCTCTCTATCTGTATTCTTCAGGCACTGCTCTATAGATGCTGCATTGACCTGCAGACTCTTCACGAAACTTCTCAAATACTCAATTAAACGGTCTTTGAACACAAGAAACTCTGTCGTCTTCATCATTTCTTCTGCCTTTACACTGTTCAACTCCCGCATATAATCCTGATAATTCTGATTCAATCGCATAAAATCATTATTCAAATCATTCCACCATGCATATATATGCTCCTGATCTGCTTTCGCAATTTCAGAAAATTTACTCAGATTAATACGAAGTCTCTCCAACAATGTTGGTTCCAGCGAAGAACTTTCAATAAACAGATTCTCTACCCGGATAACCATTCGTTCAATTTCTACCGTAGCTTCAGATAACTGATATCGGAACTTTTTATTCTTAAACTCCTCAATAGTCGCAACCTTTTTCGTATCCTGAATGGTTACCAGATTCCCCCATGCAGTCAAAGCTGCCAAGTCCTGCTGACACTGCTCCGGTGCATATTCTCTAAAGTATGCATCTTCCTTTAATTCCTCATATACCTCTTCCTGATACAGCCAATACTTCAGCTTTTCATACTTCAAATAAAAAAGCCGGATGATCGGACGATATCTGTCCGTATTATCCACATTCAGATATTTTGCTTCCGTCATCGGCTTTCTTACTGTTTCCTGTATTCTCATCACTTGCCCTGCTCCTCTAAAAGATAAGACTTTGTTATTGTTTACTAAGGATATTATAAAATATCAAGTGTGTAAAAGTTTGGACATCTAAACCTTTTTCTTTCTGTAAAATCACATCTTCCTTGTAACATGCTGCAATATAATTATGTCTTTCTTTCAAATTTCCCCCAGCTTTTTCTGCTTCTTATAATTTCATCAACAATTTCTTCTAAATAATTCTCCTATCTACCACTAGTATATAGCAAATTCTATAAAATTCAACGCAAGATTTTACAATTTTTTATCAAAACCAGTATTTAATCTAATTCTTGCATATTCCGCAAAACCTTCACACCTCTCTTGCTCAGATGAACTGGAATTTGCAAGTTCTTTATATAAATATTGTCGCTTTGCAAACTCCCTTAGCGCCTCCACGTACTTTCTTTCCAATATCACAACGACTGCCGTGAACAGGATTCGTAAAAAAGACCCTAAGGATTTTCATCCCTAAGGTCTGATATTACTTCTGTATTTTTTTCTTATCTGCCATTCTTCCCACGCTAACGCTTTTGTTAAAAGAGGATAACGAAGGTTGTTAAACGACAATAGCAACTATTCAAACTCGGGTGCGGATAGGGTAATCCAGGCACTTTTCAATACACATTTGTGTTGTTTTATGTTCATATTCTCTGAATTATATCTGATGTTTTTCTCGTACCAAATTATTAGAGCCAAAATAGAGCCATGAAATGCTATTCTTTCTGCTTTAATTTTTCTAATATTGATAGTACATCCGGTTGTGTAGACATGAACTTTACACCGCGCTTTAACATTCCCAAAACTTTTCTTGCTTTCTGTTCAATTACCTTTGCCGTGTGTTCACTGGTCAGCATCAAATGATTCCCAGCAATCGTATACTCTCGTTCTATGTATTCTTCTGTAATCGGGAACATATCTTGTATTAAAAATACACTTTCTCGGCTATCATCCATTTTCACAATATGCAGAATATCGCAAGGCTTCCCTGATTGTTCCTTTTTCTCTATTATTTTGCGAAACTTATCTATTCTGCTGGAAAGCGGTATCATCCAATAAATTCCCGTAGCAGTATCCTCAAAGCAATAATAATGCGGTCTATTACCTGCCTTATTTCCCTTAAGATACGGATCAGGCATATCGTCAAAAAACTTGTCCTTTATGATATAAAACCCTGTTTTCTTCATTTGTTCCATCCTCTCTGCGGAAATATGGAAAAAGTCCCTCGCCTTTCGGCGAAGGACTAAACTTTCAACCCAACCATTTATATACCGCATATCGGTCAGCGGTAAACTTTCAACCCGACC
>JAGZJD010000062.1 GCA_018365895.1 Lachnospiraceae bacterium | reverse complement strand
AATCATAACTTCATACTGATCTTTCCGAATCCCATTCACTTCCATATTCTCATGAGTCGCATCAATTGCACATGGATCAAGATCTGTACCAAGTGAATGTCCTGCGCCAAACTTCAACGCTAACATTCCAAGAATTCCGCTTCCACAGCCAACATCAAGAACTTCTGCGCCTTCTGTTACATATTTGCGAATAGCACGGATACAAAGCTGAGTAGTCTCATGCATTCCTGTCCCAAAAGCAGTTCCCGGATCAATATGAATAATCATCTTATCTTCGTCTTCCGGTTTTACCTCCTCCCAGGATGGGATAATTAATACGTCGTCTACATAGAACTGATGAAAATATTTCTTCCAGTTATTTACCCAATCCACATCTTCTGTCTGTGATTCCTCAATGCTTCCTTCTCCAATATCGATAAATGCTCTCAACTCTTCCAGTTCTCTTCTTACCGCAGCCAGAACTTCTTCTTTATCCTCTTCCTCTTCTAAATAGAAACTGATATAAGCAATTCCGTCATCCGGACCATTATCCGGCAAAATATCAACAAACATCTGCTCTTTTTCCATTGCTGTCAACGGTACCTTATCTTCAATCTCTATTCCTTGTATTCCGATCTCCATCAGAGTACTGCTAATAATATCTTCCGCTTCTGTTTTTGTTTTTAATTTAAATCTATTCCACTTCATAAGAGTTCTGATCCTCCTTTTCCCTTCTCCAAGTATATCATAGGATTCCTGTATGTTCCAATAAAATCTTAATTCCCAACAGAATAAGAATAACTCCTCCTGCTATTTCGGCCTTTTTGCTGTATTTTTCTCCAAATACATTTCCAACTTTTACACCGATCACTGATAGAATAAAGGTGACAATTCCGATAAAACTTACTGCAGGAACAATCTTCACCTGCAAAAATGCAAATGTGACACCTATTGCAAGCGCATCAATACTCGTGGCAATTGCAAGTCCAAACATTGTTCTCACATCGAGACTTTCCTGCTGTACAGCACACTCTGCCTCTTCTTCACAGAAAGCTTCTCTAATCATATTTCCACCAATCATCCCCAACAATACAAATGCAATCCAGTGATCAATGGATGTAATGATTTCTTTAAACTGCACGCCAAGAAAATAACCGATCAGAGGCATTCCCCCCTGGAAAATACCAAACCACGCGCCTACGAGCATTGCTTTTTTCACAGTGCATTTTTTCATAGAAAGCCCTTTACATACTGCCACAGCAAACGCATCCATAGACAGTCCGACTGCAATCAGCAGTAACTCCACAATATTCACGACAACCACACTCTCCTTTTACGTTCTGTTTCTCAAACATCTATACTGCAAAAAAACCTATCCGCATGTCCTATATGCGGATAAGTTTTTCAGTTCAAACTATTATACAATTAACCTTTTACGCCGTCAAGTATTACTCCGAAAAAGATTTGATAGACATATGATATTCCGACGGAGTCATTCGCGTATATTTTTTAAACTGCAAAGAAAAATACTGATACGAAGAGTAACCAAGAATATTCGCAATCTGAGAATAATTATATTTATCCTCCCGAATCAACTTTTTCGCAGCTTCGATTTTAAGATATGCATAGTACTCCATCACACCACAGCCTTTTTTCTCATGAAAAATTTTCTGGAGATTTGATCTTCCGATCATATTCTCTTTACATATCTGTGTTACTGTAAGCTTTTCTCCAAGATGCTGATCCATATACTGTGTTACCTGTCGAACAAATTCATCACTGCTGCGATGCATCATTGGATGATCTGTTCCATATAGAAGCAATGGTTCTTTTGTTGTATATCTCCGAAAAATACTGATCAACATAGACTCCAAAGAAATTTTAATAATCTGCTCACTTCCAAATGCAGCATTCGGATATCGCTCCAACTTGCAAATATACGGATTATTCAACGGAGTGTAAAATGTCTTCTTTGCCTCTGTAATAATCAGTTCTTCTGTCAAAGTAATGCTCTCGTAAGTATTCATCATTTGCACCCCAATTATACTAACGGAATTTTCTCAAATTATGCTTCTTCTACAAAGCCTGACGAATCGCCTCATTGATTCGGTTTCTGCATGCAATCATATACGAAATACTTCTTGGATATTTACTAAATGTAACTATTTCCTCCGGACTGCTTTCAATACATTTCATAACTGCCTCTCGTCCTGCTAGTTGTTCGAGAAGTTTCATAGCTCTAAAATCATTCATAGCTTCATCCATCATCATCATTCGTATAGATTCTTCCGGTTTTCCGCCCGGTCCCGGATATACAAGGAACGAATCTCCGGACGGAAATGCTCCTCCCGCATCTGTACATTTATACGGATCAATTTCATACAGAGAATACTCTGAATTATAGAAATTATATCCCCAATGTAAAAAGCCATCTATGTTATACTTATACAGCTGTGCTCCCAGTATCCTTGTACGCTGTCCGGGCTGTGCAATAAAACGATTGGAAACATCCTGATACTGAGCAGTACAATAATAACCCCATAATTTTTCCGGACGATCTTTCAAAAATGGTTCGATGTGATTTAAAGCACAAACCGGCTGACTTACCAGTCCTTTTTGATAGAATTCATAATCGGATAATGCATCAAATATTACATAGTCTTTTAAATCCTCTGCTACCACGTTCCTTGCTGCCTGGTAAGATTCCAGCTGAGACATCTGCGGTTCATCGGAAATATGAAAATAAGTTTTCTCTGCAATCCCCAATTGTTCTAATTCTTTTTTTAACGCTGTCAAAAATTGGTGAAGAAATGCTGCATATTCTTCTCCGGATGCATCTGTATCCCAACCAAATAATTTTTGAAGTTCTCCGTCGCGGTAACCAACAACTTTTGGTGCTGCAACTGCTCCCCACTGTGAAAACAAATGTGACATTTCAAAATATTCTATTCCGCATCGTTTGCAAAGTGAAACCCATCTCTCCAATCTTTCAAATTCAAAACGGTACTGTCCTTTTTCTTCTTCCCATACATCAACAAGCTGTACTGTTGGACGTTCTCCACCTACCGCAGTATCAAGCGGAGGGGTAAAAATTGGAGTTAAGATCATGTTGCAATGCCGTTTTGTTGCCTCAAGCACAAATTGTTCCACAATATTCCAGTATTGTTCTGAAAAGATCGGAACTCCATAATACTGTGCAAGGCAATCTGAATGAAACCATTCTGTATGCAGCAATGACAGCTTTGGCAATACAGCGGCGATAATTTCTATCGTCATTTCCACTTTTCCGACTAATTCTCCATCATGTATCATACGAATTTCCAGTGGATATACGCCTGCTTCCGATTCTTCCGGAATTTCAACATCCACCCAGAGACTTCTCCATTGCCCACTTACCATCGGAAATCCAAGAGCTGGAATTTCAGTCAAAAGGTCCGGATATAATCCCGGCTCTGTTACAAGATAATCATCATCACGTTTCAGGTGACATGGATATTCACACGGCACAAGCTGAACAAGCCGTACATTAGCATATTCTTTTATCGGTGAACTTATTTCTACTTTACCTCGTTCTTTTCTTTCTCCTGCCCAGTAATATGCCAGCTGAAAGGAGATTGTCTCTCCTTTCAATGCCGTCATATGCAGCATACAGCCTTCTCCTGAAGGTTCTTTGGAAGCAAACACTTTCTCCATAGCTGAAACTGTTTTAATCTTAAAATATTTCATACTGCACGATCCGCCTTTCTAACCTTTTACACCACCAAGTGCAATTCCTTCTACAAATTCCTTTTGTAAAAATGCATACAAAAGAAATGGGAACATAAATGATACCGTTGCTCCTGCAAGAATCAGTCCATAGTTTGTCTGGTACTGAGTTTTTAACAGTGACAGTGAAACTGTTAATGTATACATACTGGAATCTGTCGTAGAAACCAATGGCCATAAGAAATCATTCCATGAAGTAACAAATGTGAATACAACAAGAGACACAAGAACCGGTTTGATTAACGGAAGTACAATATTTAAAAACACTCTGTATTCCGGACATCCATCAACTTTTGCTGCTTCCAGAAGTTCATCCGGTACACTGGACATAAACTGGCGAATCAGAAAAACTCCAAAAGCATTCAGAATGATTACAATCAATGCAAAATATGTATTTAACATGCCCAGTTTTTTCATAATAATGAATACAGGAATCATCGTTACCTGCCCCGGAATCATTAATGTCAGCATATAAATTTTAAATAAGAATTCTTTTCCCGGAAAATTTTTCTTTTCAAAACCATATGCAGCCATCGAAGCCATTACGCAGTTAAAAAAGCAAGAGCAAATAACAACTATCATACTGTTTAATAACGCGCGTGAAAAACCGCTTTTTCCAAAGACATATTGATAATTCGAAAAATCAGTAAAATTAATATCTTTCCATGTAATCATTAACGTTGTTGATTTCGTAAATGACATAATCAGCATATACACAAAAGGCGCAACACAAATTGTTGTAAAAAGCAGAATAAAAAACAATCCAATCACTCCGGATACTGACCATGATTTCTTCTTTTTCATACTACTTCGCCTCCTTTTCCTTGAAGAATAAATTCTCAATCAAATTAATCACTAAAATAATTGCAAGGAGAAGCATTGCCATCGCACATGCATATCCCATTTTGTATTGTTTAAATGCCGCATTGTAAATTCCCATTACCAGCGTTACTGTCGAGCGTCCCGGTCCGCCTCCTGTCATTAAGTATGATAAATCAAATACCTGGAATGACCATATGATACCAAGCGTTACTACCAGATATGTAATAGGTTTCAGCATCGGCATTGTAATCTTGAAAAACTGTTGGATTGACGTTGCTCCATCCACTTTTGCAGCTTCGTATAAATCTCTTGAAATTCCCATAATACCGGCATAATAAATTACAAGAAAGTATCCAACATTTTTCCAAATTGCTACAATACAAATACTAATCAATGCTGTTTTAGTACTTCCCAACCAATTGACAGAATCAATATGCAAGAAATTCAAAATACTATTTAAAAGTCCTCCATCTGTATTCAAAATAATTCTCCATATTGTACCTGCTGTAACTGCTGATGCAATTACCGGAATAAACATAAGGCTTCTCAGAAGCCCTCCTGTCTTTGTCTGCATTTTATAGGCAAGAAATGCCGCAAAAACAAGTGCCAGAATAGTCTGGATCGGTACAGTCATTGCAACATAAAGCAATGTATTTTTAGCTGCGTCTGCAACATAACTATCCTGAAATACTTTCATATAATTTTCCAGCCCGACAAATTTAGGCGGTGTCATAATGTTGTAACTTGTAAAACTAAAATAACCTGACATAAAAATAGGAATTACACAGAATCCAATAATCAGAATAAAACTTGGTAAAACATATAAGATTCCCTGCAATGCTTCTCGTTTCTGTCTTTTCTTTAACACACAATCACTTCCTTTTGCTATTAATACAGTCGGGAGAGTTTTTCACTACTCTCCCGGCAACAAACTTATTTTAAATTCGTATTATAGTATTCTGTTGTTTCTTTTAAAACATCTTCAGGTGACATTGAACCGAGCATCATAGACTGTAAGTTTTTGTAAAGTGTATCATACATAGAACTTGCTCCCTTGAATACCGGAAGAGAAACGAAGTTATCTCCATAATCAGAGAATAATTCTGTATATCTTTCATCACCAGCATATGTCTCATCCTTTGTAATCGGCGGCTGCTCTGAAACTCTCTTATGGAAATCGGACATTACCTCTGCACTTGTAATATACTTCATCAGCTTTGCAGCCAGCTCTTTATTTGAACATTTTTCAAACATAACAAGAGAATCTGCTGCAACGAAAGTTTTACTTTCCTTTGGACCCTGAATTAATGGCTGGAAATCCCAATTTACATTTGTTGCTGTAAGCGCATTGCTTGACGCCATTACTACCATCGCAGCTTCACCATTTTTGAATGGCTCCAATACATCATCACATGATGTGCAGGAATCGGTAAGAATTCCATCTTTTTTCAAACTATATAAATATTCTGTTGCTGCAAGACCTTCTGCAGAATCAATTGTCAGATTTCCTTCCTCATCTACAATTTCTCCGCCGGCTCCCCAGAAATATGGCCAGAAAATCTCATTTAAAGATCCGTAATGCGGATTGCCCCAGTCTTGAAGAAATGCTGTTACATCCGGTGTTTTCTCCTGAATTGTCTTACATGCTGAAACTAACTCATCCCAAGTAGATGGAATTTTATCAATTCCGGCTGCATTTAATAAATCCATATTCGCTGCAAGAATTCTAGGATTTCCGACAACTACCGGAAGCGCATATTGACCTTCAAGAATATTTCCAAGATCATAGTATAAATAATTCTCTTTTTCTTCATCTGTGAAATACTCATCAATATCTGTAAGCGCACCCATATCAATATAATCGTAGAACATTTCCATATACATATATCCTACATCCGGTCCGTCATCTGATGTTGCACCTGTCAGATATTTCTCTTCATAGTTATCCCACGGAACAATCTCAACTTTCACTTCACAGTTGTTTTCTTTTTCGAATGCATCCATTTTCTCATTCCAGAAATCCATGTCTGTAATTTTCCCGTCACTTGCTGCGAAAGTCGGCATCCATAATGTTAATTTTTCTTTTCCGCTTGACTTACCGCCCTCAGATGATTTTGAACCACATCCCCCAAGCATTACTGCCAACATTGATGCTGCTAAAATACTTGCAACTACTTTTTTTCTTTTCATACGTATTCCTCCTTTTGCATATGTACTTTGGTACATTTTACTTGTTTATGCAACTTATAGCAATATAATATAGCAAAATTATACATATTGCTTCATATCATTGTCCGTTCCTCACATACTTTTGTCCATTTTTATATTTTTTTCACAATAAAAAACTGCTTCAGCTTGTTTTATTTTACAGCTGAAGCAGTCCCTTATTGAGCATTATATTGTTCTTTTGTATGTCTTAGCACATCTGTGCAATCTTATACAACAACGCCTCTGTATCATTCCACCCAATACATGGATCTGTAATAGATTTTCCGTAAACCCGCTTACTGTCAATCGACTGCGTTCCCTCCACAAGATAACTCTCTATCATAACACCTTTTACAAGATGTTTCAGATCTGAATTATAATTTCTGCTGTGAAGTACTTCGCTTACAATCCGAATCTGTTCTCTGTGCTTCTTGTTAGAATTTGAGTGGTTTGCATCTACAATAATTGCCGGATTTTTCAAATCCCACTTTTCATACAATTCCATCAGACGCGCCAGATCTTCATAGTGATAGTTTGGAATACACGTACCGTATTTATCCACGCCGCCTCTTAAAATTGCATGTGCATATGGATTTCCATTTGTTGTGACATCCTGACCACGATAGATGAAATTATGTCCTTTCTGCGCTGCAAGAATGGAATTCAACATAACTGCCAAATCACCGCTTGTAGGATTTTTCATACCGATTGGAATATCCATTCCACTGGCGGTCAGACGATGCTGCTGGTTTTCCACAGAACGAGCGCCTATCGCCTCGTAAGACAGCACATCATCCAGATAACTTCTGTTTTCCGGATAGAGCATCTCATCTGCACTCGTCAGGCCACTAATCTCCATCGCATGAATATGCATCTTACGAATTGCACAGATTCCTGCAAACAGATCTGGTTCCTTATCCGGCTCCGGCTGGTGCAGCATTCCTTTGTAACCGCTTCCTGTTGTTCTCGGTTTATTCGTATAGATTCTTGGAATAATCATTAATTTATCAGAAAGCTTTTCATTTACTTTCGCCAGACGTTCTGTATATTCACAAACGGCATCTTCATTATCTGCAGAACAAGGTCCTACAATCACTATAAACTTTTCTGATTTGCCAGTAAAAATATTTCCAATCTCTTCATCTCGTCTTCTTTTCAGACACTTCATGTTCTCCGATAACGGAAACATTTCTTTCAGTTCTGAAGGCTGCGGAAGCACTTTATTTACTCTCATTGTCATTTTCGTCTACTTCTTTCTATAATAAATGGCTTCTTAATTCCTCTGCACTTTTTGCACTCAGATAAGATGGTGCAACATCAAATACTGTTCGGCATCCGCTCTGTCCTTCCTGATTCATGCGATACGCTGCTCTTGCATAGGCAACAAGCACTGCTGAAGTAAACTCCGGATTCGAATCTAATTTTAAGCTGTATTCAATGATATGCGTATGTTCATTCTCCCAGCCACTCTTTCCGCTTCGGATTACAAACCCACCATGCGGAATCTCGCTGTGGTCTCTTTTTAACTCTTCTTCTGAAATAAAATGAACAATCGTATCATAATCTGCGAAATAATTCGGCATTGTTTTAATTGTTTCTTCAATCTTCTGAAGATCTGCCCCCTCTTCCGGCACAACAAAACACTCTCTGAGATGTTTCTCTCTCGTTGTTAGAGACGGATTATTTCCAGAGCGAACCGCTTCAAGAGCCTCTTCTTTCGGAATTGTATACTGTTTTCCATCCTTTACGCCCTCTACCCGGCGAATTGCATCTGAATGACCCTGACTTACACCTTTTCCCCAGAAGGTATAAGCTTCTCCTTCCGGAAGAATCACTTCTGCATACAGACGATTCAGCGAAAACATTCCCGGATCCCATCCGACAGAAATCAGGCTGATCTTTCCACCCTCTTTTGCTGCCGCATCCACTGCCTGAAAATGTTCTGGGATTTTTGCATGGGTGTCAAAACTATTAACAGTATTAAAATATTTCCCAACTTCCGGTGTCTGTATCGGAAGATCTGTTGCACTTCCTCCGCAGAGAATCATTACATCGATTTCATCTGCCATTTTTTTTGCTTCATCTGTATGATAAACTTTCACACCCTCTGTCAGAACTGTTACTGCTGCAGGATCTCTTCTTGTAAACACTGCCGCCAACTCCATATCCGGATTCTGTTTCAGTGCACACTCTACTCCTCTTCCAAGATTTCCATATCCATAAATGCCAACTCGAATACTCATTACTAGTTCCTCCTTTTCAATCTTCATTTTGATGTTACAATCCGATATTATTTTTGCATGATTGTACAAAAAATGCAAGATATTTTTGCTGTGACACGTCAATTTGATAAAATCCCCTCATAATCAAAAGACGGAATAAAACTTTCTTCAGCCGTTTCTCCCTCTTGAATAAATCCATTTTCCACGCCAAGAGCTATGGCATCATCCACAACTTCATCGTATTCCTCTTCTGTCAGACGGCGCGCAAGCTCCGGAAATGCTTCCTTTGCAATGACCGGTGTATACTGATTCATAATACTTATATAAATATTATCACCATACGTCTCATACAGATAGTGAATAATCTTTTTTGAATCTGCGGTATTTCCCGGAAGTACAAGGTGACGTACAAGAACCCCCTGTTTTAAATATCCCTCTTCATCAAATCTACACGGTCCCGTTTGACGTACCATTTCCCGTATTGCATCACAGGCATATTTCCGGTAGTCTGCAGCATCGGCATACCTTTCTCCTATCTTTTCATCCCAATATTTAAAATCCGGAAGATAAATATCCACAATGCCTTCCAGTCTTCTGATAGTTTCTGCTTTCTCATAACTTCCGGTATTATATACGATTGGAAGGGAAAGTCCCTGATTCCTTGCCTTTGTCACTGCTTCTATTATCTGCGGTACAAAATGCCCCGGTGTCACAAGGTTGATATTTGCCGCATGCTTTTCCTGCAATTCCAGAAAAATCTCCGCTAATCTTCCAACGCTGATCTCTGCCCCGGATCTGGATACCGCAATCTCATGGTTCTGGCAGAATACACACTGAAGAGGACATCCTGAGAAAAACACGGTTCCCGATCCTTTCTCACCGGAAATACACGGTTCTTCCCACATATGCAGCGCCGCTCTTGCCGCCTTTATGACTGCGCTCTGACCACAAAATCCTGTCTGACCTGCACTGCGATTTGCTCTGCAGTTTCTTGGGCAAAGCTGACACGCTTCCATCTCTTTCATCCACGTTTCCTGTTTCATCTTCATATCCCTACCTGTTTTCAGTTGAAACCGGTATCCGATAAAAAAGCGCTTCTTTGTCCAGACCATTTTCTTTCAAAAGCTTTCTCCACTGGCGTTCTGCCGCCATCTTGTACGCTGCCCGCGGTATATTAGGCTCTGCATATAGGGTTGGACCATTTTCCAGCGACCGGATTCCATCGCAAAGTTCTCCAATGGCTTCTTCAATCTTCTGCATAAAATAATTATGTTTCTGATCAAGACATTCCAACATGCCTCCTCCGCCCACAGCGACTCCCTGCCCCCATTTCAGATACGTTCTGGCACACCAGTTTTCCATTATCTCAATAGCAGTTTTGGCTTGAATGCTTTCGTAAAATCCTCCCTGCACAACAGTATATACGGTAAATCCCGCCTGTTCTGCTTTAAAATACCGTTCCATCTCCATAAGACAGGAAAGAAAATGTGCGGGAATTCCATCTACATATAATGGAAATACAAATACTGCCGCATGACAGCGCAAAATCTTCTCCAACCCTTCCGGCTCGGAAGAAGGCATTTGAATTTCTTCAATCTGCACCCCTTCCAATTCATATTTCATTTCTTCAATAATATGTTCCGAATGACTCTTTGTTCCTTTCGGACTTCCATTGATCAATGCAACTCTTAACATGGCAAACCTCCCAGATCCTGCGGATCAAATTCAATTTCTTCTACCTGTGCATTCAGATTTTTCGCATTGGCATAGACAAGATTTTTTGCAGTTTCTTTTTCCCACTCCGTAATATCTTCCCCATAGAAAAGAACACGAAGCCGAAACTGATTTTCATACCTTCTCAAATGATGCATTTCTCCATCGATGATTTGAAAATCAGGAAGCAGATAAGAAAGACTCCGGTCCAATACCATTTTCACAAAAGGACTAAAACTGCCATAAACACATCTGCTGACAATCACAAGCTCCTCTGTCTGCGCGAAAAGTTCCCCCATCATTTCATATCCATCTGTCTGGACGCATTTCCCGGGTGTCCGCACCCAACATCCGAAACATCCTCTGCATGGTTTTATCTCGCTTTTCTGATAAATGACCTTTGTATTTTCATCCTGCGGCAAAAACTGATCCGCCTGTTCTTTTTTCAAATCATGTATAATTAATCTCACACAAGCCCCTCCTCTTTGTTATTCGTTCTGTCTATTATCTTATACTTTTCTTACGCAAATACTTCCAGACGTTTCACCACTTTTTTTCGTTCATAACCGTTTAATTCATAAGTAATCTCCTGAATTACCTCCGGAATGACCGGTTCTCTGACGACAACTCCTTCCATATCGCACACAACTTCTCTTGTCTTTACATGCATAATCCGCTCAAGTTCATCAAATCCGGAAATTACCTTCCCTGCTCCGGTAAATTTACCATTTAACCGCTCTTCGCACCCATCTCCCATAACAAAAAAGATACAGCCGCAAGAGGCAATTTCCTCATTTCCTGCCATTCCTACCGTATAACGGGTAAATGAAAATTCTGGACAGATTTCTTTCTCCATCACATACTGATAGCGCTGATCCATGTGCACTTCATCAAACCATGGCTGGAGAACAAAATCCGGTGCAATTCTCTGAATTGCCAGCTCTTCAAAGCCCTTCTGATCAATCAATTCCAAAATACTGTTCACTGCATTTGGCGCAGACTGCGGATACAATTCCACCACAATTTCTGCATGATTCTTCATTCGGATACAAATAGTTGGTTTACCGGACATGTTTTGTTTTTCCATCATATTTCCTCTTTTCTTTCTCTGTAATTCTTTTGATTTTCTTTTTAGATTCTTTTACATACGGAATTTCTTATAAAACTCCTGTTTAAATTCCTTACCATGAAATAACGCCAATCCTGCAAGAAACAAAAAGCTGATCCCGCTGCATACAACCGAAGGCTCTGTTACTTTAACCGCACCGAACACCAGCAAAAGAAACGGAATCATTCCAAATCCTGCCGCCTGCACAAAATAAAATAAATATTCATTCTGTTCCAGCTTCTGCAGACGCACAATGGTCATCATCGACAATAGCACCATCAGCGTACCGCATGGAAGCACATAACTAAGCGACCAGCCGGACCAGCCGGTAAAATAATCCCACAAAATTGCCAGTACCGACACGCTGACAAGCTGCCACATACTGTTTTTCAGTAAGTTACGTCTTTTTGCATAACCGAGCATGACCATCGCCCAGATACAGGCGCATCCTGCCACCGCAAAGATTGACCACCGAAGCGTTGGTGTCACAAGATAATTCAGCATCACACAGACAACTGCCGCTGCCATACAGGCAAAGGTAAAGAATTCGGGAAATTTTCGATTTTTTTCCGGTTTCTTTGCCGGAAAATTTTCTTCCAGTACTTCTACACCAAGTCCCTGTTCCCGCAAAATTCTGATAAAATTCCGCTGAATATTCGTACTCATCACTTTAGATGTAAATCCAAGCATCATCGTATCCTGAAAGGAACAGCTGCACAGCTGAAGTTTATTTGTACTTGTAAAAACTCCAAAACGTTCAATATAATTCTCATAAGCTTCCGGAAGTCTGACTGCCGACATATTCGAAAACACTGCGGTAATGCTTCGCCCTCCAAGCGTTGTTCCTGCTAACAGAAAGAGATTCTTTATTTCCAGCGGTACTGCCCTTAGAAACGGATTCTTTTCCAGACGCACAAATTCATTTATCCGCCTTCCGCAGGGCAACGGACCTGGCCATGGCCATGGAAGCCCGCTGTTACAGGGGCGGGGAAGGGCGGACCAAGATGAA
>JAGZJD010000061.1 GCA_018365895.1 Lachnospiraceae bacterium | reverse complement strand
TTATGGTAACACATAATCCGGAATTAGCGGAAGACTATGCGACAAGGATTGTAACATTGCGTGATGGGAAGATCCGGTCAGACACAAATCCGTTTGAAGTGGATGAGAAAGAACAGGCTGTGCCGGAACATAAGAACATGGGAAGATCTTCCATGTCTTTTTTGACCGCATTGTCGCTTAGTTTTCATAATCTCCGGACAAAAAAAGCCAGAACACTTCTGACTTCTTTTGCAGGTTCGATCGGAATCATAGGGATTGCATTGATTCTGGCTTTATCAGCAGGTGTGGATGCATACATCAAATCTATTGAAGAAGATACCTTATCAGAATATCCGGTACAGATTCAAAGCACCGGAGTAGATGTTACTTCCATGATGATGATGGAATCGGATGGAGGGACAGAGAAGAAAAAGGAAAGCGAGATCAATGTCATCGATATGGTAACAAATATGTTTTCCAAAATGAACTCCAATGATTTAACTTCTCTGAAAGCCTATCTGGACAGCAGTAACAGCGGCATTGATAATTATGCGAAGTCCGTAGAGTATGGTTATGGAATCACTCCGCAAATATATCGCATACAGGGGGACTCTGTCCGGCAGGTACATCCGGATAAGTCGTTCTCATCTCTTGGACTTGGCTCGGCTTCCGGCTCTAACAATTTAATGTCAGCGATGATGAGTACAAATGTGTTTTATGAAATGCCGGAATGTAAGGCTTTGTATGAGAAACAGTATGATGTGAAAGCCGGACGGTGGCCGGAAAAAGAGACGGAGTGTGTGCTTGTCCTTACCGGCAATGGAGATATCAGTGATTTTATGCTCTATACGCTTGGACTGCGCAACCCGCTGGAATTGGATGAAATGATCCGGCAGTTCATAGAGGAAGAGCCGGTTGTGACGCCGGAATTATCTAACACTTATTCTTATAACGAGATTCTCGGAACTACATTTAAACTTGTCAATGCAGCAGATTATTACCAGTACGACAGGGAATATCATGTCTGGAAGGACAAATCAAATGATGACGATTATATGAAGAAGATTGTGGAATCCGGAGAGAATCTGGAAATTGTCGGTATTGTACAGCCTTCTGATGAAGCTAACAGCGCAATTCTTATGCCGGGCATCGCGTATCCTCACGGACTGGCTTTGCATGTAGCAGAAAATGCAGCAAACAGTCAGATTGTAAAAGAACAGCTTGCAGAGAAAGAGACAGATGTTTTTACAAAAAAAGCGTTTGGCGCTGAAGCGGAAGAAAAAACGCCTGATATGAATTCCCTATTTTCTGTTGACGAAAATGCACTGAAACAAGTCTTTGGATTCGATGAAAATGTATTATCGGGAGGACTGGAGCGTGTCTTTAAACTTCCGGCGAATGGTGAAAACAGTAATCATGCACTTGATTTGTCAGGCATGATAGACTTCAAAGATCTGTCAATCAAACTTCCGGATCATTCTCCGATTACAATGGATGAGATTCTGGAAAATCTTGATATTACAATAACACCGGAACAGCTGAAACAAATGTCGATAACATTTTTGGAGGGGTATAAAACATATGTTGCAGCGCATCCGGAAGCAGACTATTCTCAGCTTGGGGAGCAATTTCTGACATTCCTTCAGACTGCGGAAGCGAAACAGATTTTGGCAGAACATATTCAGAATATGATTGAATCCGGGGGAAGTATTACTGTGTCAAAAGAACAGCTCCAGCAGCTTATCCGGGATGTCATGTCAGGATATGAGAAATATGCTCAGGAAAATCAACTGACAGATCCTGATAAGTTTGATGAATACTTGATCCAATATTTACAGACGCCACAGGCGCAGCAGATTTTGAGTGCATGGGCAGAAGAGCACTTAAAGCCAGATGGAGATATTACCGTATTGCCTGAGCAATTAGCAGCTTTGGCAAAAGATCTCGTAAATCGTTACAGCGGTTACGCAGCGGAAAATCATCTGCCTGATCCGGGACGGATGGAAGAGCATTTTCTTGCGTATTTAAGTACAGATCAGGCAAAAGAAGCATTGATGACAGGAATTTCCGGTATGATTGATACCGGAAAGCTGGAATCGGTTATTTCATCTTCTCTGAAAGAATACATGGGAGAAGTAATGGAATCTTACAGCACAGGGCTTTCAGAAGTAATCCAAACACAGGCGTCAGCTGTTACGTCACAAATCATAGAACAGATTGCCGGAAGTATGAAATCAACGATAACACGTTCTATGAATCAGTTAAGCAGTATGATGGAGCAGGCAGTTACGATCGATGGAGAAGCGTTTCTAAATGCATTCCAGATGAAAATGACTGGTGAGGAGCTGGCAGAGCTTTTGCTCACAACGACTAAGGAAACAGCTGTATCTTATGAAAATAACTTGAAGCGTCTTGGATATGTGGAATTTGACGAACCGGTAACCGTTAGTATTTATCCAAAAGATTTTGAGAGTAAGGAAGAAGTTGTTCAGATTCTTAATACTTATAACGAGCGAATGGAAGATGCCGGAAAAGAAGAACAGGTCATTACCTATACCGATATGGTAGGAACATTGATGTCATCGGTAACAGATATTATTGATGTGATCAGCTATGTATTGATTGCCTTCATAGCAATTTCTTTAATTGTATCTTCTATTATGATAGGTGTCATTACTTATATTAGCGTTTTGGAGCGGAAAAAAGAAATTGGAATCCTGCGCGCAATCGGAGCTTCCAAGAATAATATTTCTCAAGTATTTAATGCAGAGACATTTAT
This sequence comes from Lachnospiraceae bacterium, assembly GCA_018365895.1. The sequence continues at coordinate 10,597 of JAGZJD010000061.1, read as the reverse complement.
TATTGGACTGGGTGCGGGAATCATTGGAATTGGGTTGACATTGCTTATGCTTATTCCCGGAAATGCACTCATTCATCATCTGGCAGGGACAGATGAGATTAATGCCGTACTTCCGGTAATTCCTGCTGTGATTCTGATTCTGTTAAGCGTGATTCTCACTTTGCTTGGGGGATTGCTGCCGTCCAGAAAAGCAGCGAAAAGCGATCCGGTAACAGCATTGCGGACAGAGTAATCATTTGAAACGATAACATCCTCATTCAAAAGTGATAAAAGCCGTCGGAGAATATTCTTTTTCAAAGATTCCGGGCGGCTTTTAGCGCTATTTCTGATCTACCTCATTCATGTAACGAATCAGGCGGAAAATCTGACTGGTATAGCCCCATTCATTATCGTAGAAACTAATCAGCTTGAAGAATTGAGAATTCACCTGGATTCCTTCCCGTGCATCAAAAATAGATGCATGTGAATCATCGATGAAATCGGAGGAAACAACCTCATCATCCATATAATCAAGAATTCCGGACAAGCAGGTGTTGGATGCTTCTTTCATTTTTACACAGATATCTTCATAAGTCGTCTGTTTCTTTAAAGCAACGTTTAAATCTACAATGGAGACATCTGACGTTGGTACGCGGTAAGAGATACCGCTCATTTTGCCTTCCAATGACGGAATTACAAGGAAGATTGCCTTTGCAGCTCCGGTAGAAGAAGGAATAAGATTTCCAAAGGCAGAACGGCCGGTTCTCCAGTCTTTTAAAGACCGGCTGTCTACTACTTTCTGCTTTGCAGTAGCTGCATGAATGGTGGACATGAGTCCATATTCAATCCCATAATTGTCTTCCAGAACTTTACACAAAGGAGCAAGACAATTCGTAGTACAGGAGGCATTGGAAACAACGGAAAGATCTGAATGGTATTTTTCGTGATTGATTCCCATAATAAAAGTTGGTGTATTGTCTTTGGCAGGGGCGGAAATGATGACTTTCTTTGCACCTGCCTCTAAATGAGCAGAAGCTTTCTCGGTTGTGCAGTATGCTCCTGTGGCATCAATGATATATTCTGCACCGCATGCTCTCCATAGGATATTGCTGGCATCAGCTTCAGAGTATACCGGAATCTCTCTGCCGTTGATCCGAAGACCGTGAGCATATGTTTCAAGTTCTCCTTGAAAACGACCAAAAACTGAATCGAAACGGATCATATATTCCATATATTTCAAATCGGCATTGCGGACATTGATGCCGCATAATGTAAATTCTTCCGGTTTACTAAGTGCGATTCGGAGCACCACGCGTCCGATACGTCCAAATCCATTGATTCCGATCATAATTGCCATATCAAATACCTCATGTCAAAAACGTACTCCTTTGCAAATAATGTAATGTATTTCGAATACATTAAAAAAATAATTATCTGTAAGTTATCGGAAGTATAGCATAATTATTTGACAAAAGCTATAGTTGACCCATTAATTAATAATTTAACGCGTTAGTTAATTAACTTTCAAATAGTACATTGGAGGATACTAATTTCACTCCTTTTATTTTATATTGACACAATCCGTTAGTTAGTATATACTAACTAACGGATAATCTGACATTTTTACAAAAAGAGAAAGCGGTCAGTGAAGAAATATTAAAAAGCAAAAAAGGAGTTTTATTTCATGAACAAAATTATTGACAAATTATTAATTAGCTCTATTATAATTATGACAGTGACTGGATTTACATTGAGTTTAGCCGGTGATCTATTTATTATGATTATGCTGCATAAACTTTCAGCTGTTTTGTTTTTAGTGCTTAGTATCATGCATGCATTGCAATATCGAAGGAAAATAATAAGAAAGAAGGGATTGTCAAAATGATTACAACAATTTTGTGGGATGTAGACGGTACACTGCTTGATTTTGCAGCCGCAGAGAAAGCAGCAATCAGAAATCTTTTTGAAGAATATCATTTAGGTGAATGCACGGATGAGATGCTCCTACGATATTCCAGAATTAATAAAACATATTGGGAACGGTTAGAGAGAGGAGAAATTACAAAAGCAGAAGTACTTGTCGGCAGATTTCAAGAATTTTTTGAGGCAGAAGGCATTGATAGCGCAATTGCTTTGGAGTTTAATCAGAAATATCAAATTTGTCTCGGAGATACAATTGTATATCGTGACAATAGTTTTCAGATTGTAAAATCACTGCAAGGTAAAGTTAGACAGTATGTAGTATCAAATGGAACTGTAATTGCTCAGACGAAAAAATTAAATCGTTCAGGACTAGGAGCTTTAATGGATGGTGTTTTTTTATCAGAACAGATTGGCGTCGAAAAACCAAATTTAGAATTTTTCGACAAAGTGTTTGACATAATTGGAGACATTGACAGAAATCAGATAATGATTGTTGGAGATTCATTAACAAGTGATATATGCGGCGGTAATCGTGCTGGAATTATTACTTGTTGGTATAATCCTGAAAAAGCAGAAAAAATAGAAAATGTCCATGTAGATTATGAAATCACAAATCTTCGCGAAGTGTATCGAATTCTTTCATAAAGTGATTGAATAAAAATGCAGAACAGGATATAATAGCGCTAAGAGAATTTTTAGAATACGGTACAAATTTGGAGGAGAGATGGAACGAGAAAACTGGTGGGAACACAAAAAAGGACTTCTTTTAGCAATTATGGCGTTGGCATGGCCGACGTTATTAGAACAGTTTCTGCAGACGCTTGTGCAGTACATTGATTCTGCAATGGTTGGAAGAATTGGAGCAGAAGCAACCGCAACTGTTGGAATAAGTACAACCGTAACATGGCTTGTAAATGGTCCCCTTTTTGCAATGGGAATTGGGTTTATGGCATTCATTTCAAGAGAGATGGGCGCAAAATCCTATGAGAAAGTGAAAGAAGCATCTGTGCAATCGGTTGTAGTAACGATTGCAGCCGGTGTTGTTGTCGGAATTGTTACACTTGCAATCAGTCCGCTGCTTCCGATATGGATGGGGGCAGAGGAAGCGATCCGCAGAAATGCTTCAATTTATTTCGCAATCATATGCCTCCCGATGCTGTTTCGAAGTGCGATTATTATATTTGGAGCAGTATTAAGAGCAGTCGGAGACACAAAAACACCAATGTATGTGAATGTATGCATGAATCTTGTGAATATTGTAATGAATTATATCTTTATTTATGATTCGAGAATGATTACAATTGGCAGTATGAAGATTAAGATGTTTGGATTCGGATATGGAGCGGTAGGCGCTGGAATTGGAACTGCAATTTCATTTATCGTAGGCGGCATTTTTATGACCATTGCACTTTATAAAAATAAATATGTTTCACCGGCAGGATACAGGATTCGTGCGGAAAAAGATATTTTAAAGCCAATTATCCGTATCGGATTTCCTGTAGCGATGGAGCGTATTGCAACTTGTCTTGGCCATGTTGTATTTGCCTCATTGGTAACAGGATTAGGAACAGTTTCTTTTGCAGCACATTCTATTGCATTGACTGTTGAACAGGCTTTCTACATTCCGGGATATGGGATGCAGACAGCCGCTGCCACACTTGCAGGAAATTCTATTGGGGCAAAAGATCAGAAACGGCTGCATGAGTTAACGAGAATGCTGATGGTAATTATTATAATCATTATGGCATTATCCGGAGCATTACTTTTTGTACTTGCTGCTCCGCTTCTTGGAATCTTTACAAAAGACCCGGAAGTAATTGCACTTGGAACTGTTGTTCTTCGGATGGTGGCAGTATCTGAACCGCTATTCGGTGTATTAATTATTTTGGAAGGTATTTTTAATGGTGCAGGAGATACTGTAAAACCATTTTATTATGCACTTTTCAGTATGTGGGGTGTCAGAGTATTATTTACATATCTTTCTTTAAATGTATTTCATCTGGGATTATATGCGGTATGGGCATGTATGATTGCCAATAATATTACACTTGCCACATTCTTTATTATCAGGTATTTTAGAGGAGAGTGGAATCCACTAAATAAAATGGTTGAGAATGAATAAGAAAGGAGAAAATTTATGAATTTTATATATCCGGCAGTGATCCGAAAAAAAGCAAACGGAAGCTATCACGCATTTTTCCCGGATCTGACTTGTTGTGAAGCAGACGGAGATTCTGTTGATGACGTGATTGACCGTGCAAATGAAGCGGCTGCTACATGGATTATGGCTGAATTTGAAGAAGAAGAACCGGAATTTCCACCGGTTTCAGATATGCATGATATTGTTTTACAGGAAGGTGATCTTGTAAGAAATATTTCTGTAAATTACCGATTCAGAGATGGATGGGTTGAATAAAATATTATTTTAAGGAGGTTTTTACCATGAAACAATTGTGCGAAAAAGTAGCTATCGTGACAGGTGCGGGACAGGGCATCGGCAAAGGAATTGCACTGTGTCTGGCGAAACGAGGTGTGAAAGTAGTTGCAACCGGACGTCGTCTGGAGCCGATTGAGCAAACAATTGCAGAAATCAAAGCGCTTGGCGGTGATGGACTTGCAATGAGCTGTGATTCAGCAGATCGTGCCCGTGTGGACGAGGTTGTGAAAACTACAGTAGAAACATTCGGAGCGATTGACGTGATTGTTAATAATGGTCAGGCAATTGTACCGTCAGCTCCGGTAGAAGAAACAACCCATGAAAGTATGGTAAAAGCATGGGAAAGCGGTGTGATCGGTTCTTTGAATTATATGCAGGCAGCATTTCCTTATATGAAAGAGCAGCACGAAGGAAGAATCATCAACTTTGCTTCTGCCACAGGAATGTTTGGAATTGCAGGTCAGTTAGCATATGGTTCTAACAAAGAAGCGCTTCGTGGATTAACAAAAATTGCCGCAAAAGAATGGGGCCAGTATGGTATTTGTGTCAATATCGTTCTTCCGGGCGCAGAATCTCCTGCTGCAAAAGCGTGGGCAGAAAAATTCCCTGAAGAATATGCAAAACAGGTAAATCTCAATCCAATGAAACGATTTGGTGATCCGGAAAATGATATTGCACCGGTGATTGCGTTTCTTGCCGGTCCGGATTCCTGCTATTTTTCAGGACAGAGTGTAATTGTGGACGGTGCAAACTCCATAATGCCATAGAATATGAATATTGTATTGATAATTGCGTGGATACTGGCAGCAGCATCGTCTTTTGTTGTGTTTCCAGATGCAGAATATATAAATTATATTGATTTTCATACGCTTGGCTTATTATTCTGCCTAATGGCTATCATGGCAGGATTGAGCAGGGAAGGTATATTTCGTCAGGCGGCAGGGAAATTGCTTGTGTTTGTGAAAAATAGTCGCCAGATGGAATTGATTCTTGTTTTTCTGTGTTTTGGATTTAGTATGATTATAACAAATGATGTGGCACTAATCACATTTGTTCCTTTCGCAATTCAAGTGCTTGAGATGGCAGATATGCAAAAACGTATTGTTCCAGTTGTCGCTGCACAGACAGTCGCAGCAAATTTAGGAAGCATGTTTACGCCTATTGGAAACCCGCAGAATCTGTATCTTTACTCCAAATCAGAAATGGAATTGGGAAGCTTTTTGAAATTAATGTTACCATATACATTGATAGCAGCAGCATTGCTTTTAGTAATGATTTTAGCAAGAAAATGTGTCAGTTTTAGTGAGTTGTTGATGTACGAAAAAGTTAAGATAAAACGTCCAAAGAACGTGATTGTTTATGGAAGCCTGTTTTTTCTATGCTTGCTCTGCGTATCACATATCATATCCATATGGAGTGTTGTGTTGGTGACAATTGTTGCCATATGTGTGATTGACAGAGGAACTTTTCGTGAGATAGATTATTCACTTCTTCTGATCTTTGTGGGATTTTTTATTTTTATTGGGAATATGGGGAGAATGCCGGCTTTTTGCAATTTCCTGGAAGGTATTTTAAATGGAAATGAAACACTAACTGCAGTTTTTTCCTCACAAGTACTCAGTAATGTGCCTGCAGCATTATTACTTTCTGGTTTTACGGACGAATGGACAGCATTGATTATTGGAACAAATATCGGCGGATTGGGAACGATGATTGCATCAATGGCGAGTCTGATTTCTTATCGCTTTCTTGTTTCTGCCTATCCAAAGGAAAAGAAAAAATATACAATACATTTTACAATTGTTAATATTGGATTTCTCATAGTATTATTGTTGTTGGCACGTATATTAAGTAATTAAAATAGTACCCTAATGGTAAGATAAAGAACCGAAAAATGTTGGGATAGATGATTTATTTAGAATCGTTTATCCCAACATCTATTTTAGAGTCTATTAATTTGGTATTGTTTCGTTAACATAACATTTACTTATTTGGTGCAAAAAGAAACTGCATATAACGAATGAATGTATATATTACAAATATTACAGCAATGATTGTTTCAATTAAAACTATATATTGAAGAAATGGCATAGGTTGTTTCATATTTGCGAGACATGCCATTGTCTGCTTAGTGGCAATTGCACTGATGACAAATGGGAAAGTAAATGCTGCAAAGCTTGGATAGAACTTTAATTTTAAATATCCGATTGCTTTGATGAGAGCAAACACATAAAGAATCGATGCAAGTACAAGCATTGTCAATAAAAATCCTTTGGATTTTGGTGTAATAGATTGTACATATCCGGCAACACAAAGACTTGTAGGTGCTGCGTAGATGCAGATTAAAGGTTGTGCTGGCTCTGGGATTTGTTTAAATTTGATGTAACGGATTGTCACAAGTACTAACAGCAGCAGTAATGTCGCAAATCCAAACCAAAAGGCTGCTGTCCCGATGGAAATTGCTTCAAATGCAGGTGCAGTTACAGCTGCTACTACAATTCCTACATATACAATAAAATAACTTGCAAATACTTTTGGAATCTGCAATTTAATAATAAACTTTATTGTAAAGTAAATGATTAAAATAAGATGCAGTATAATTGCAAACAGCCAAATGTATTTTGCAACTGCGCCAATCCATGGTTTTACATAAGTACTAAGAAGCATAAGCGCCATCGGGAATGTTGCGCTAACACTTGCCATAATCGGATTTTGCAAATCCTCTTTGATCATGTCAGGGAACAATACAAGTTTCAATAAAATTAAAACAAGTAACAATGCTGCTATTATTCCACAGACATATCGAATACCTTCTCCGTAGCTTTGCAATAGATTGCCAAGCGCAGCAAACCCAAGCATAACACCGCAAAGCGGTACTGGAACTTTTTGTATTATTTTTTTCATGTCTACCTATCCTCGTCTTTAGATTTCTGCTATCGTACGTCTAGGAGCCGGCTCGTCAATCTCGTCCAGATTCTTAATGCCCAGCTCACGACAGACAATCTGTGCAACTTTCCAAGCACAAAGACCTGTAAAGAAGATACATTGCTCTTTGTGTTCTCCGCGTCCCTTGTCAAATTCTTTCGTGAGGACACGACAGCAGATAGCATTTTTTGTATTTGCGACCTTAAACCAGTCATGAAGTTCTTTTGTGAGTTCCATACATTTTATACTCTTAGGATTCGTAGGTCCGTCCTGTTCTGTCCGTCCAAAAAATAATCCTAAGGCAAGGATACCACCGTTGAAAGCACCGCATACGCAGCCTGCTTTTCCTGCGCCAACTGCCATACCAGACGCCATTGCAATGACTTCTTCCGGAACGTCTAGCTGGAATTCATCACGAATAGCACTTACTAGTGCTTCACAACAATAATAGCCATCTTTGAATTTCTTCTCTGCTACTTGCTGTACGGTTCTTGGGCTGATTTCTGTTACTCCGATTTTCATGTTTAGTTCCTCCTATTAAATAAAATTGATATAATTATATTAACATAAGCAAACGAAAAAGACTCATTGTGTTTTATAATAACTATATCGAAAAAAACTATATTGATATCACTTGTACAGAAAAATCAACCAGAATCTTCCCTATTGTATTTATTTCAAATCTTGTTTTTCGAAAATAATTATTCCAATCTTACAAAAGAATACCAGTTCTAATAGATTAAAAATGCAGAATTCAAAATGGTATGGAACCTTTTTTAAGAGCAAAGAATTTGCAGCTTTTTCGCTTGTTTCTTCCATTAGCATAAAAGATTCATATTTCATTTGTGCAAATGGAGAAATCAAAAGCTGTAAATTTGCCGCAGTTCTTTTCAAACCATGAATATATAATGGATTTTGGCACATATCCTGCACCGTGTTGTGGAAGAACTAAGTGACATGACCATCGAGCAGATTGAAGCATCCATCTACGGCGAGATTATGATCAGTTCAGAACCAGTCATGCCATACATCATCGGTTTGCAACTAGAAGCTTCTGAAGACGGCGCGGATACCATATTCTTTGATCTGCGGTTCGTAGTCATCCGGAAGGATACCGATACAAAGATCATCTTTGACCTGGAAGCACAGAAATCGTATTATCCTGGCTACAATATTGTAACAAGGGGAATTTTGTATTGCTCCAGAATATTATCAGCACAGGTGAATACGGAATTCATCCTTCCTGATTACGATGGGCTGAAGAAGGTATATTCCATTTGGCTGTGTTTTAATGCACCGCAGTACATAGGGAATGCGATTTCCAGATACCGTATCACAAAAGAGGATGTCCTTGGCAATACGAATACACCAAGCGAAGCCTATGATAAACTGGAGATCGTACAAATTTGTCTGCAGGAAGATTCCTACGAACACGAGGACAAACTGATCGGCCTGTTGAACACCATATTTTCTACAAAAAAGTCGTTTGCGGAAATTGAAAATTCGATGGAACGAGTGTATAATATTCCCATGAAGAACAATTTGGGAGAGGAGGTCCGACAAATGTGTAGCTTGAGTGAAGGTATTGAACAGAAAGGCATTGAGAAGGGCATCCAGCAAATGGTAGTCAACGCATTGAAATCTATTTCGATTGAACAAGTAGCAGAAATACTGCTGCTTCCAGTCGATGAAGTGCGTAAAATTGCAGAAAATACCAAATAATAGTGTCGAAAAGAAAGACATTCCATTGAGGAGTGTCTTTTTTTATTACTCAAAAAGATTTTACTGTCGGACAAACAGTTTTTTTATTAAATGAGAACAAAGGAAGAACCGGGGGACCGATCATCACTGAACGCACAGTTGCAAAGATCGGCAGAAAATATGGGACGTTAAACGGACTATGGGAAGAAAAATTTGAAGATTGTGGTTCAGAATATATGATCGAACACACAGATTTTGAAAGAAGGCATCTTTTCCCAGATAGAAACGCTCTGGAAGCTTTTCTGGAAAGAAAGCAGTTGGTTCGCTGGTTTGCAACTCTTAATGATATAAAGCTCAAAGAATGTACATTAGAGCAATTACAAAAGGCAAAGAAATTGTTGCAAAACGAATAAGAAAAGGCATAAAAAGAATAGAAATACTACAAAACAAAAATTCTTCCATATTCTTTATGTCACATCAATTATTATCAAAGGAAACTATTATGGAGAAAATTATTTATACAGTAAATGATATCCAGGAACTGTTGGTCTGCGGACGAAACAAGGCTTATAGTTTGATCAAAAATGCTTATGAGAATCAAGACTCTTTTCACGTCATCCGCGTTGGAAAGAATTATCTTGTACCAAAGGAAAGCTTTCATAAATGGCTTGTAGAAGCTAAATAATCACTTTGGGCATAGGAAGGTATGTCACAATTATTGACACAATTCCTAATGCTTAGTATAATTTAAACGGCTTTTCATATTTATGCTGGATGAATATGGAGGTCAACAAATGAATAGTGAATTATTTCAAAGAAATCATTTATGGAGTTATACGACGCGTGTAGTCGATTCATGTACTTTCACGATAACATTCAAAACGAAGGATGGATATCACAGTGAGGAAGAAGCCAGGCGCCATCAACAAGAAGATGAACGGATCTATGAAAAGGAGATTAAGCGGATCAAATCACTGACAAATATAAAATATACATTTACAGAATTTGTCGAATACTGGTTTGACATGATCTACAATACAACACCATCCAATACATCCGCAAAAGTGATCTGCATTTACACGATCCAAAATCTTATTTTCCCAAATGTCACACATGATGTCCTATTGTCATATGTTACGGCAGATTATCTTAACGACATCATTGAAAAATGCATGAAGATCAGCCAGTCTAGTGGTCAATGTAGCCGAAAGTTCTTGCATTTGATCTTTACTGACGCAAAAATGTATGGGTATCTAGAAAAGAATCTCGGAGACAACTTGATGAAGGTTCCCGAACTTAAAAACCGGATGATTCTTCCGGATCAAAATGCTCTCAAGAAACTATTAGCAACTGCCAAAAAGCATCCTGCGTATTATCTGGAAATTTTATTGGCATTGTTTGCCGGATTACGACAGGGCGAGATTCTTGGGCTAAAATATTCTGACTTTGACAGAGAAACGCAGACATTACGGATAGAACGGCAATGGACAAGATCCTACCTCGTAACGAAAGGAAAAGACGGAGAATATCACTCCCCGTCAGAAATGGTAACGAGTGAACCAAAGAGCAGTAGCTATCGGACTTTAAAAATCCCAGCCTTTTTATTCGATGAACTGGAAACAAAGAAAAAAT
>JAGZJD010000006.1 GCA_018365895.1 Lachnospiraceae bacterium | reverse complement strand
TGCTTATTTATACTTAATTTATACTGATTTATCAGATTATTAATATCTATTTTTCCGGAGGTTGACATGCTTGATTTTCGTATGAAAACATTTTTGACAGTCTGTGAATCCATGAACTTTACTCATGCCGCTGAATCACTTCATCTGACACAGCCTGCTGTTTCACAACATATTAAATATCTGGAAGAGATTTACGGCGCTCCTCTTTTTCTAAGGGAAAAGCGAGGTCTTAAATTGACACCAGCCGGTGAGATTCTTCGCCAGGCTTTAGAAACAATGCGAAATGATGAAGAACATATCAAAAAACGTATCAAAAACAGTTTGGTCAATCAGAAATCATTGACTTTTGGTGTTACGATGACTATTGGAGAGTATGCCGTCATCCCTGCACTTGCAGAGTTTATCAAATCACATCCTGAAACTAATTTTCACATTCGATATGGCAATACCCAAACACTCCTTTCAGAACTTCGAGAAGGAATCATTGATTTTGCTATTGTAGAAGGTTATTTTACTAGTGAACATTATGAAACCCGGAACTATCAAACAGAAGAATATATTGCTGTATGCGCTGCTAGACATCAATTTCAAAAGCCGATTCGAATGTTAAAAGATCTTACTGGGGAACGTCTTTTGATCCGGGAACAGGGATCCGGAACAAGAGCAATTCTAACAAAAACACTTGCTCTGAAGAATATGTCCATCCATGATTTTCAACGAATTGTTGAGTTAGAAAACATCCACGCCATCGTCAGCCTTCTTTGTCGGGACTGCGGTATCTCTTTCTTGTATAAAGCCGCTGTAACAGAAGAGCTAAAATCAGGACGTCTTGTCCAGATACCTCTGGTCGATTTCATGGTCATGCATGATTTTACATTTCTCTGGAATAAAGGGAGTCTTTTTTCAGACGAATACGAACATATTTTTCAAGAATTACAAAAGGGAGGTCCTTTCTAATGGACGCTCCCTTATCTGCAATATTCCTATTAAGATTTTTCACGAATTTCCCGTAATCTTAAATAATTTCTTTTACTTCATAATCCTGATCTTCCACTGTCTGTTTTAATACATCATCGGAAATCTCTTTGTTTAATTTTACCACTGCTGTTCCGGCTTCATAGCTCACCATCGCTTCTTCTACTTCCGGCAATTTCTCAAGACATTTTTTTACCCTCGCTTCGCAATGTCCACACATCATTCCTTCAATTTTCATTGTTTTTTCCATAGGTTGTTCCTCCTCTTTCTTTCTGATTTTTATTTTTTTATCTTTTCCTGCATCTCGCATGTTGAAAAAATTCAATCGGAGTGCATTTGTCACAACACAAAAACTGGATAAACTCATTGCTGCTGCTCCAAACATCGGATTTAGCTTCCAGCCAAAAATCGGATACCACAAGCCTGCTGCCAGCGGAATTCCAATCGCATTATAGAAAAATGCCCAGAACAGATTCTCATGGATATTTCGCAGCGTTGCACGACTTAAACGGATTGCGGCCGGTACATCGCTTAATTTACTCTTCATCAATACCACATCCGCCGCATCAATGGCAATATCTGTTCCGGCTCCTATCGCAATTCCAATATCAGCCCGCGTCAAAGCCGGAGCATCATTGATGCCGTCTCCAACCATAGCTACTTTTCCTTTCCGTTTCAAAGAGCGGATTACACTCTCTTTTCCCTCCGGAAGTACCCCTGCAATAACTTCGTCGACTCCTGCCTGTTCTCCGATTGCTTTCGCAGTGCGCTCATTGTCTCCGGTCAGCATAACTACATGGATGCCCATATTCTGCAGCTCTTTTACCGCTTTCGGACTGTCTTCTTTTATCACATCAGCTACCGCAATTACCCCAATCAGTTTCCCTGCTTCAGCAAAAAAAAGCGGTGTTTTTCCAAGATTCGCAAGTTCCTCTGCCTTCTTCTTCATTTCTGCCGGAACTTCTGCCATCTCGCGGATAAATTTGAAATTGCCTCCTGCCACCGGCACCCCATGCCATAAGCCGGAAAGACCGTTTCCCGGAACTGCCTGGAATTCTGTTACTTCATCCCTTTCGTCAACAACGCTCTCTCTGGCTTTCTCCAGAATTGCTCCTGCCAGCGGATGCTCACTCTTCTTCTCCAGTGCATATGCCATTGTAAGCAATTCTTTTTCTGTTACACCTTCTGTCGGAAGCATGTCTGTTACCTGCGGCTTTCCGCTCGTAATAGTTCCGGTCTTGTCCAATGCCACAATCTGCATCTTTCCGGTCTCTTCCAATGAAGAAGCTGTTTTAAACATCACTCCATGTTTTGCTCCCATGCCATTTCCAACCATAATCGCCACCGGTGTCGCTAATCCAAGTGCACACGGACAGCTAATTACCAACACTGAGATTCCTCTTGCCAACGCAAAACCAATACTCTCTCCTACAGCCAGCCATCCCAGAATCGTTAACACCGCAATCCCAATGACTGCCGGAACAAAAATCCCTGATACCTTATCTGCGACTTTCGCGATCGGCGCTTTCGTAGCCGCCGCATCACTCACCATTTGAATAATCTGAGATAACGTAGTATCCTCTCCTACACGGGAAGCCTCACACTTCATAAAGCCGGATTGATTTAAAGTTGCGGCAGAAACGGTATCGCCAGGTTTTTTATCAACCGGAATACTCTCTCCAGTCAACGCAGATTCATTGACTGCACTCATTCCTTCCAATACAATTCCATCTACTGGTATATTTTCTCCCGGACGCACAAGAAAGATATCACCGCGACACACCTGCTCAATCGGCACCTCCATCTCTCTTTTCTCTCTTAAAATCGTCGCTGTTTTTGGTGCCAGTTTCATCAAGCTCTTCAATGCATCTGTCGTTTTCCCTTTCGAGCGGGCTTCAAGCATCTTTCCTACCGTAATTAATGTCAGAATCATTGCTGCAGATTCAAAATAAAATTCGTGCATAAACTCCATTACTTTCTCTGTATTACCATGCATCTGTGCATCTGTCATCGCAAATAATGCATACATACTATACACAAACGAAGCTCCTGATCCAAGGGCAACTAGCGTATCCATATTCGGCGCTTTGTGCCACAAGCTTTTAAATCCACTGATAAAAAATTTCTGATTAATTACCATAACGATCCCGGTAAACAGCATTTGAAAAATACCAATGGCCACATGATTTTCCGCAAAAACTTCCGGAATCGGCCAATTCCACATCATATGCCCCATAGAAACATACATAAGCGGAATCAAAAAGCAAAGCGACGCGATCAAACGCTTTTTCAGCTTTGGTGTCTCTGTATCTTTCAAGAAAGCTTCCTCTCCTCCAATTTCCGGATTTCTTTTCTGCAAGCCACGGTCTCCTTTGACCTGCGCTCCATATCCGGCTTCCTCTACTGCTGCAATCACTGCTTCCGGCTGTGCATCACCTTCTACTCCCATAGAATTTGTCAAAAGACTGACAGAACATGCTGTCACTCCAGGCACTTTCATGACTGCTTTCTCTACCCGGGCGCTGCACGCTGCACAGCTCATCCCCGTTACCGAATATTGTTTCATGTTCTCACCCCTCTATTATTTCATTAATTTCTGAAGCGTTACAACTAATTCATCAATGATCTCATCATTTCCTTTACGGATATCTTCTGCAACACAGCTTCGGATATGCTCTGCCAGCAGCACTTTGTTAAAGCTATTCAGTGCTGCATTCACTGCTGACACCTGAATTAAAATCTCCGGACAGTATGCATCTTCTTCTACCATCCTTTTGATTCCTCTTACCTGTCCTTCAATCCGGCTCAGACGATTTACTAAGTCTTTATATTCTTTCTCTGTTCGCTTCTTCGTTTTATGACAGCATTCTTTCCTTTCTTCCAATGTTCTTTCCTCCTGCTTTATTCCAAAATCTCTATTCGTTTTCTGTTCAAGAAAATAATATACCCATATAGGGTATATGTCAATAAAAATCTTCCAAACGAAAAAAAGATTTCAAAATCTACTGCTGACAGCCCAATTTCCTTTCAAAAAATGGTATACTAAAAAATATCTATAAAAGAAAGAAGGATGGATTTTATGCGTATTTTAATTGCAGAAGATGAAAAAGATCTCAATCGTCTCATTGTATCAAAACTTGAAGCAGAACATTACAGTGTCGATCGCTGCTTTGATGGGGAAGAAGCGCTTTCCTATCTGACTTCTGCCGAATATGACCTTGCTATCCTTGATATCATGATGCCAAAACTAGATGGTCTCACACTTCTTCGTACCCTCCGCAAAAGTGGTATCGGCTGCCCTGTGCTTCTTTTGACTGCCCGCGACAGTATCGAAGACCGGGTAACCGATCTGGATTCCGGAGCGAATGATTATCTTGTGAAACCCTTTGCTTTCGAAGAACTTCTTGCTAGAGTCCGCGTACTTCTGAGAGCGCCAAACACTCTTCAGGAATCCTGTCTTCATCTGGCTGACCTGACAATGCAGCTTGATACCCACAAAGTATTCCGCGGTACCCATGAAATTTCTCTGTGAGGCAAAGAATTTATGTGCGAGGAATCACTTCCGCATTACACTGCGTTTTGCCTTAGTCCTTCTTCCGCTCATGATTCTCCTGACTTCACTCCTCAGTTATTACATTATCAACCGTTCCCTTCGTCCGGTCCGCACTCTGACTGATACTGTAGAACAAATCCGCGCCAAAGGAGACCTCTCTCTGCGCACCGGCAGTCATCCGGACACGGAACAAAAATTGGATGAAATCCACTATCTTGCAGACACTTTTGACTTAATGTTAGATGAACTGGAAAATGCCTTTCTTCGCGAAAAACAATTTACATCCGATGTTTCCCATGAACTGCGTACTCCTGTCAGCATTATCTGCGCCCAGAGCGAAGCGCTTCTGGAAAACACTTCTCTTCCGAAAGAACTGCGCTCACAGGCAGAGTCATTTACCGAAAATCCCACCAGATTTCCACGTTGATTTCTCATTTGCTGCTACTCTCCCGCGCAGATCAAAACAGAGCCATTCTAACATTCGAGTACCTGAATCTATTTGCCTGCGTGGATGAAACCGCTTACTTCCGGCTTCTGATCAATCTTTTATCTAACGCCGTCACTTATGGAAAAGAGAATGGAAACGTATGGATTAGCCTTACGCCAGCTGATTCTGACATTCTTCTTCAGATTCGTGACGATGGTATCGACATGTCAGAAGAGGTACTCTCCCATATCTGGGAACGCTTTTATCATGCTGACTCCTCCCGAACCGGAGACGACCATTTCGGTCTCGGACTTTCTATGGTGCAATGGATTGTAACTGCCCACGGTGGTACTATCACTGTCCAAAGCAAACCTTTGGCAGGAAGTACCTTTACTGTATTTCTCCCTGTCTCTCATTCTCTAGAAGATTCCGAGCCTAAGAAAAAAAATGAAAAAAATGAGAGATTTTAATTTTTCTTTAATCTTCACATACTATACTACATACAACAAAGGTACAAAACATTAGAAAGTGAGGATTTGACTATGAAACGTATGAAAACATATATGACATTACTTGGAGCTTCTATTATTTTATCCGGCAGCATGGCTGCCTGCGGTTTGGCTTCCAATAGTTCAGATGTCGGGAAAAAGAAAGCGGAAGAAATTGCTTTAAATGATGTTGGAATTACTAGAGAGGATACTTCCAGATTCCGCATTTCCAAAGACCATGACGATGGTCTTCAAACTTACGATATCCAATTTACTTATGATAATATGGAGTATGAATATGAAATTCAGGCTTCTGACGGAACAATCCTGGACACTTCCACAGAACCTTCTGAAAATGCATCCGCTTCGGCACAAGCAGATTCACAGAAGCCTTCCGCACAAGCAGATGCAGCAGCCCAAACAGATTCGCAAGAATCTTCTTCACCGGATTCTTCTTCTACTCACAAAAATGCCTCAAACGGCATCACATGGGAGGAAGCTGCTGCCCTTGCTCTTGAACGTGTTTCCGGAGCAACCCAAAATGATCTTCGTATGAACCTCGACTTTGACGATGGATATGAAACTTACGAAGGAGATATTATTTATAATCAGATTGAATATGAATTTGAGATTGACGCTGCCACCGGAAAATTTCTTGAGTGGAGCGAAGAAAGACATTAAACATTCTATCCCATGACAAAAAGCACACGATCGTGTGCTTTTTGTCATATAACGTTCTTAGTGATTATTTTTCATTTACAATTGCAATCTTAATGACTTGATCCAATCGCTGCTCAAAGACACGATATGCTTCCTCAATATCTTTCAGTGCATATGTGTGCGTAATTAACGCAGTCGTATCAATCTTCCCTTCTGCAATCAATTCCAGAATTTCATTACAGTCGCAGCCGTCAACACCGCCTGTCTTGAACGTGAGATTTTTTCCATACATATCCGGCAATGGCAATATCTGTGATTCATCGTAGAGGGCTACAATCGTCACAGTCGCATTTGGTCTTGCACATTTCCATGCCATCTGGAATGTTTCTTTCGTTCCGGCAACTTCCAAGACAACATCTGCACCCCCGTGCCTGCTGTATTTTTGCACCATTTTTTCACATTCTTCCGGTGTGGCAACACATACATTCGGATAATGTTCACGGACAAATGCTATTCTTTGCGGATCTTTCTCACAAATAATAGTATGTTCCGGCTCCTTTAACATCACACAGAGTAATGTGCAGATTCCTGTCGGTCCTGCTCCGATGATCAGTACCGTATCTTCTTTCTGAATATTGGAAATCTTTGCTGCCCAGAATCCTGTTGCAAGAACATCCCCCACAAACAGCGCCTGAGCATCTGTCACGCCGTCCGGAATCCTGTTCAGTCCCTGATTGGCATACGGCACTCTTACATATTCTGCCTGTCCGCCGTCAATCCGACAGCCAAGCGCCCATCCACCGTTGGCATCAACGCAGTTATTCACAAATCCATGTTGGCAGAAGAAGCACTCTCCGCAGAAAGTTTCCACATTTACTGTAACACGATCTCCGGGTTTAACTGCTGTTACATCTTTTCCTATTTCTTCTACAATTCCAACCATTTCATGTCCAACAGTAATTCCCGGAACCGCTCTCGGTACCGAACCGTGTTTGATATGAAGATCACTGCTGCAGATACTTCCCATCGTCACACAAACGATCGCATCCTGTCCATCTTTCAAAACCGGTTTTTCTTTCTCTTTTAATTCAAATTTCCCTTTTTCTACATAAGTATAGGCAAGCATAGTTTCCTCCGGATTATAGTGATTCGCTTTTGTTCGAATTCTTCTTTCTTGTTCCAACCGCCGGAAGTTTTTTCGGCAGCGGAATCTGAATTCCAAGAATCAGTTTTGTAAACCATACAAAAAACAACAGCACGAGAATCGGAATCAAGCAGGAAGTCACAATCATTACCGCCAGCGATTCAATAAAATTATTTAATACCATTTCTACTTTTGTTACAATTCCAGACACTCCGTCTTTAATCGCACCAACAAATTTGTCCCAGACACCGCCGCTTTCTTCCGTATTTTCTTCAATCTCTTCCGTCGCTTCTTTTGCCGAAGCAAGCGTACTATTGATAGAAGATTCATAAGTTGCTTCAATCATATCTGCAACTTTTACACCGGCAGGGATCACTGCTGCAATCGCAATTGCAAATACAGTTAATTTCACCACAAACTGCCTGTAAATCTCTTTTTTGCGGAATAATCCGATAATATACAACAAACAGGCGGCCGGAATTAATATTTGAAATGCTGCAAATCCGGTTATTGTTAATAAATATTTTTCCAGATAAATCGCACAAAGCACAATCAAAAAGTAAGAACTCAGATCTGCCAGTTTTTCTGCAATTGGTGTTGCTGTTTCTCCCGGAATCATCGTTACCGCAGTGGATGCTGCTACAGAAGCTGCCGTCAATTCCATTACCGTTTTCTTTTTCTCATCCAGAGACTGAATGGTCTTTGCATGAAACTCCGGTGATGTCGCATATTTCGATAAAACAAAAACGGAAATTAGTGCAATCACAAGCGCAGCTGCAATCTTTATCATTTGTCTGTATTTATTCTTTGTCATACGAATCTCCATTTCGCGCCAAATCAAGGCAATTTTCTTCTGATATATTATTTTTTCCCTGCATGTTCCATAATCTGCGCTGTTTTTGCCCGGATTCGTTGGAGCGCGTTATCTACCGCTTTGGGACTTTTATCGATCAATCTTGCAATCGTCTGATAATCGATTCCCTGCAGCTGCAAATACAGTACCCGACTTTCCAGATTGCTTAAATTCTCTTTCAGCGCACTTTCCAGATGCTCCATCTGCTCTTTCCCAAGCAGCAGCTCTTCCGGATTGCTTTCTTTTTCTGCTTCCATCACATCCACCAGGGGGAGATGCTGTCCCCCTTCTCCCGATTCACATTGTTCTGCCTCATAGATTGATATATAAGAATTCAATGGGATATGCTTCTTTCTTTTTGACGCCTCAATAGCAGAATACATCTGCCTTTCTACACAAAGCTCCGCAAATCCGGAAAAAGCTCTTCCATAGTCCGGATTAAAATCCTGGATTGCCTTAAACAATCCGATCATTCCTTCCTGAATCAAATCATCATTTTCGCCACCGAGAAGATACATCGCTTTTGCCTTCTGGCGAACCATATATTTATACTTCTCCATAATATAATCGATAATTTGCTTATCACCTGCTCGAAGTTCCCTGATCAGCTGCTCATCTGTTTTCTGCTTATAATCAATCATGATAATCTCTGGCGGACAATCTCATAAGCCAACACTCCGGCTGCTACTGACGCATTTAGAGAATCGATATCCCCTTTCATCGGAATCGATGCAATATAATCACATTTTTCTTTCACAAGACGCCCTACGCCTTCGCCTTCATTACCGACAACAAGACCGATTGGCCCTTTCAGATTCATGCGGTACATCACTTCTCCGCCCATATCCGCACATACAAACCAAAGCCCCTGCTCTTTCAGTTCTTCCATCGTTTTTGCCAGATTTGTTACTTTTGCAACCGGTGTATAATTCAGCGCTCCGGCAGACGTTTTCGCAACGGTCGCAGTCAATCCTACTGCACGCCGTTTCGGAATGATTACTCCATGTGCACCTGCAAGATTAGCTGTACGGATAATAGCTCCAAGATTGTGTGGATCTTCAATATTATCCAGAAGAATCAGGAATGGATCTTCTCCTTTCTTTCTTGCCAGTTCCAGCATATCTTCTACTGTCGCATATTCATATGCAGCTGCATGAGCCACAACTCCCTGATGTTTCTTAGTCTCAGAGAGTTGATCTAAGCGCTCTTTTGTTACAAAATTAATAATCGTATCATGTTTTTTCGCTTCTCGGATTACAGTCCGGATCGGTCCGTCCTGACATCCATCCAATACATATACTTTATCAATTGTTTTTCCGGAACGAAATGCTTCTATTACCGCATTTCTCCCCTCAATTACAAGGTTCTCCACCGTCTTCATTTCTTCAATCATCTTTTTCTCCTATCACTCTAAGACTTCTGCTTTCTTAAAATCAAATCTGCTGTTGGGTGTTCC
Source organism: Lachnospiraceae bacterium (assembly GCA_018365895.1). Next base: position 55,109 of record JAGZJD010000006.1, on the reverse strand, counting down.
ATAAATTCCAAGCCGATTCTGACAAGTTCCATAATTCTGTCATATCTCTTTTCCAAATACAAATATCCTATCAACGCTTCAAATCCTGTTGCACGCCTGTAATCGGTAATGCTCTGATTCTTTGCCGGGGAAACCGACTTGGCATTTCTTCCCCGCTTATATACTGCATGCTCCTCTTCTGTCAAAATCTCCTGAAGCGGCCGCATCATTTTGGACTGCGCAGAAGCCTGGACAAGCGCGCTCGTTTCTGCATGAAGCTTCTGTACCTGTTTATTTCCCTGATTCACGATAAGACTCTTAATTATCAGATCGAACACACAGTCACCAATATACGCCAGTGTCAAAGGGGAATAACTCTGTACATCCACATCCTGCATATCAAATGCCGCTCTCAGACAGTCATCAAATCCTATGCTCTTTTCCATTTTACACCTTCTCTTGTATCTTCCAGAATGATTCCTTTCTCAAGAAGCTCATTACGGATCTCGTCTGCTCTCTGGAAATTCTTTGCTTTTCTCGCTGCCTGGCGCTCCGCAATTAAACTCTCAACCTCTTCATCAAGCATTTCTTCTTTCTTCTCCACGATCAGTCCAAGTACGTCTGCCAGTTTTACAATCAGTCCTTTTAATTGTTCCAAAAATTCTTTAGAAGATGTTTCGTCTGTATTCGTATTTGCATATTTTACAAGATTGAAGATTGCGGAGACAGCATCTGCTGTATTGAAGTCATCTTCCATTGCCTCTTCAAATTCCTTCACAAACGCTTCTGTCTTTGCAAATTTTTCCTGCTCTTTTGCTGTCATCGCATCTTCTTTTGCGTTGCCGAGCAAATACTTCAGGTTCTCTACCGCTGTCACAATACGTTCAAGACTGTTTTTTGCAGCCTCCATCAGTTCTGCACTAAAATTCAGCGGACTTCTATAATGAGCGCTCAGCATAAAGAAACGAAGTACCTGCAGATCATACTGTTCTGCAATCTCACGAACTGTACGGAAATTGCCAAGAGACTTGGACATCTTACGATTATCTATATTTAGGAATCCATTGTGCAGCCAGTAGTGTGCAAATTCTTTTCCATTCGCAGCTTCGCTCTGGGCGATCTCGTTTTCATGGTGCGGGAAAATCAGATCCTCTCCGCCTGCATGGATATCAATCTGTTCTCCGAGATATTTTTTAGACATCTCTGAGCATTCAATATGCCATCCCGGACGTCCCTCACTCCACGGAGATGTCCAGAATGGCTCTCCTTCTTTCTTTGGTTTCCAAAGTACGAAATCAAGCGGGTCTTCCTTTTCATCTTCTCCGGTCACAAGAAGAGATCTTTCTCCGGAACGCAGATCATCCAGATTCTTATGGGATAATTTTCCATATGGTTCAAATTTTCTTGTACGGAAATATACTGTACCATTCTTCTCATAAGCATATCCCTTTTCGATCAATGTCTCGATCATAGCAATCATTCCCGGTATTTCCTGCGTAGCAAGCGGATGTGTCGTAGCAGGTCTTACGTTCATCGCTTCCATATCTTTTTTGCATTCTGCGATATAGCGTGTGGAAATCTCCTCTGCTGCAACTTGTTCTTCGTTTGCTTTTTTAATAATTTTATCATCTACATCTGTGAAATTTGATACAAAATTCACCTCATAACCTTTGTACTCAAAATAGCGTCTTACCGTATCAAAAACAATCATCGGCCTTGCATTGCCAATATGGATAAAATTATAAACTGTCGGTCCGCATACATACATCCGCACCTTTCCTTCTTCAATCGGTACAAATTCTTCTTTTCTTTTTGACATTGTATTATATAATTTCATGTTCATCATCCTCCTTCATGAATCAAAAAACACTCCATCTCCTGTTTCTTCAAGAGACGAAGTGTTCCGCGGTTCCACTCTTCATTAAAAGAATTGCTTCTTTTCACTTTATGCCGGTAACGTCAGCCTACGTATCCGGCTTGGACAGCGCTTTCACCGGATCAGCTCCCGAATGCACTTCACAATTTCTCCTCTGAAAGCTGCTTCCAGCCGATGGCAGCTTCTCTCTGTCAGTTTCTGAAACTGTTACTCTCTTCGTTCTTCGCCTTTTCATATCTGATATATAGTGTATGGGAAAATGTTTTTTTTGTCAACTCCCATTCAGCCTGTAAAAACAAAAAACAGTTTTTTATTCTGCTTCTTATATTCTTATACAATTTCATTGAGAAATACTCTGCTCCAGAAACAGGACGCTTCTACCAGCTTTTCTATCGTGATTACCGTCTCCTCTGTATCATCAAGTTCTCCCTCTTTCGTGACGCGAAGAACTTCTCCTTCTTCAGCCTCAATCTTCCATTTTCCACAATTGCCAGAAAGAATCTCATCTTTCACAGTAATCTCTTCGGAAAATGCTTCTCTGGCACGAAAACATTCCAAAAATGCTTTTAGATCAACAATTCTCGCCATAATAACCGGCTTTTGTGGCACCATTTCCCACACAGCTCTATCTTCTGACAGCATCTCTTCTTCTACAGCCTGACAGAGGATCATCCGCTCTTCTTCTCCCGTCAAAGTGTACACGATTGTTCCAAGCAGTTTCTGCACTTCCGGAAGCAAAAGTGGCTCCCGTATTTCCATATACGCCTCTTCTTCTGCATAGTATACGCATCCTAACAGCTGTCCTTTCTGCTCCAGCAGCAAAATTCCTCCATTTTCACTCATCTGTTCCTCTAACATCATCTGATAATAAGCTGCCGTCCGCCGTGTTCTCACAAGACAGCGTTCCTGAAGATACCGCTCTGCAAAATCTGCAATCTTACAGCAATCTTTTTCGTCTGCCTGCCGACACAAAATTCCTTCTGGAAATTTTCTTTTCTTTCCGGCAATCTTACAGCGTTTCTGATGATAAATAAATCGGAATCCATGGGGCGCATAAATTGCTTCTGCTGCCGGCATAAGAAAGGTAAAAGGCTGATGTTCCCTGTACATTTCCTCAAGTGCCCGTTGCAAAAGTCTTGCCATAAATTTTCTTCCCCGGTATGCTTTCTCTGTAGCTACCCCAACAATATAATTGGTTTTTTTGATTCCTCCCGGCATAACCATTTCATAAGGATTTAGCTGAAGCATAGCGCGGATGTCCCCATCTTCCTCTATAATAAAGATTTCATTTTCTTTTGTTTTGACTGAATAATAATAATCCAGAAATTTCTTTGAATCTTCACAAAAGATTTCTTCCCAGAGCTTTCTTGTTTTTTTATGCTCTTCCTGTTCTAGTTTTCGAATCATCTCTTCCTCCTGTCCTGTGCCATCCATATCTTTTCTTCAAATATGATACCTCTGCTTTTTTCACGGGAAAAGGCAGCGCCGGTATTTCAATTCCGCCACTGCCTGATTTTTTCTTATTTTCTACCACATCCCGGACAGGATGAACATCCTTGTACAGGTGTCACATCATAACTGAAATTTGTTATTTTCTCTATCGCACAGATTGCCTGTGAAGAAATTCCTTCTCCACTTCCAGTGAATCCAAGTCCTTCCTCTGTTGTTGCTTTTACATTTACCTGATCCACTTCTATCTGAAGTGCCTCTGCAATATTCTGACGCATTGACGGAATATGCGAAAGCATCTTCGGGCGCTGTGCAATAATGGTCGCATCGATATTTTCAATCACATACAGATTCTCATCCAAAAGTTTTCTGACATGTTCTAAGAGTTTCATACTGGAAATCCCTTTATAGGCTTCTTCCGTGTCCGGAAAATGTTTTCCAATATCTCCAAGTGCTGCTGCCCCAAGAAGTGCATCCATAATTGCATGTAACAGTACATCTGCATCAGAATGTCCAAGCAGCCCTTTTTCATAAGGTATCGTAACCCCGCCAAGAATCAAATCTCTTCCTTCTACTAATTTGTGTACATCATATCCCATACCTACGCGCATATCTTTACCTCTTATTCTACGACTACGACAGCACCATTATAAGTCTTATCAATATATGTTTTCACATCATCACTCTTTAAAGCCTCAACCAGTGCTTTCACTGCGTCGTTATTTTCGTTGCCTTCCTTTACTGCAATAACATTGACATACGCTTTTACTGCATCTGAAGAAGCATCTTCAATCACAAGAGCATCCTTCTCTGCTGTATAGCCTGCATCCAACGCATAGTTTCCATTCATACATGCAAATGCCACTTCTGATAAAACACGTGGAATCTGTGCTGCTTCCAGTTCAACAATCTCTACATTGTGCGGATTCTCTTCGATGTCTTTCTTTGTTGCATTCAGTCCGGCGCCATCTTTTAATGTTATAATACCCTGTGCTTCTAATAAAAGCAATGCCCTTGCTTCATTTGTTGTATCATTTGGTACTGCAATTTTATCTCCGTCTTTTAAGTCCTCTAACTTTGCTGCTGTTCCCGGATAAATCCCAAATGGCTCATAATGGATCTCACCGGCAGATACAAGATGTGTACCTCGCTCTTCATTAAAATTATTCATATAAGTAATATGCTGGAAATAATTGGCATCAATTTCGTCTTCTTCTACTGCTGTATTTGGGATTACATAGTCAGAATATTCTTTGATTTCCAATTCATATCCTTTCTCTTCAAGAATCGGCTGTACTTCTTTCAGAATTTCCGCGTGCGGTGATGGGGATGCACCTACAACGATTTTCTTGCTTTCTTTTTTATTTTCCCCGCTGTCTTTACTTTCTCCGCCGCATCCTGCGAGAAGTGCCAATGATAATACCGCTGCTGTTCCAATACATAATACTTTTTTCAATTTCATAATACATTCCTCCTGTAAAACATGTTGTCTTTTATCTCAACTGTCTAACGAATACGCTTATCGCTCTTCTTAGACAGACTGATTCCTCCCGCCTGCACAATCTGAACGATTACAACAAGCAATACTGTTGTTACAATCATAATTGGGAATTCATAGCGGTACACTCCATAACGGATTGCAATATCTCCAAGTCCTTCGCCTCCGACAAATCCTGCCATTGCTGTATAGCCAATAATTGTTGTGACTGAAATCGCTGCTCCTACAAGAATAGACGGAACCGCCTCCGGAACAAGTACTTTATAAATAATCTGCCATGTACTTGCTCCCATTGATTTGGCAGCTTCGATTACTCCATAATCAACTTCCTTCAAAGAAGATTCAATCATTCTTGCAATATAAGGCGCTGCGGAAAATACAAGCGGCGGAATCATGGCTGTTGGGCCAATCTTTGTTCCTACAAGTACTTTCGTTACCGGCATCACCAAAATTAATAGAATAATAAACGGAACCGATCTTAATATATTAATGATAAATCCTAAAATACGATTTAACGTCGGCATTGGACGAATCCCATCTTTTTCTGTTACAACAAGAATAACTCCAAGCGGAAGTCCAAGCACATATGAAAGAAGTGATGCAATTCCCGTCATATAAATTGTCTGCAGCATACCAATTCCAATCATCCGCCATGTTTCTGCATCAAAATTCATTTCCTTCTACCTCCTCATATGGTATCTTCTCTGTCTCAAGAAATCTTATAACCTTTTGTCTATCTTCAACATTTGCCGGTACCTGAATGACCATCTGCCCAAATGCCTTATCTCCAATTCGCTTTGTGGATGCATATGCAATATTTACCGGGAAACCACATGCCAATGCCATTTTGCCGATTACCGGCTCTGTAGCTTCTAATCCGTCAAAAATAATGCGATAGAAAGATTTTGTATCAAAAGAAATCTCTTTCAGTGAATCCCCGAGAATAAAGTGGCGTCCGATCTGTGACTTTGGATTAGAGAATACTTCTTCTACAAGTCCGCACTCTGCAATTTGACTTTGATCAATAATTGCCACTCTATGGCAGACAGATTCTACCACTTTCATCTCATGGGTAATAATAATAATTGTAATACCAAACTTCTGATTAATCTCTCTTAACAGATCCAAAATAGATTTTGTTGTATTCGGATCCAGAGCGCTTGTAGCCTCATCACATAGAAGCACTTTGGGATTTGCCGCGAGGGCTCTTGCAATTGCTACTCTTTGTTTCTGTCCTCCGGACAACTGAGCCGGAAATGCTTTTGCCTTATCTCCAAGTCCTACCACCTCTAAAAGTTCTTTTGCTCTTTTCAGCGCATCTTTTTTCGGCACTCCCGCAATCTCAAGCGGGAAACTGATATTTCTTAAAATATTCCGCTGTGACAAAAGATTAAACTGTTGGAAAATCATTCCAATAGATCTTCTTGCTTCTCTAAGTTCTCTGTCAGACAGTTTTCCCAGTTCTTTTCCATCAAAGATCACTGCTCCTTCTGTCGGTTCTTCCAGATAATTCATGCATCTTACAAGAGTACTTTTTCCGGCTCCACTCAATCCGATGATCCCAAAAATTTCCCCTTCCTGAATCTCAAGATTAATATCGCGAAGGGCACGCACATTTGATTTTGCTCCCTGAAATTCTTTGCCAAGATGCTTCAATTCAATGATTGTTTTCTTATCACTCATATTCTCATTTCCTCTCTGCTTTCTGTTTGATATTGTAATAGACTTTTCTGTTCTTGTCCAAGTTAAAAAACAAATATCTTGCTATAGGTTTAACTAATATCATCTTTTAAAACACTACGAAGCGCATCTAAATACATCTGACCTAGTTCACTGACCACATGGCTTTTGCGCACAACATAGCCAACTTTAATTTCGTCATCTTCCATTAATGGTCTTGAAATGATCTGGTCTTCAAACTGACTAATAAATCCGGTGGAAATAGTATAACCGTTTAACCCAATCAACAGATTAAACAGCGTTGCCCGGTCATTGACAACAATACTTTTCTTATGAGACACAGTACTTAAAATTTCTTCTGAAAAATAAAACGAATTATACTCTCCCTGATCAAATCTCAGATACGGCAATTCTTCCAGATCTTCTACCGTCAGCAGTTCTTTCTGAGCAAGCGGATTATTTCTTCCAAGAAATACATACGGTCTTGTACGGAACAACTCATGAAAAACAAGATGCTTTTCTTTCATAAATTTTGTCAGGATTTTTTCATTAAAGCTATTCAAATACAAGATTCCGATTTCACTTTTAAAATTTTGCACATCTTCCATAATTTCATACGTCTTTGTCTCTCTCAGAGCAAATTCATATTCTTCCCGCCCATATGTGTGGATCAGTTCCACAAATGCATTTACTGCAAACATATAGTGCTGTGTAGAAACTGACAGAAGCTGCTTTTTCTGTTTCTTATGAAGATATTTCTGCTCCATTAACTCTGTCTGCTCCAGAACCTGGCGTGCATAGCCAAGAAATTCCCGCCCTTCCACGGTAACTTCAATTCCCCGGTTATTTCTCCGAAAAATATCAAAACCAATCTCTTCTTCCAGAGTGCGAACAGTTCCGGATAGGCTCGGCTGCGTAATAAATAGGTTTTTCGCGGCATCATTAAAGGAACCACAATTTGCAACTTCCACAATATATTTTAATTGCTGTAATGTCATAATTTCTCCTTCTTTTTTGAAAATACTTATTTTTACAAAAGAAAAAAAGCTTGCGGACACAAGCTTTTTTAAAGTAGCGGGAACTGGATTCGAACCAGCGACACTACGGGTATGAACCGTATGCTCTAGCCAACTGAGCTATCCCGCCATATTCTCTTTTCAATAAATATGGGACCAATAGGGCTCGAACCTATGACCCTCTGCTTGTAAGGCAGATGCTCTCCCAGCTGAGCTATGATCCCATATCTGTTAGATTGCTCTTGCAATCAGCTTCTTTAGTATATATCACTAATTCTGATTTGTCAAGAACTTTTTGCTGTTTTTTCAAACTTTTATTCATCTGAAATTTTCAGCAAATAGCGGGAACTGGATTCGAACCAGCGACACTACGGGTATGAACCGTATGCTCTAGCCAACTGAGCTATCCCGCCATATTCTTTCGATAAATATGGGACCAATAGGGCTCGAACCTATGACCCTCTGCTTGTAAGGCAGATGCTCTCCCAGCTGAGCTATGATCCCATATCTGTTAGGTCGTTCCTCACGACCCGAGTGCTATTATACTATTATCTCTTTCCATTTGTCAATAGTTTTTTTCGCTTTTTTTACATTTTTTTCATTTTCATAAATAAAAGACGAAATTACTTCCGTCTTTTATCGTCACACACATATCTTTATAAATGAAATTCCCGCTATTAACAAATCCCCTGCGCGTTCATGGCATCTGCCACTTTCTCGAATCCTGCAATATTCGCTCCTACTACATAGTTTCCTTTCATACCGTAACGCTCAGCCGCATCTGCCATCCGATGACAAATATCAATCATAATCTGATGCAGTTTCTTATCCACTTCCTCGAATGTCCAACTCAGACGCTCACTGTTCTGAGACATTTCCAGAGCAGAGGTAGCCACTCCTCCGGCATTCGCTGCCTTCCCCGGTGCAAATAATACTCCATGCTCTTGAAGGTACTCGGTTGCTTCCAGTGTTGTCGGCATATTTGCCCCTTCTGCAACTGCAATGCATCCATTTGCTGCAAGCATCTTCGCATCTTCCAGGAAAAGTTCATTCTGAATCGCACACGGAAGTGCAATATCTACTTTCACACTCCATACGCCTCTTCCCTCATGGTATTCGGAATTCGGCCGGTAGTTCTGATATTCCGCTATACGACCGCGCTTCACTTCCTTAATTTCCTTCAGTGCTGCCAGATCAATTCCTTCCGGATCATACACCCAGCCAGTAGAATCACTTGCTGTAACTACTCTTGCACCGAGCTGCTGTGCTTTTTCAATGGCATAAATAGCTACATTTCCAGAACCGGATACCGCAACTGTCTTTCCTTTCAGTGACATTCCGTTCAATTTAAGCATCTCTTCAGTCAAATACAACAGTCCATATCCTGTTGCTTCCTTGCGTGCCAGAGAACCGCCGTAACTTAATCCCTTTCCAGTCAGAACGCCTTCATAAACTCCTCGGATTCTCTTATACTGTCCATACATATATCCAATTTCTCTGGCACCTGTTCCAACATCACCAGCCGGCACATCTGTATCTGCCCCAATATGTCTGTAGAGTTCTGTCATAAAACTCTGGCAGAAAGCCATAATTTCTCTATCCGATTTCCCCTTTGGATCAAAATCTGATCCGCCTTTTCCTCCTCCAATCGGCAGACCTGTCAGAGAGTTTTTAAAAACCTGCTCAAATCCAAGAAATTTAATAATTCCAAGATTCACAGACGGATGAAGACGAATCCCTCCCTTATATGGTCCGATCGCGCTGTTAAACTGTACGCGGTATCCTGTGTTTACATGCACCTGACCTGCGTCATCCACCCACGGTACCCGGAACATGATCTGCCGTTCCGGCTCCACAAGCCGTTCTAATAGAGCTTCTTTTCGATAATTCTCTTCATTGGCCTCAATTACTATCCGCAGCGATTCCAGCACTTCCTGCACTGCCTGATGAAATTCCGGCTGTGCCGGATTCTTTTCTATCACAAGTTTCATGACTTCATCTACATATGACATAGCTTCTTCCTCCTGAATCTTTCTTTTCACTTTATATTTTGAAAATGAGTATCTCTTTTTTCATATTTTCACTTTAATTCTTTTTTATCATTCTGTCAAGTCATTTTTGTTATTTTATGAATATCAGAGTGTGCTCTATTTCATTTTTTTATATTTTTATTAGTTGTTTTTGCATAATAATCAAAATTATGCAATTCCTATTTGTAGTTCTTTCATTTTATCGTTAAATTTATGGCATTTTTGTTTTTTTCAGAATTGCGAAAGCAGACAATACCTAGCGATACTGTCTGCTTTCTCTCATCCCTTTTATCTTTTGTCCTCATCTGCCGCTATCAAAGCACCAAAGAGAACTTATTTGAAATATGCAACTCCTGATTCAAAGATTCTCAGATCCTGTTCTCCATAAATATTCATTGCAACAGCATCTGCTCTTCTTTCTGAATGTGCCATCTTACCAAGTACACGTCCATCCGGACTTGTAATACCTTCAATAGCCATATAAGAGCCATTTACATTCCACTCTTCATTCATGCTTACATTTCCATCCAGATCACAATACTGCGTTGCTACCTGTCCATTCGCAAATAGCTTATCAAGCCATTCTTTGCTGGCAACGAACCGACCTTCTCCATGAGATGCAGGATTTACATAAACACCGCCAAGCTGTGCCTGCGCAAGCCATGGGGATTTGTTTGTAACTACTTTTGTATATACCATCTTAGAAATGTGGCGTCCAATCGTATTATATGTCAGTGTCGGAGAATCCGGTGTCTGACCCACAATATCTCCGTGCGGTACAAGTCCCAGTTTTACAAGTGTCTGGAAACCATTACAGATACCAAGTACAAGTCCGTCACGCTCATTTAACAATTTCTGCACTGCTTCTTTCAGCTTCGCATTCTGGAATGCGGTTGCAAAGAACTTCGCAGAACCATCCGGTTCATCTCCTGCTGAGAATCCGCCAGGGAACATAATGATCTGCGCCTGGGCAATCGCTTTCTCAAACTCTGCTACAGAATCACGAATATCTTCCGCATCCATATTTCTGAATACTTTTACATTCGTTTTAGCGCCTGCACGCTCAAATGCCCTTGCACTGTCATACTCACAGTTTGTTCCCGGAAATACCGGAATAAATACTGTCGGCTGTGCAATCTTATGTGTACAGATATGGATATCTTTTGTATCGTACAATTTACTTTCTACCGGCTCATTGCTGTTTTCATCAGAAACTGTTGCAAATACCTTTTCCAGTGGAGCTTTCCATGTTTCAACCGCTTCTTTTAATGAAATCTCTGTATCAGCATATGTAAATTTCGGCTCTGCAAGCACCTCACCAATTACAGTGTATGTAATTGCAAGTTTTTCTACACATTCTGCCGGAACTTCTGCTACAATATCTCCAAATGCAGGTGCAAACAATTCACATGCATCCATGTCACGCTCAATCTTCACACCAAATCCATTACCAAATGCCATCTTGCTAACAGCAGGAATTACACCATGACGATCGAGTGCATATGCAGAAACAATATTGCCTGCCTGAATATCTGAACGGAATTTTGCGTACTGCTCCATGACAGATGCATATACCGGAAGATCATAATCATTTTTCTCAATTCGAAGCCATACAAGCTTATTGCCTGCCTTCTTTAATTCCGGAGTAATAATATCTTTTTCCTTTGCAACATCTACCGCAAATGATACGAGTGTCGGAGGAACATCAATATCCTGGAATGTTCCTGACATACTGTCTTTTCCACCGATGGATGGAAGGCCAAATCCAAGCTGTGCATCATATGCTCCAAGCAATGCTGCAAAAGGCTGGCTCCATCTCTTTGGATCTTCTGTCATACGGCGGAAATATTCCTGGAACGTAAAACGGATCTTACTAAAATCACCACCATTGGCAACAATCTTTGCAATAGATTCTGTTACTGCATAAACAGCTCCATGGTATGGACTCCAACTTGATAAATACGGATCAAATCCAAAGCTCATCATTGTAACTGTGTCGCATTTTCCTGTTAATACCGGAAGTTTTGCCACCATACTCTGTGTTTCTGTCTGCTGGTATTTTCCACCATGAGGCATAAAAACACTTCCTGCCCCAATAGAACCATCAAACATCTCCACAAGTCCTTTCTGTGAACAAACATTAAGATCACTTAATGTTTCAAGCCATTTTGCTTTTACATCAGCAATGTCTGACTTCACAAGCGGACAATTATCTCTATTTGGAATTTCTACTTCTACTTTTGTCTCCTGATGTGCACCGTTCGTATCAAGGAATGCACGGGAAATATTAACAATATCTTTTCCTCTCCAATTCAATACAAGTCGCGGCTCTTCTGTTACAACTGCCACTTCTACCGCTTCGAGGTTTTCTTCTTTTGCATATCCAAGAAATTCTGCAACATCTTTTGGATCTACCACCACAGCCATACGTTCCTGGGACTCAGAAATGGCAATTTCTGTTCCGTCAAGTCCTGCATATTTCTTTGGAACCTTATCCAGATCTACTTTCAGACCTGCTGCTAATTCTCCGATCGCTACAGATACGCCGCCTGCTCCAAAGTCATTACATTTCTTGATTAATCTGCTGACTTCTTCACGACGGAACATTCTCTGAATCTTACGTTCTGTTGGAGCGTTTCCTTTCTGCACTTCTGCACCACATGTCTCAATAGACTCTTCCGTATGTACTTTTGAAGAACCTGTAGCGCCGCCGCAGCCGTCACGTCCGGTACGTCCTCCTAAAAGAATAATAATATCTCCCGGATCGGATGTCTCACGAATAACCGCACGTCTCGGAGCTGCACCCATAACTGCACCGATTTCCATACGTTTTGCGACATAATCCGGATGGTAAATCTCTTTAACCATACCTGTTGCAAGTCCGATCTGATTACCATAAGAACTATAGCCATGTGCAGCACCTCGAACAAGCTTCTTCTGAGGAAGTTTTCCCTTCAGAGTCTCCTTTACAGAAACAGTCGGATCTGCAGCACCTGTTACGCGCATTGCCTGGTATACATAAGTACGTCCTGATAACGGATCACGGATTGCACCGCCAAGGCATGTGGCAGCTCCACCAAACGGTTCGATCTCTGTCGGATGGTTATGTGTCTCATTTTTAAAGTTTACAAGCCACTCTTCTTCTACACCATCTACTTCAACCGGCACAACAATACTGCAGGCATTGATTTCTTCTGATTCTTCCTGGTCTTCTAATTTTCCTTCTTTTTTTAATTTGCGCATTGCCATCAGTGCCAAATCCATCAGACATACAAATTTGTCTTCACGTCCTTTGAAAATTTCACTATGATCTGCAAGATAACGACGGTATGTATCTTCAATCGGAGTTTTATAATCGCCCTCACCAAAAGATACATCTGTTAATTCTGTAGAAAATGTTGTATGACGGCAGTGATCAGACCAGTATGTATCAAGTACACGGATTTCTGTCATAGACGGATCTCTGTCTTCTTCTGATTTAAAATATCCCTGAATATGCTGAAAATCTTTAAATGTCATTGCAAGTCCAAGAGAACTATATAGCTCTTTTAACTCTTTCTCTGGCATATCTTTAAAACCGTCAAAGATCTTAACATCTTTCGGTTCATCATATACAGTTACAAGTGTTTCCGGTTTCTCCATACCTGTCTCTCTTGAATCTACCGGATTAATGCAGTGATCTTTAATTGCCGCCAGCTCTTCTGCTGTTATTTTCCCTTCAATAACATAAGTTGTTGCTGTTTTAATGACTGGCTGTTCATCTTCTTTAATAAACTGTACGCACTGTACTGCTGAATCTGCTCTCTGGTCAAACTGTCCCGGAAGATACTCCACTGAAAAAACGCTGCTTCCTTCTGCTGCTGGAAATTCCTCCAGATACAGTGTGTCCACAGGCGGTTCTGCGAAAATACCATTGCAGGCACGCTCAAATGTTTCATCTGAAAGATTCTCTACATCGTAACGATTCAAGACACGCACATTTTCTACTGTGCGGATTCCAAGATAACTCTTGATCTCCTGATTCAGTTCTTTTGCCTGTACAGCAAACTCCGGTTTCTTTTCCACATAAACTCTTCTTACGCCGTTCATATAGTCCTCCTTTGATCTATTCGTGTCATTACATTGCTGCAAATTACTTCTACTTTATTCTCATTTTATCACATTTCTCTTGATTAGTATAATTAATATATCTAAACTTTCTTATAAGTGTAACTTATTCTTCTCTTTTTCTTTTATAAAAATATCGTCGCACCAGCGCTCCCAAAAGAATCAGAACACAAAAAATTCCAAAGCATCCGCCGATCCGCACAACCATATCGAAGAAAAATCCTTCCGGCAACATCCGAATCATATAATCTGTTGCCGGATCAAACAGCCAGAGATCATTATCAAAAAAGATTTTGTGAAAGATTTCAAAGATTTTTGTAAAATTCACGTAACAAAAAATACCCAGGAGAATCGATGCTGATGCAAAAAGCCCGAGTGCAGTCAAAATTGCTTTCGATACAATCCCATATCGTCGCTCTGTCCTCCATCCAATCCATCCTAAAAGGATAATCCCCATTACAAATGAAATTCTCATCAGCTTCAAGCCTCCAAGAAATAATTCTTTAACCTCTTCCATATGGAATCGATCCTGCTCATTGAAGAAATCCTGCTCCATTCCCTCTACGGTCGTTACAATTGAGAGTTCCTGCTCCTGCCCACGCAAATATGACATCATATATTTTGTCACATTCATAACATCTTCTAATTCCATTTCTAATGATTTGGTCACCTGATATTTGATATATTCTTTTTCATAAAAACGATATTTCGGATCACCATAAACTGCAATATCAAAACTTGCAAGAACTCCTGCAAAAATAATCAGCAACGCTCCTACTACTGCTGTTATCTCATAAATCCATCTCTTTCTTTGACTCATACTGTAATCCTTTCTTTTCCTCTCCTTATAATCTATCATATCATATTCTCTTTCTTATTGAAAACAAGAAGTTACTTAAGAAGTTGCTTTATCAAAATGAAACTAGGAAATTCTCAAGGAGATATTGTTTTTTTCTAAGTTTTCTCCTATAATATCAGTAATATTTATAAGGAGAACTAATAATGGATATTAACTATGAATTATATAAAGTATTCTATTATGTCGCAACAACACTAAGCTTCTCAGAAGCATCAAAACAGCTTTTTATATCACAGTCAGCAGTCAGTCAGTCCATTAAAACATTGGAGAAAAAACTGGATCAGCCACTATTTATCCGAAGTACCAAAAAAGTACGTCTTACACCGGAAGGAGAGATCCTTCTCCGTCATATCGAACCGGCTATGAATCTAATCCGGCGCGGAGAAGCACAGCTTACTGACACTGCCTTTACCGGAGGACAGATTCGTATCGGCGCCAGTGATACAATCTGCCGCTATTTCCTCGTACCCTATTTAAAACAATTCCATAAGGAATTTCCTAACGCACACATAAAAGTAACCAACCAGACTTCTATCCGCTGTGTAGAACTTCTGGAAACCGGTCAGGTAGATTTCATCGTTACGAACTATCCGAATACTGCTCTTACAAATTTATACTCTATCAAAAAGATCAAACGATTTCAGGATGTGTTTATTGCCAGCCACGCCTTTCTTGAACTGAAAAATCGTCTGGTTAGTTTTGCTGAACTTCTAAAATATCCATTACTAATGTTGGATAAAAAAAGTACCACTAGCGAATTTTTACATAATCTGTTCCAACAGCGCCAACTGGATCTTGTTCCAGAAGTGGAATTAAGCAGTAATGATCTGCTCATTGATCTTGCACGCATTGGTCTTGGCATCGCTTTTGTTCCGGATTTCTGTGTGCCTCAAGACTCTAAAGAACTCTTTATTTTGAATACTGAAGAATCTCTTCCTTCTCGGGAGCTTGTCATTGCTTACAACGAACATGTACCTGTTTCAAAAGCAGCCGCACATTTTATGTCGTACTTTGAGGAGCTTTCCGAATAGCATGATTCCAGAAATTTTCGATGTGTTCTTCCACCGTCTCTAACGTGCAGTATTCCCTCTGTTTCCATTCCCTCGGAAATACAGCGGCATACTGCCTGCTCTGGAATCTGTCATCTAACAAAAGAATGATTCCTTCATCTTCATCCGTACGAATCACACGTCCCGCTGCCTGCAGTACTTTATTCATTCCCGGATAAAGATAAGCATAATCAAATCCCGGCAACTGATTCATATCAAAATACTGTCTCAGAATTTCACGCTCCGGACACACTTGAGGAAGTCCTGTTCCCACAATAATTGCCCCGATCAGACATTCTCTGGACAGATCGATCCCCTCTGAAAAAATTCCTCCAAGTACCGAAAATCCAAGCACACTCCCCGCTCTCTTTTTCTCGAAACCTTCCAAAAATGCTTCTCGTTCTTCTTCTCCCATTCCCGGCTTCTGAACGAGTATTTCCACTTCTTTTTTTTCAGTTTCTTCCATTTCCCTTCTTTCTTTTTGCAGCGTAACAAATTCACCATACACTTCTTCCAACATACGATATGACGGAAAAAAAACAAGATAATTTCCTTGCTTTGTATCCAATATCTCTAAAAGATACTTTGCCATCTTTCGATACATTTCCAATCCCCGCAATGTATATTTCGTACTTACATCTGCTCCAATGAGTAGCAAACGTTTTCTTTCATCAAACGGAGACTCTGCATAAATCGCATAATCATTCTCATTTGTGCTAAGCAGTTTCTTGTAATATTGAATCGGAAGCAATGTTGCAGAAAAGAAAATCGTACTATTTCCCTGCTCCAGATATGTCTTCAAGTTAACAGCCGGATTCACACAAAATAATTTCAATTTAAATCTTCCATCCTCCTGCATCTCTGTATAAATCACATAATGTTCATCTATCTGATCATAAATATTTACAAAAGTTCTAATCTGAAAATAAAAATCTAACAAGTCTTCTCTAAGCTTCCCTTTTTCCGGATTTTCCATAATTTTCTCCAACTCAGCCATAATATTCATCGCTGACAGATAAATATGAGAGACACTTTGATGTACCTGATAAGATTCACATTCTCGTTTCATCTCCAAAAGCTGACGGTTACAAAGATCAAGTTTCTTCGCAAGCTTCGGGGCTTCATAACGTGCAAGCCTCTTTGCTTCCAGCACATCTTCTTTATATAATACAGCACTGTACATCTCTCTCGCTCGCTCCACAAGATTATGGGCTTCATCAATCAGAAATAAATACTGTCCACTTCCACCTTCTGAAAAAAATCGTTTCAAATGCGCCGTTGGATCAAAAACATAATTATAATCGCAAATAACCGCGTCTACCCAGGATGCTACATCAAGCGACATCTCAAATGGACATACCTGATGTTTCCTCGCCTGTCTCTCAAGCGCTTCTCTCGTCATTTCCCCAGTTTCATTCAGAAGTTCAAACACAGCATCATTAACACGGTCAAAATGTCCTTTTGCATACGGGCAAGCCTCCGGATTACATTCCATTGCTTCACAAAAGCAGATTTTCTCCTTTGCCGTCAACGTTATAACCTTCATATTCAATCCCTGCTGCTTTAATGTCTGAAACGCATTTTCTACCACAGTACGGGTAATCGTCTTGGCAGTCAAATAGAATAATTTCTCTCCCAAACCTTCTCCGATTGCTTTCACTGCCGGAAAGACCGTTGCCATCGTCTTTCCCACTCCGGTCGGCGCCTGGATAAATAATTGTTTTTTTCGAAGAATTGTGCGATAGACATCCCGCACAAGTTCCCGCTGTCCTTCCCGGTATACAAACGGAAATTCAATTGTCCGAATCGAAGCATTGCGCTTTTCTCTCCAGTCTATCTGAAATTTTGCCCATTTCTGATACTGATCTGCAATGTCCGAAAACCATGCAGCCAGCTTCTGAACAGGATAAGTATATTGAAACCGCCGGATTTCCTCTGTCTCCATCTGGCAATAGGTCATCTGTACGCCAATCTCTTCCAGACCTTCCTGCAAGCCGTATATACAGGCATAGCATTTTGCCTGAGCCAGATGTACTTCCTTTGGCTCCTCTAATCGTTCCAGTTCTCCAAGTATTCCTTTAATTTCATCAATCACAACTTGATTTTCGTCAATTATGATTCCATCTGCCCGCCCTTCAATCTGAAGAATACAGTTTTCGTAAGATATTTGGTGTTTTAGAGAAACTTCTGCATGGTAATCTGCCCCCATCTGTCTTTGAATCTTTCTGTGGATCTTGCTTCCAAGCTGCATTGCATCTTTATCTGCCATTTTCCCTATTCGATTATCAATGTCTCCGCTTCGCAAAATAAATTCCACAAGATTTCTCACAGAAATCTTAACAATCGGACACTCCATCTTTCTTTTACCACCAATCTCGAATCTTTTATTTTCTTGTCATACAATCTCATATTTTTTTCAAAATCATCATAACAAAAACTGCTGCAGGAATTCAATCCCGCAGCAGCTTTTTGTTTATTTATGCCACACTGAACTTCTGAAGTGTTTCTTCAAACAGTTCATTGTTCTCACCATATCTTACAGTGAGCGTCTGATTTAAGTCTAAGCTCAATACTCCCAGAATTGATTTGGCATCAATAATCACTCTGTTATAAAATACATCGACGTCAAAATCACACTGACCAGCCGCTTTAACAAATTCGTCCACGTCATTCGGTGTCAGTCTGATCTGCTTTTTAATATCCATACTGCCTGCTCCTTTCATGGCCTTTCTATTGATACGGCATTTCTTACCACCGATGTATTATCCCATGCCGGAATTGGAATGTCAACTATATTTTTCAGCAAATTCTACAATGTTCTTTCGATACTTTAATGGCAAATGCTGTTGCTGCAGTCCTTGATTCGTTCGTTCCAAAATAGCAATATTCTCACAAAATCCTTTCCATAGTCGTTCATATTCTCTCTCTTCTCCTGAATACTTTCTCAGCGTTTCCTCGTCTGCCTCTGCCCCGTGAAGCAAAAACCAGTTTTTCTGACTCCGGTGTACAAGAAACATCCGGTGTGTCTCATCATAGATCATCCAGTTCTCCAATGGAAGCCTGTCTGCAAAATGATCTGCAATACATGTCAGAATCTGATTCTTTGGCTCTATTCTTGCATATAGAACATGATTCTGCAATTCTCGGAATCTGACAAATTCCAGAAAAATATGCGCTTCATTCCCCACACTGCGGCTCAATTCAAATACTTTCTCCACTCCCGGATGGCTCAAATGCTCCATAATCTTTCTGCTGTCTTGTATCCTGCGGGCTTCCTGCAGCGTTTGCCAAATTGCCGTTCCCTTTTCCTTGCTGCACGATAAAGCCGCATAATAAATAGCCTGACAGGCTTTCTGCCCAAGATGCTTTCGGATCATCTGCGTTATTGCTCGCGCCTTTCGTTCGGCGGGACAGCTTTCCACGTATTCACAAAACAGCTCCTGTTCTACAAATCCTTTCAGAGCAATTCCTGCATTCTCCTGAGTTCTCCCTTCCCGCCACGCATCATAGATTGCTGAAAATAAGCCAGTCACATTGTCTTCACAAAGATAAATCCTTTTTATCATCTTAATCCTCCTGCCGCACTATGAAATGTCACATCATCAAACAATGTAAGCTGTCGGTAGTTCATCTCCCTGATTTCCCTTGGCAGTTTCTCTTTCATACTAAGCAAATTCCTTGTAATCGCATCTTCTTCAAACTTTATCGGATACATCATCTTACCGGAACAGGTAATAAAATAAATTGCCCTCCTCAATACTACCCCCATCTTCTTTAAATCTTCAAAATTAATCTTTCCTAACTTTCTCGCACGAACAATCCGCCCTGCTGACTTATAACCAATTCCCGGAACCCGCAAAAGCGCATCGTAAGGAGCCTGGTTAATCTCCAATGGAAAGTATTCCAAATGTCTGAGTGCCCAGTCACACTTCGGATCAAACAATACATTGAAATTAGGATTTGATTCTGTCAGAAGTTCATCTGCCTCAAAACCATAATAACGCAAAAGCCAGTCTGCCTGATATAATCTGTGTTCCCGCAAAAGCGGAGGGCCTCCGTCGCATCTGGCCG
This sequence comes from Lachnospiraceae bacterium, assembly GCA_018365895.1. The sequence continues at coordinate 35,495 of JAGZJD010000006.1, read as the reverse complement.
GAAGCGCCGCGTCATCATTCACATGGACGAAGGCGGAATAAAATACTCTTTTTAACTGAAACTTCTGATATAGTGATTCTGCAACATGGAGAATCTGATAATCTGTCTCCGGAGTTGCTCCGATAATCATCTGGGTACTCTGTCCCGCCGGAACAAATTCAGGGGCATGTCGAAATGCCATGAGTTCCTGACGATTCTCCTCCATCTGATTCTGCACAAGCCGCATTGGTGTCAAAATATTCTTTCGGGACTTATGCGGTGCAAGCTTTCTCAGCCCCTCTGCCGTCGGCAGTTCTAAATTCACACTCATGCGGTCTGCCAGAAAGCCCGTTCTGCGGATCAGTTCCGGATCTGCTCCTGGAATCGCTTTCACATGAATATATCCTTGAAAATGATATTCTCTGCGCAATTTTAAAAGTGTTGCATAGAGCAGCTCCATCGTATGATTGGGACTTTCTATCACTCCGGAACTTAAAAACAGACCTTCAATATAGTTTCTCCGATAAAACTCTATCGTCAGACGACATACTTCCTCCGGAGTAAACGAAGTTCGAATCACATCATTCGAAGAGCGGTTAATACAATACTTACAATCAAAAATACATTCATTCGTAAACAGAATCTTCAAAAGTGAAATACACCTTCCGTCTGCGGAGAAACTATGGCAGATTCCTGACTTCACACAATTCCCAATGCCTTTCCCATCTCCACTGCGTTCACTTCCACTTGAAGTACATGCCACATCATACTTGGCTGCATCAGACAGAATATTCAGCTTTTCATATATCGTCATCTTTTCCATTATCTTCATGCAAAACGCCTCTTTTTCGAACATTTGTTTGTTTCTATTCTAACCTTTCCTCTTCAAAAAATCAAGCATTTTCGAACATATATTCGTTTTTCTTTTTCTGCACAAATAAAACATCCCCCCTTCCACCAACAATGGTTAGAAAGAGGGATGTTCGCCTTCGCTGCAGAGATTCGTTTCTCACTGCATGTTCACGATATTCTGTTGGAATATTATTTCAGATATGCTTCCACTCCTGCCAGATATTCATTCTCTACCTGCCAGAACCGTTCTGCCTCCACATACTCTGCAAGTTTTGTATCGATCGGCATCTTACCAAGCACCGGAATTTCCAGTTCTTCAGCCACTTCTTCAATATGACTCTCGCCAAATACATTGATACGTTTTTTACAGTCCGGGCATTCCAGATAGCTGTAATTCTCCACAACTCCCAGTACCGGAATGTTCATCTTCTTAGCCATGTTATAAGCTTTCTTTACGATCATACGGACAAGATCCTGCGGAGAAGTTACAATCACTACTCCGTCTACCGGAAGAGACTGGAATACTGTCAGAGGAACGTCTCCGGTTCCCGGAGGCATATCTACAAGAAGATAGTCTAATTCTCCCCAGATAACTTCTGACCAGAATTGCTTTACAACACTTGCAATAATCGGACCTCTCCAGATTACAGGATCTTCTTCTGATTCTAAAAGCAGATTCACAGACATAATCTTTGTTCCATCTTCTGCTTCAATTGGGAAAATACCATCCTGACTTCCGACTGCTTTCCCATGAATTCCATACATCTTCGGAATCGACGGTCCTGTAATATCTGCATCAAGAATTCCAACTTTATATCCCTGTTTCACAAGTACACGGGCAATTGATGCCGTAATCATTGATTTGCCGACACCGCCTTTGCCACTCACAACACCGATTACTTTTTTTACATGAGACAGCGGATTCGCCGGCTCATGCATATCTGTTTTCTTGCTGCTGCAAGTTGCCGCATGTGCACAGCCTTCACAACTTTCTTTGCTGCATGTATTTTTGTTTTCTTCTGCCATAATGACATACACTCCTTTATATTCTCTCAAATTTGTTATGCTTTATTATTTTATCACTCTATATCATACTATTCAAGGGGACTCATATCTCTTGTCACGTCTTTAATCCATTTATAACCGTAAAATCGTTTTAAAGTAATCGGAAGTTTAATAATTTCATCACTCATTAAAAGCATGTAGACAATCTGTACCGGAGCATGGAAAACAAATGCTGCAAGTGCACCAAGCAAAATAGAGCATCCCCACATTGTTCCAACATCCAATACCAGACCAAACTTTGTATCACCACCGGAACGAAATACCCCAACTACCAACGTTGTATTTAACGCCTGAGCCACTGTAAAATAAGACATTACAAAGAACATAAATGTCAGATAACTCTGTGCTTCCGATGTAAGAGCCATTACTGCATTGGCGATCGGAGCCGCAATTAAAATCAGACCTCCTCCAATACATCCTGCAATCAGGCTCAACTTGATAAATTTGCGTCCATATACTTTTGCATCTTCGAATCGCTGTTCTCCAATCGTTTTTCCAAGATAGATTGCCGTTGCATTGCAAATTCCAAAGGCAACAACTGTTGCAAGCTGCCGCGCTACCTGTGCCACAGAATTGGCAGCCACTGCTGCGCTTCCCAAATGACCGATTACCGCCGTATTCGCTGAAGAGCCAAGTCCCCACATCAATTCATTTAATACTACCGGAAGCGAATACATGAGAAAATCTCCCATCAGAAGTTTATCTGTAGTAAAAAGATCTCTTATATGTATTTTTACAATTTTGTTTTTCACAGCTGCATACCAGAAAACAATTGCCGCTTCCACAACACGGGCCGCCAGTGTTCCTATCGCAGCGCCCACGATTCCAAGCTTCGGCATACCAAACAGTCCAAAAATCAGCACTGCATTGATGAAAATGTTGACAAGCAATGAAACACTGTATACAACCGTTGCAATCACAACTTTCTCAATACTTCGCATAATATTCAGATAAATTTGTGTAAATGCCATCAGAAGATATGATACACCTACGATTCTTAAATATTTTACACCTTCCTGAATGACTTCCGGTTCAGAAGAATAAATTCGCATTAACATGTCCGGGATGCAAAATGCTGCCGCCGCAAAAAATAATGCTACCAGAAATGCAATCCGAAATGCCATGCCAAGTATTTTTTCAATCGTTCTGCAGTCTCCCTTTCCCCAATATTGTGCTGTCAGCACCGTCGCGCCGGACGTTACCCCCATAAACACAAGCGTCATAACAAACTGGATCTGACCGGCCAGAGATGCACCTGAAAGAGCTGTCTCACCAACCAGCCCAAGCATAAATACATCCGCCGCCGTTACTCCCACGTTGATCAGGTTCTGAAGTGCCATTGGAATAATCAGCACAAGTACCTGTTTGTAGAACTGTTTCCAATTAATTCCGGAAACATCTTCTGAATAATTTTTCGCCATTTTTTCTTACTCCTTTTCACGCATTTCCTGTTCCATCTCATTCAATTCAGAAAGAATCTCTTCTCTTGTTTCTTCAAACAGCATTCCCCGATGGTGTTTATAATAAAGATCACAGCCATTTTCCTTAATAAACTGTATTGCATAGTAATTTGTATCAAGTTCTGTCACAAAAATTACCATCTCCTGGCTTTCCCCGAAAGCGGCTTCCAAAAATAAAAACGCATGTTCCAGTGCAGCCCCGACTGTTTTGATCGACAGTTCCCTCCTCTGCACTTCTTGTTCAAACGCCTCTTTTACATATCCCAACACATCTTCTCCCTGAAGATTCTCTAAAAGAACAGCTTCTCCATACCCTTCCAGTGTTGTGCAGATACGCTTTGCCATCCTGTTTTCTGCCTTCGTCATCTGCTCTGCTTTTCGAAGCCCCTCGTACTTCTGTTCCGCTGCAAGAATCGTTTCACTAAAAGCGCCTCCTGCCGCCTGAAATGACTTAAGCCAGACAAAGAGTTCTGTCACAAATCGATCTGTATCATAAGCATTTCGGAACAGTTCATTTAACTTTCCAAGTAAAAGTCCAACTACACTAAGTCTCTCATCAAAAGCTGCAAACTTCAGTCGTTCCAGCGTACTATCACTGTACTGTCCTTCCAAAATTTTCTCCAGACCATAATCTTTTTTGTATTTTGCATACAACTCTAAATAATTTGCAAAATCCTTTGCAATTTTCCAATGTCGTATATACTGATACACATTTTCCCGGTCAATCGTCTTATCAAGTTTCTCATATGCTTTAATCAATTCTGATAAATCTTCCCAGCCTCGTGCCGTCACAAATCGCTTTCCATCTACCGTTGTTTCCATACGATAAAAATTATCTTTTTTTAACTCCAGATAAGCAAGGATTGCCGGATGGATTCCTTCCCGATAAGCATATTCCTTCCATACTTCAAAATTTTCTTCTACATGAATCATCTTAACACGGTCTAACGTAACAACATCAAATTCTCGAACAGATTTATTATACTCCGGTGGATTCCCGGCTGCTGCAATTACCCAGCCCTCCGGCACTTTCTGATTGCCGAATGTCTTACACTGGAGAAACTGAAGCATTGTCGGTGCAAGTGTTTCTGAGACGCAATTAATCTCATCAATAAACAAAATTCCCTCTTGTATTCCGGTCTGCTCCATCTTTTCATATACGGCTGCAATGATCTCACTCATCGTATATTCTGTAACCGAATAAGCTTGTCCGCCATACATTTTTTCTTTAATAAACGGCAGTCCTACCGCACTTTGCCTTGTATGATGTGTAATAGTGTAAGCCACAAGATTAATGCCGCACTCCCTGGCAATCTGCTCCATAATCTGTGTCTTTCCGATTCCGGGCGGGCCCATCAGAAGTACCGGCCGCTGCCGGATCGATGGGATGACATATTCTCCATCTACATCTTTCATCAGATACGCTTCCACCGCATCTTTTATTTCCTGTTTTGCACGCTTGATGTCCATAACTTTTCTTCCTCCTGCTCTTTCACATCTTCTTCCTCGATTACAAGCTTCATCGCCCAGGGCGGCACAGCCACATCTTTATAGTCTTTCTGCATAAATACAAACGCAGTATCATAGGGTGGTTTTTTCTCCGGATAGATTCCCTGTCCATCCGTAAAATAAAGCACACCTCTAAGCTGTTCAAATTCTCCACGTTCCAAAAGTTCTGCAATATATTCAAATGCCGGGCGAAAATCTGTTCCGCCTCCGCCTTTCATTTCCAAATGTTCCATATAAGCTTTTAATTCTTTTTCTCCGGTAATTCGAATATCTTCCTGCACCTTTTCATCGCATTGGATAATATGGATCTTCACTTTCCTGAAAAAGCTTTCCTGTTCACACAAAACGCTATACGTCTCCTCCAGAAAATTCCTGACCAGTTCTCCGGAACAGGACATTGATGTATCGACCACAATTACAAACTCTTCCACTTTTTTTACTTCTTTCCACTCTTGTGGTTCAATCAACGGAAGATTTCCATAAAATCTCAATCCATAACTGTAAAAAGTATAATCAAATGAATCCGCATCTACGCCAATCTCTTCCCGAAACACTGAAAATTTTCTCAAAAATTCCCGATAATCGTACCGTTCTCTATTTTCAATCTGCATCTGTTCCAGCAGATTTCCTGCATCTTGAGTACTTTCTTTCGCAAAGGTCTCCATCTCTGTCTGCATCTGCTCACTCACATCTTCCCAGCGATTTTGAATTTCTGTTTTTCGCTTCGGATCTTCGCTGTTTTCCCAGAAACAGTGATCATCTACCGTAAATTCTTTCTGAAGCTTCTGAAATTCTATTTCTTTCAAATTCATATGTTCTAATTCCCGATACACTTTTTCCGCTGTAAGAACCCGCATCTTCTGCTCCATATGCCTGTATGTTTCTCTCCTAAGAGACGACCATCCTCGCCGCACATTTCTCAGATCCAAACCGTCAATGACCGACTCGATGACAATATCGCAGGCAAGTGAAAACAACTCTTTCTCACGTCTGCCTTTTTTCAGCATATGCCGGAAAATACAGTGCAGTACCATGTGGAGGTACAGCCTGTTTACCTGTATCCGATCTTCCCGGTATAAACCGCCTAAATCTCTAACATTAAAGTAAATAGAAATCCCATCTGTACCAGCTATTTTCACTTCGCTATCCATTTGAAAAACGAATCCGGATAACGCCACATCGAGAAATCTCATCCGGACATAGAGTTCATTTCCGGCCGTCCTTAAAATTCTGCATCCAATTTCATAGAGACGCCCATTCTCCAATTCTTTCATCTATCTTCTCCTACCATTCAAATAACTTTGGTTTTGCTTTGTATCTTCTATGCTTTTCTTCCATTAAGAAGCTGACGAATTCTGTCTTTCTTTTCTCTGCCGCAAAATCTATCGCTGCATTTAATCCTTCTTCTGTCCATAGATTACTTTCTGTTAAATAAAGAATTCCCTTCTCCCACTCTCGAATAATCAAAAATACCGCTGCCTTCTTCACATTTTCCCTGACATATCCTTCGTACCGCTCTTTCGCCTCCTCTGAAAGCTGGTACGGAAACAGCAAACGCGAAAATACAAGTTCAAATACAGTTTCTTTCTCTTCTCTTGCTCTGGCATAAACAAACATCTCATCATATCTTTTGTAATCTACTTCCTTATTATAAATGCATTGTCGATAATTTCCTCCCGACCCGTGGTATTCTGTCATGACAATCCTTGCCGGAGTATTCTCCACCGCTTCTTCATAATGTTCCGGAAAAATCAGTCTGGCTGTTTCTTCTCTCCCATTTGTGTGATACCGAAGTGTTACCGAAAGACAAAATCTATTTTCTGCAACAATATCCTGCAAACAGCATTTCTGTCCCCGGTAAAGATCTACCTCAATTTCCCAAATACGACATCCGGTAAACACTCCGCCCGCAATATCCTGAAGTGCATCCGTTAAAACTATCTTCTGAAGATTTGCACATCCATAAAAAGCATATCTTCCGATTCGTCTTATCGTATCCGGCAAAATAACTTCTCTTAGATTTTTCCCATGTTCTGAAAATGTATATGGACCAATTGCTGTAACACTGCGTCCCTCTATGTTCTCCGGAACTACAGAAACACGTTCACTTCCGATATATTTTACGATTTCCGCCTCATCTTGATCTATTTTAATCTCAAATACCATACGATTTTCTCCATTCTCATTTTACCACATTAGTATATCATTTTAGTACTTGACTGAAAAGAGGAAGAAATTTATACTTAAACACAATGGATATGTAAAGGAGAGAGAGTTATGAAACGAGAAAAACTAAGTTCCCGTCTGGGATTTATCCTGCTTTCTGCCGGCTGCGCGATCGGTATCGGCAATGTCTGGAAATTCCCATTTATTACCGGACAATACGGAGGCGGTGCTTTTGTACTAATCTACATTTTCTTTTTAGTCGTACTGGGACTTCCTGTAATGACAATGGAATTTGCAGTTGGACGTGCCAGCCAGAAAAGCCCGGTCAGAGCATACAATGTTTTAGAAAAACCTGGTCAAAAATGGCATCTTCACGGCTATGTAGCAATGGCCGGAAACTATATTTTAATGATGCTCTATACCACTGTCTGTGGCTGGATGCTCTATTATTTCTATCAGACAGTTACCGGTAAATTTGTCGGGGCATCAACTGAAACAGTAAATACGATTTTTTCTGACATGCTTGCCAGTCCTGCCGCTATGGGTGGGTTAATGATGGCAGTTGTCATTATCGGCTTTTTTATCTGTTCCATCGGACTTCAAAAAGGACTGGAACGCATTACGAAATTTATGATGATCGCATTGCTGATCGTTATGGTTGCCCTTGCCATCAACAGTATTTTCATGGATGGCGGTTCTGAAGGTCTTGCCTTCTATCTGAAACCGGATTTCAACCGTATGGCTGAAATTGGTATTGTAGACACCGTTGTTGCTGCCATGAATCAGGCTTTCTTTACTTTAAGCCTTGGTATAGGTGCAATGGCTATCTTTGGCAGCTACATCGGCAAAGAGCGCTCCCTCTTAGGAGAAGCAGTAAATGTAGCTGTTCTTGATACCTTTGTTGCAATTACAGCTGGCCTAATCATCTTCCCGGCATGCTTTGCCTTTGATGTGGCACCAGACAGTGGTCCAAGCCTGATTTTTATTACATTGCCCAATGTATTTAACCATATTCCACTTGGTCGCCTCTGGGGAAGCCTGTTCTTCGTTTTTATGGCATTTGCAGCCTTCTCGACAGTGCTCGCCGTATTTGAAAATATTTTATCCTGTACAATGGATCTGACTGGTTGGAGCCGCCGCAAAGCATCTGTCATCAATGCGATTGCAATCATTATTTTATCATGGCCTTGCGTACTCGGCTATAACCTCTGGTCTGGTTTCCAGCCGTTTGGTCCTGGAAGCGCTGTGCTTGATCTGGAAGATTTCGTTGTCAGCAACGTCCTTCTTCCGCTTGGCTCACTTGTCTATCTGCTCTTCTGTGTCAGCCGCTATGGTTGGGGATGGAAGAATTACTGTCAGGAAGCCAACACCGGCAAAGGTCTCAAAATCCAAAACTGGATGAGAGTCTATATTACTTATATCCTGCCGATTATGATCCTTTGTATCTTCCTCATTGGAATCAAAGATAAATTCTTCTAAGTTTGACTTTCACTGAATCTATGATATGATTAATGTATCAAACAATACGAGGTGTGTAGTGATGAAGATTCAAGAATCTGCTGAAAATTATCTGGAAACTATATTAATTCTGTCTCTAAAGAAAAGTTATGTGCGTTCTATTGATATTGCAAATGAACTCGGCTTCTCAAAACCAAGCGTCAGCGTGGCAATGAAGAATCTGAGAGAAAACCATTACATCACAGTGGCTTCTGACGGCAATATCTCACTGACAGATGCCGGAAGAGCCATTGCGGAAACAATCTATGAACGTCATACATTTCTGTCTTCTTGGCTGACACAGCTTGGTGTGCCTTCCGAAATCGCTTCGGAGGATGCCTGCCGGATTGAACACGTCATTAGTTCAGAAAGTTTTGAGGCATTGAAAAAGCATGTTTCCATGTATACAGATAAGCTATAATAATAACCCGCTGTTCAGAATAAAGACATCTGAATCAGCGGGTTGTTTTTATTTATCAGTAACATTTTCTAGTAAAATGTTACTACATCATTCTTTGGCCGGTACGCCAGTTCAATCTCATCAAGTTCCAGCATCGGCGCTTCTCCATCTCTTGTCATGACTGTCTCATAGGTGACAGTCACTGTTACCCAGGAGCGTTTTTCATATGGGATTTCTTCCCTGCATTTACACAAAAATCCGAGAAACTTAATATCTTCCTCACAGCATGTCATCACAAAACGTCCTGGCACAAATTCATTCTGTGCCAGTTTTTTCCCTTTGTATACCTGTGCAAGAAAACGGATTTTCTTTCCTCGATAGTGTTCCGGATGCTCCAGTGCATCAATATACCAGAGTCCGTAATCAATATCATCCACTTCAATCAGATCTTTCGTAATATCAAATGGAAGTGCTTCTTCTCCCTGCTCAAACGCTTCTCCGTTCTCACGCTCAAATACAATCTGCGCTTTCGCATTCATAACCTTAATACTGCGCCGGATCTTAGCCCAGTCTGTCTCATCGGTACATCGATTCACAATTACCAGGTCTGATTGAAATACCTGTTCTAAAAACATTGTCCTCATATTGGTCAGATATAATTCTGCTGTCGTAGCATCTACGGTTGAATAAATCCCGGTAATCATCCAGCCTTGTGGCATCTCTGTCTCCAGAATTGTACTCATCTCCCATGTTCCATTATACTCAATCAATACATGATCCGGATGATAATTGCGCCAGATTCCCATAAGAAACTCCTTGTTAAACTGTTCTTCTTCCTCCAACACAAGCGGAATGATATTTGCCTTTTTCAGAAGCGCCGAATCGAATGCTTCTTCTCCTTCTTCACAGAGGATAAGTACTGTCTGACGATACTCATCAAAATCTGAATGTTCCACCGCATCGATTATAAGAGACGTCTTTCCGCTATCTAAAAATCCGGTAAAAATATCTACTGCTGTCTCCATATCTTCTCTCCTACAATCTGTCCAGTGCTTCTTCATTCAGCTTTGTTCCGATCACACAGATCTTTCCTGTATAGTCCGGATGTCCGTCCCGGATTTCATACTCCTGCGGTACATAATCAAATTCAATCCAATTTCCTTCTGTTCCCTGAACAATTCCTTTTGCCCGCAGCACTTCTCCATATTCTTCTGTCTCAGAAAATGCCTTTAGCAAAGTCTCCACTTCTTCTTTTGTATATTTTTTTACGGTCTCTCTTCCCCAACTTGTAAACACTTCATCTGCATGATGGTGATGATGTTCGTGGCAGCTGCATCCTCCTTCATGCTCATGGTGGTGTTCGTGACAGCTACATCCTTCCTCATGGTGATGATGCTCGTGGCAGTTACATCCTTCCTCATGGTGATGATGATGCTCGTGACAGTTACATTCTTCTGAAATCAGATTCGCTGCATCTTTTGAGTGTTCCAGTGCCTGACGAATCACTTCTCCATTCAGCTGATCCCACGGTGTTGTTATCAGTGTTGCTGTCTGATTTTCTTTCCGGATCTGTCCCACACAATCCTGCAGTTTGTCTTCCGTCATCATCTGTGTACGACTTAAAACAATTGTCGTTGCATGTTCGATTTGATTATTATAAAATTCTCCGAAATTCTTCATGTAAAGCTTTGCTTTTTTTCCATCAACAACAGTAATACGACTGTTCAATTCAATTTGAGCCTGCTCGCGAACGGCTTCTACCGCCTTTGCCACATCGGATAATTTGCCAACACCAGATGGTTCAATGATAATCCGATCCGGATGGTATTCTTCTACAACTTTCTTCAGCGCTGCACTAAAATCTCCTACAAGCGTACAGCAAATACATCCTGAATTCATTTCCGTAATCTCAATTCCGGCTTCCTTTAAAAAGCCTCCATCGATGCCAATCTCTCCAAACTCATTCTCAATCAGTACAATCTTTTCTCCCTGAAATACATTTGAGACGAGCTGTTTGATAAACGTTGTTTTCCCAGCTCCTAAAAATCCTGAAATAATATCAACTTTTGTCATGTAAATCCTTCTTTCTTTGTTCTCTGCACTGTCATATATTATACCATTTTTTTCACATTTGAACAGTACCAAATCCCTCTCCTGGCCGCCTCAGTTTTCTTTCAGTTTTCTCTGAAACTTCCGCTTTCTCTCCTTCTGATTTTGACAAACGCGCTTTCAGCCGCTATAATAAAATTCTATTGTAAGGAGGTGCGATACTTGAACTCATTGATATCAAATATTCGTATGCTATTTTGTCTTCTTTCATTTCTCCCAGCTCTGGTAATGATGTGCCTGATTTTCTCATTTTCTGCCCAGACCGGTGAAGAATCCGGAAGTCTCAGCAGTAAGATCAGCCACATGGCAGTCGATGTCGGTAATCAGATATTTCATCTGGATCTCACGGAATCTGAAATCGAATCTTATGCCGGATCTCTGGAACATCCGATACGAAAACTTGCCCATATGACAGAATATTTTATTCTGACGATTCTTGTCCTTTTCCCACTTTTTATCTGTGGACTCAGAGGACGGTCACTAGTTCTCACAGCACTCTTTTTCTGTGTTTCCTTCGCTGCAACCGATGAATTTCATCAGTCTTTTGTTGCCGGTCGGGGGCCATCAGTAAAAGATGTGGGCATTGACAGCATCGGTGTCTGCGCTGCCTGCCTTCTTTATTGGACAGCAGCATTCTTCCACCGAAAACATCATACCTTCGTTAATTAAAATATACCCGCATCGCAGAAATTTAATCTATTACTTCTCTGCGTGCGGGTATATTAATTTTATAGCTTTATCAAATCGTCTTACAGCCGTTCTCTTCTTTCTTCAGATTACAGCACAAGTGACGGTGCATTATATACACGAGCTTTCAGTTCGCTGTTCAGCATATACAGACTCTTCGGATCTGAACCAAACATTTCCATTTTCGTAATCAGATCGTTCGCATTTGTCTCTTCTTCTCCCTGCTCTTTGATAAACCAGTCAAGGAACTGCATTGTACGGAAGTCTTTTACTTCGTATGCTGCTGCATAAATATTATTAATCAAAGATGTCACATATTCTTCATGCTCTAATCCAGCCTTCAGTGGTCCCATGTTACATGAAAATTCTTTATCCGGCTTATCAATTGCTTCTAAAGTTACTTTTGCATTATTATTTTGTAAATACTGATAGAACAACATTGCATGATCTCTTTCTTCCTGCGCCTGAATCTTATACCAGTTAGCAAATCCATCTAATCCCTTTGTCTCATAATAATTTGCAAAGTCGAGATACAGATACGCTGAATAGAATTCTTTGTTTACCTGTGTGTTTAATAATTCTGCTACTTTTGCATTTAACATGTCAAATTCCTCCACTTTCCTTCATTCGTATTTATTGCTAATTTAAGAAGTTATCGATAATGACTGCCTCTGCCTCCTCCTCATTTAGTCCAAATGTACGAAGTTTGATCAGCTGTTCATTATTGATTCTTCCAATGGCCGCCTCATGCACGATCTGAGCATCTACATGGTGAGCATCAATCTCTGGAATTGAGCATACATTTGCCTGTTCCATGATGATAGAATCACACTGAATATGGGCATGACAACTTGTATTGCCGATTGCCTTCGGATGAAAAATCTGCCGGGAACTTCCTTTTGCCACAGACCTTGAAATCACCTGTGCGGAACTTCCTTCTCCATTCAGGGCAATTGCCATGTTGGACTCCGCACTCTGCTCATCGTGCGTCATTAGTTTCTCTGTTACATAAATTCTGCTGTTAGCGCCAATTTCTACTTCTGTCTCGCGGACAGTAGAATCCACCCCTTTAATCTGCACAGTATCAAGATTAAAAACAGAATTCTCTTTCATATAAATCTTTGTAACCGGATTCAGAATACGACCGCCTGTTCCGCTTCCTTCTCCGTAATGTTTCTCTTCATAAGTGACATTACAATTGCTTCCGATGTGAAATGCATGGATTCCATCATGTCTTGTATCATTGCAGCCGCTGTTATGGATTCCACAGCCGGCAATGATTGTAACATTTGCACCATCTTCTACATAAAAATCATTGTAAACAACATCTGTAATTCCTGATTTCGATACTACAACCGGAATGTGCACAAATTCATTCTGAGCATCCTTACTGATAAAAATGTCAATGCCTTCCCGATCCGTTTTCTTCTTGATCTTTATATGCTCACTGTCGCCCTGACAGACAGAATAACCATTTTCCCGCAGATTAAATGCGCCTTTCTGTTCAAATCCTGTTGGATCAATCTGTACCAGCACTTCGCTTGTAATCTGATTCAACTCTGCCATTAGAACTCACCTCCTGTACGGATACATGCTTTTGACTGGATTGCATCAAATGCCAGTGTATCAAGCACTTCTTCCCTCGGTCCACAGATTTCTACCTGACCATCTCGGATTACCATGATTCGGTCTGCCATCTGAATGATCCGTTCCTGATGCGAGATCAAAAGCAAACTTTCTTTCTTACTCTTATGAATCTTTTCAAATTCTTTGACAAGCATAGAAAAACTCCAGAGATCAATTCCTGCCTCCGGTTCATCAAAAATGCAGATTTTATGTTTCTTTGCAAGAACAGATGCAATCTCGATCCGCTTCATTTCTCCGCCTGACAGCGTTGCATCAATTTCCCTGTGAATATATTCCTGAGCACAAAGCCCTACATTGCTTAACAGTTCACAGCATCTCTTTCCGGCAAGTGGTTCTCCTGCCGCCAGATTTAGCAGCCGTTCTACCGTCATCCCCTTAAAACGCGGCGGCTGTTGAAAGGCAAATCCAATTCCTGCATTCGCTCTCTGATCGATACTCATATTCGACAGATCTTGTCCATCTAATAATATCTTTCCTTTTGTCGCCGGATAAATTCCCATTAGCAATTTAGCAATCGTGGATTTTCCTCCGCCATTCGGCCCTGTAATGACAAGCATCTCCCCATCATTTACATGGAAATTCACATCTTTTAAGATGGACTGTGTTTTCCCCTCTTCCGTCACATCATATGATAAATGCTCTACCTTCAGCATAACAATTCTCATCTTCTTTCTCTTACTCTTTTTCACATAAGCTACACAAGCATATGAATCCTTGTATACACTATTTCCTATTATAAAACGAAAACGGCATTTTCTCAACTTGAAAATACCGTTTTCCTGCACTTTTCTTTGTATTTTTTTCCATACTGACCGGCACTTCTTCCTAGTCAGTCACATTCACATGCTCGATTACCGGCTGTGTACCGTCTTTTACTGTTCCATTCTGATCCACTACAACTGCATTCTCACAAATATTATCTACAATATCCATTCCTTCTGTCACTGTGCCAAAAGCAGCATAATCCCCATCAAGAAACGTACTGTCCTCATGAACAATAAAGAACTGAGAGCTTCCGCTGTCCGGATCCTGCGCTCTCGCCATCGAAATCGTTCCCCGCTTATGAGAGATTGGATTTTCTACTCCATTAGACGCAAACTCTCCTTTGATCGTCTCGTCTGATCCTCCAGTGCCATTACCTGCCGGATCTCCGCCCTGCATCATAAATCCCTCCATAATCCGATGAAACGTTAGGCCATCATAAAAACCGTCCTTCGCCAAATTGACAAAATTCGTTACCGTAATCGGCGCGCTGTCTGCGTCCAGTTCAACTTTAATCGTTCCATGATCTTTTATAATAATTTCTGCATGGTGTTTTCCTGACAAGAGATTTTTCTCCTGAGTCTGTGACGCTTCTTTGCTCCCGCCACTTTCTTCTGATGCCGTTTCGGATGCTTTCTTCTCCCCACATCCGGAAAGAGACAATGCTCCCAACATCAACACTGCCATTGAAACTGTAGCGCTTTTTTTCATAAAGTTCTTTATCTTCATCTGTTTCATACGTCATATCCGCTCCTGTTCTTTTTTATTCTTATGTATCCTTGCGGTACACGGTGCTATTATACACGTTTTGACCTGAAAAATCAAAATCTATTGAAAGAAATTAAAAATGCTTGTTGAAATTCCACTCTGTTTATGTTACGATTGCCTTAACCGAAAGAGTTTTGCCGACTGACGGATATGTGGAAAACCACAGGGGAAGCAGAACTTTGAAAAGCCGACCGTCTGGGCAGTATATGTGTTATTCGCATATGCTGCCTGTTTTGTTTTCAATCTTTTATCGCATATTTCTTTTTGCACCTCAAACAGATAGAATCATTACAGGCACAGGCGAATGCACGACGGTGTTTCAACAGAAATTTATCTATGAATTAGACGTAATGAAGGGAGATTCTGAGATGGGATACAAATCAGACATTGAAATCGCACAGGAATGTGTTATGGCACCAATTACAGAAATCGCTGCAAAAGCAGGCATTGAGGACAAGTATCTGGAACAGTATGGAAAATACAAAGCAAAGATTGACTACAACCTGTTAAGGGAAAGTGATCGTCCAAATGGTAAATTAATTCTTGTAACTGCAATCAATCCGACTCCTGCCGGAGAAGGAAAAACAACAACTACAATCGGACTTGCAGACGGACTTCAAAAGCTTGGCAAAAATGTTATGGTCGCACTTCGCGAACCTTCCCTTGGACCGGTCTTTGGTGTCAAAGGCGGTGCAGCGGGCGGCGGATATGCCCAGGTAGTGCCAATGGAAGATATCAATCTCCATTTTACAGGTGATTTCCATGCAATTGGAGCTGCTAACAATCTTCTTGCCGCGATGATCGACAATCATATTTATCAGGGAAATGAACTGAACATTGATCCACGCAAAATCACCTGGAAACGCTGTGTTGATATGAATGACCGCCAGCTTCGCTATGTAGTAGACGGACTGGGCGGCAAGCCAAACGGAACTCCGCGTGAAGACGGTTACGATATCACCGTTGCTTCTGAAATTATGGCAGTTTTATGTCTCGCAAAAGATATCACCGATTTAAAAGAACGTTTATCACGCATCATTATCGGTTACACATACGGAAAGATCGCAGACCAGAAACCAGTTACAGCAGGTGATCTTCATGCCGAAGGTGCAATGGCTGCTCTTCTGAAAGATGCGTTGAAACCAAACCTTGTTCAGACACTGGAGCATGTTCCTGCCATCGTTCACGGCGGACCGTTCGCTAATATTGCTCATGGCTGTAACTCTGTCACAGCTACAAAAATGGCTATGAAGCTTGCCGATTATGCTATTACAGAAGCTGGATTCGGTGCTGACCTTGGCGCCGAGAAATTCCTCGACATCAAATGCCGTATGGCAGATTTAAAACCAGACGCAGTTGTCATCGTTGCTACTGTTCGCGCGTTAAAATATAACGGCGGTGTTCCGAAAACAGATTTGAACATCGAGAACCTGGAAGCGCTTGAAAAAGGTCTTCCAAACCTGCTGAAGCACGTACACAATATTAAAGATGTCTTCCATCTTCCATGTGTTGTTGCAATCAATGCATTCCCAACAGATACAAAAGCAGAACTGGATCTTGTAGAAGCAAAATGCAAAGAACTCGGTGTTAATGTTGCACTTTCAGAAGTATGGGCAAAAGGCGGCGAAGGCGGCACACGACTGGCAGAAGAAGTACTCCGTCTGACTGAAGAACCGAATGATTTTACATTTGCATATGAACTCGATGGCAGCATTGAAGATAAATTAAATCAGATTGTTCAGAAGATTTACGGCGGAAAACAAGTTGTCCTTACTGCTGCTGCAAAAAAGCAGGCAAAGCAACTGGAAGGACTTGGTTTTGGCAACTGCCCGATCTGCGTTGCTAAGACACAGTACAGTTTGACAGACGATCAGACAAAACTTGGCGCACCAACAGATTTTGAAATTACTGTCAGAAACTTAAAGATTTCTGCCGGCGCCGGATTCATTGTCGCTCTGACTGGAGAGATTATGACAATGCCTGGACTTCCAAAAGTTCCGGCAGCTGAACGCATTGATGTAGATGAAACAGGAAAAATTACTGGATTATTCTAAAAGATATTAAAAACCGTTTTTAAAATTCCGCATATGAAAAAAGTTCCGGAAGGCATGTAATACACCTTTCGGAACTTTTTTATTCTTTCATAAATTTTTCTTTAGTTCTGCATCTTCTTCTGATATTTCTTTATTACAAGCAGTACTACTCCAAGCAGCACAATTCCAAATGGCAGTGAAATCCATGCTGACTGGGTAAAGCCTGCCACAATATAAGAAATAAATGATACCGCCGCAACTGTAAACGCATATGGAAGCTGTGTCGCGACATGACTGACATGATCACACTGTGCCCCTGCCGATGCCATAATCGTTGTATCTGAAATCGGTGAGCAGTGATCTCCGCAGACCGCGCCTGCCATACATGCAGAAATTGCAATGATCATCAAAGTAGGATTGCTCTGTTCGAATACTTTTACAACAATCGGAATCAATATTCCGAAAGTTCCCCATGAAGTTCCTGTGGCAAATGCAAGGAAACATCCTACTAAGAAAATGATTGCCGGAAGCAGATTCATCAGTCCTTCCGCACAAGATTCCATTGCTGTAGCCACAAACACATCTGCTCCCAGCTGATCTGTCATTGCTTTCAATGTCCATGCAAAAGTCAAAATAAGGATTGCCGGAACCATGGACTGAAATCCTTCCGGAACACATTCCATACATTCCCGGAATTTCAAAGCCCGGCGCAGCAGATAGTACACAATTGTAATCACAAGTCCAAAAAAGCTTCCCATCGCCAAGCCGCTCGGCGCATCACTCTGTGAAAATGCCTCTACGAAGGCTGCACCGCTAAAGAACTCACCAGTATAAAGCATTCCTATTACGCAGCAAACAATCAGAACAAGAATCGGAAAGACAAGGTCAAGCACTCGTCCATTTGGCTTTTCCTTCACATCTTCTGTTCCGTTTGCCCGCTTTCCTGCTGTAAAAAGATCTCCATTCTTTGCATTTTTTTCATACAGCTTCATAGAACCATAATCCATTTTCAAATATACAATTCCAAGCATCATAATAATCGTCAGCAAAGCATAGAAATTATATGGAATTGCCCGGACAAAAATACTAAGTCCATCTTCTCCTTCTACAAATCCGGCTACCGCTGCCGCCCAGGAAGAAATTGGTGCAATAATACAAATTGGAGCAGCTGTAGAATCAATCAGATACGCAAGCTTTGCTCTTGATATTTTATGTTTATCTGTTACCGGACGCATAACACTTCCTACTGTCAGGCAATTAAAATAATCATCAATGAAAATCAGTATTCCAAGCCCGATTGTGGCAAGTTGAGCCCCTGCTCTCGACTTAATATGCTCTCCTGCCCATTTCCCGAACGCCGCGGACCCCCCCGCTTTATTCATCATAGACACCATAATTCCTAAAATAACAAGAAACATAATGATTCCTATGTTTCCTTCATCAGATAATACGGAAATAAATCCCCCTTTGAAAACCGACTCCACCGTTTTTACCGGATGAAAATCTGTTCCAAGCAAGGCCCCAACTACAATACCAACTAATAGAGAACTGTATACTTCTTTTGTAATCAGAGCAAGACCAATCGCAATAATCGGCGGTACAAGCGCCCATGCAGTAGCATACATAGAAGAAAGCGGCGCGTCTGTTTCTGCTGCAAATACCGTCATGGAAGATAATACAGTCAGCAGCAACACAATGCCCGCTCCCGCTACGAGCTTTTGTCTCCTTAAATTCATAATAGTTTCATTCCTTTCAACATAATCCATAACATTATTTCATTAATTCTGACAAAAGTCAATATACATTTTTATGCAATTTTTGTTTCATTACCTGCAAATTTATTCAAACTTCTTTTTATACAATAAAAAGCAGATAACCATCGCTGCCGCTGTCATAATAAACCAGCCAAAAATCGTTCTATTCCATCCGGATGACTCTACCATAATTCCAATCGTAAATGTTGAAATAGCTGTTCCAAGATATGCCATTGAATTCAAAAATCCAGATACAGTAGCAGCTCTCCCCATTTTAACAAAATGAAGTGGAAGCAGATTCACAACTAATGTATTTACTGCCATCATGGATGCCGTAATAATTCCTAGCAGCACCACAGTCACAACTACCGACACATCTCCAAATTTCCACAATCCTAATAATGCGCCTGTAGCAATCACAAAGAAAAATGCCACTGTTCTAATCTCCTGCTTCTGGAAAAACTTCTGATACATGAATTGTGCCGCGTATGCCCCCGTTAAATTTACAATCGGAAGCACTGTTGTAATCAAAATAGAAAAAGATGATGAGGTATGAAATATCTCATGAATATAAGTTGGCACCCAGGAAGTTACTCCATCTTTGAGTACCCCATGTACGATAACCGGAATTAAGATCATAACTAACCCCGAACCAATCAATACTTTCGAAAATGGAACCGAAGTTTCTTCTCCGTCTTTTCCTCTTTCATCTCCATGTGGCTCCCCATGTTCGCTGGCATATTGTTCTACTACCCGAAAACAAATCTGAAAAACCACTGCTACCCCACACATCACTATTGCCGCTGCAAAAAATGCTGCCCGCCATCCAAATAATTCCAACATAATTGCCGACAATACATAGGAGGTCAATGTCCCAAGCGCCATCGTAGATGTAATATGAATACTGTAACGCACTCTCGTCTCTTCATTTAGCATTTCTGCAAAAATCCGAAGAATCGGAGGCCAGATCATTGATTGAAGAAAACCATTTGCACACCAAAAGACTGCCATTGTTCCAAAATTGTTCAAAAATCCCATAACAATATTCATAACTCCTGCCAGAAACAACCCTGTAAATATCATCTTGCGCGGATGCATCTTATCTCCCAGAAATCCATTGATCAACTGTCCGATACCATATGCAAAAAAATATGACATACTGATAAAGCCTGCCTGGGATTTATCCAAAACAGAAAGACGGAGCATTTCCGGCATGGCAGAAGAATAATTCAGCCTTCCGATGTAAGATGTAAAATACGCCGCCCAACACAGTGCAAACAAAACAAATGCCATATGTTTATCATTGATTTTATTGAATTTTTTCACTGATCCATCCCTCCTTATAAAACCTCTATTATTATAGCACACCCTCAAAAAAGCAACTTGCACAAACGTCTTTTCTTTTTGTCCGATTATCTTTTACATCAAAAAATCCAACAGACATTTTCATATGAAAAATATCTGCTGGATTTCTATAAAAATTTAATCGGATTTCTTATCTTCCTACTTCTGCGCTAATTCGTACATTGCAGCAGTAATAATCTGAATGGATTTTATCAGTTCCTCTACTGCAACGCATTCATTCGGCTGGTGGATACATGCCGGTGCATCTGGGAACATCGGTCCAAATGCTGCCATATTTTTAAATGCTTTTGCATAAGTGCCTCCGCCGATTGCAAGCGGTTTCTCATCTCTTCCTGTTTCTTCCCGGTATACTTTCATCAGTTTCACAACCAGTTCTGAATCCTGCGGAATATAAAGATATGGAACAGAGCTTGTTCTCTCAGCTTCTAATCCCTGTCTTTTTGCTGCCTCACATACCTGCTCCATCACGTGCTGTGCACATGCATTTTTCGGATAGCGGATATCCAGTGTCATACTCATTCCATTTTCATCAAAATTCACAACTCCCAGGTTCACTGTCGTCTCGCCTGTCTCTTCATCCTGATAAAGAATTCCCATGTGTGCGCCGTTTGTCTCGCCATTTAATTCCTCAAGAATGAAATTTAACATTTTCTGGAAATCTCCGCCAAACACAATGTGCTTCACAGCCTCGGCAAGTTTTACAGCCGCATTCACGCCAAGTTCCGGTGTACTTCCGTGAGCGCCGTTTCCGATTGCTTCGATAATTGTCTGTCCATCTTTCTTTGTTACCGTAAGACCTTCTGCTTCTTTTACATCCAGATCTCCCTCTGCCACAAGACGGCATTTCGGTGTTACAACGTTCGCCGCTGTTCCGCCCGCAAAGCTTACAACCTTCACATTTCCCTGCTCAATATTCTTCTTGCCAACGGTAAAGTTAGATGCTCCCTTTTCGAAGAAGATCATCGGATATTCTCCATCCGGAGTAAATCCAATCGTCGGCAGCTCTCCACCATTCTCAATGTAATAATGTACGCAGGAGGAACCATTTTCTTCATCTGTTCCAAATAATACACGGATTCTGCGGTCCAATTTCAGTCCGAGATCCTGGATTGCTTTTAATGCCCAGATTGCACCGATTGTCGGTCCTTTATCATCCAGAACACCTCTGCCGTACAGCACTCCATCATGGATCTCAGCGCCAAATGCCGGATGAATCCAGCCTTCTCCAAGCGGCACAACATCCAGATGACCAAGTACGCCTACCATCTCTTCGCCTTCACCGATTTCAACCCAGCCAACACGATTTCCCACATTGCCGGTCTTAAATCCAAGACGTTCTCCGAGTGCCAGGGCATCATCAAGCGCTGCCCGCGGTCCTTTTCCATAAGGCGCGCCCTCTTCCGGCTCTCCTTTAATGCTGTCAATACGGATGCTCTGCTGAATAGACGCAATGATATCATCCTGCAGTTCCAGAATCTTTGCATTTAATTTTTCGTTGCTCATAATATATTCTCCTTTTCTTTTTTATTCTTCTCCACAATCAACTGTCTCCAGACCTTCAAACTGCATTTTATAATAATGGGCGTAGAGACCATTCATACCCAGAAGTTCTTTATGCGTTCCTCTCTCGGCAATTCCTGCTTCGTTAATAACAATAATCTCATCGGCATTGCGGATCGTAGAAAGTCTGTGTGCGATCGTAATCGTTGTCCGGTCTTTCGCCAGAGCTTCCAGACTTTTCTGTATCCGGCGTTCACTCTCATTGTCCAGAGCGCTTGTCGCTTCGTCAAGAATCAGAATCGGAGGATTTTTAAGGAACACACGCGCAATAGAAATCCGCTGTTTCTGTCCTCCTGAAAGTCTTGTTCCCCGCTCTCCTACAAATGTATCGTATCCTTCCGGCAGTTCCATAATAAATTCATGGATATTTGCCTTCTTAGCAGCCTCAATAATCTCATCCATCGATGCATCCGGCTTTCCGTAGGCAATATTCTCCCGGATCGTTCCACAGAACAGATATACATCCTGCTGCACAATTCCAATCTTACTGCGGAGACTCTTCATCGTCAGATCTCTTACATCTTTCTGATCTACAAGTACTCTTCCGCCTGTTACATCATAAAATCTTGGAATTAGTGAACAGATTGTTGTCTTGCCACCGCCGGACGGCCCTACAAGCGCTACGGATCTTCCCGCTTCAATCTTAAAGGAAATATCTGACAATACCGCTTCTTCATCCGTATACCGGAAAGATACATGATCAAACTCAACCTCGCCTGATACATCCTCAATCTCTTTCGCATCTTCTTTATCCTGAATATCCGGTTCTGTCGCAAGCACTGCAAGAAAACGCCGGAATCCGGACAAGCCTTTCTGGATCATCTCCGTTAATTCCACAAGAATCTGCACCGGACTAATAAAAATGCCGATATACAGCGCAAACATCGCAAGATCTGCTGCTTCCATCTTACCCTGTGCAATGAATAAACCTCCAAATACCAGCGTGGAAAGATACATCAGTCCCTGGAAAAATGCATTTCCACTCATAAAAAATCCCATGCACTGATAGTTATTTCCTTTGGAAACAAGGAAATTTTCATTGCTTCTTGTGAATTTCTCCCACTCAATCTCCTCATTTGCAAAAGACTGTACCACCCGGATTCCTGCAAGGGTATCCTGAAGGCTGGCATTAATATCCCCAATCTTTCTCCGGTTATCCATAAAGGTTGCCTGCATCCGCTTATTCTGGCGCACAGAGAAAATGACCATAAATCCAACAACAACTGCAAGAATCATTGTCAATCTCCAATTGATCATTGTCAGGAAAATAAATGAACCGACAATCTTAATCACAGAAATGAATAAGTTCTCCGGTCCATGGTGAGCGAATTCTGCAATATCAAACAAATCTGATACCAATTTGCTCATCATCTGTCCTGAGTTGTTCGCATCATAATAAGAAAAAGATAATTTCTCATAATGTTCAAACAACTGCTGGCGCATATCCCGCTCCATTCTGGCTCCCATCATATGTCCCTGGTAACTCACATAATACTTACAAAATGCCTGGATCACATACATTAGGAGAAGACCTATTCCAAGCGGAAGCAGCGCTTTAAGAATCAAGCTGCTGTCCTCTGTAAACAGCGTAGCGGTCAGCGTTCTTAAAATCTGCGGAAATGCCAGATCAATGAAACTGATCAGCGCCGCACAAATTAAATCCAAAAAAAATACCGTCTTATACGGTCCGTAGTATTTAATAAATTTTTTTAATGTATACATCTTTCCCCTCCTTTGCTCTCTTCATATTATATAGCAGTCACTTTCTTTTGACAATAGAAAACCGATGCCAGACGCACCGGTTTTCCATTTTTCAAAATCATTTTTTATGACAAAACCCTGCCGACGTACAGCCGGAGCAGCCTCCTCATCCTGTTCCCTTTTTTTTACTCATATTTATGATAATTGCTGCAACACTTAGAAGCAAAAGCAGCGAGACAACAATTGTCCCCATATGTTCCATCAGAAATCCTAACATCTCTGTTCCTCCTTTTCTTTAGTTAGTCTTTACTAACAACCATATTCTAACGCTTTCCTGTTATCATTGTCAAGTCTTTTCAACATTATATGTTGTTCTCACCGTAAACTTACCCAAGCGCCACATCCAAAATCATCATGACAAGAAATCCCACAATAAATCCGAGTGTTCCCGCTTTTCCCTCTTCTTCCATATGCGCCTCCGGAATTAATTCTTCTACTACCACATAAATCATCGTTCCTGCCGCAAATGACAGCGCCAGAGCAATACAGGATCTGGCTGCTCCGGCAAAGATCGCCGCCAGCACACCAAAGATGGGCTCCACGATTGCCGTCATACTGCCAATAAAAAATGCCTTCCATTTTCCCATCCCCTCTTTCTGAAGCGGCAGCGCCACTGCAGTTCCCTCCGGAAAATTCTGAATGGCAATCCCAATCGTCAGTGCAATTGCACCGGATAAAAGCGCCGGATTTTCAAGCTGCTGTGCTGCCAGGGCAAAAGCAAGCCCTACTGACATCCCTTCCGGAATATTATGGACTGTAATTGCCGTTACAAGCATCATCGTACTTTTTCGCAAAGATGTTTCCTGTCCCGCTTCCCTCCGATACCACCGTTTCAAAAGATTGTCTGCAAGCAGCAGCAAAAGTACCCCTGTCAAAAACCCAACTGTTACAACCAGCCAGCCAATCTGCCCCTGTTCCTCTGCAAAATCAATTCCCGGAAGCAGCAAAGACCAGACCGACGCCGCGATCATTACGCCGCCTGCAAAACCAAGAAAGCCACTCTGCCAAATTTCATTTACATCCCGCTTCACACAGAAAACTCCCGCTGCTCCCAGCGTTGTTACTAAAAAAGTAACGATTGTTCCTAAAAATGCAAAAAGAATCCCATTCATCACTATCACCTCCACAATAGTATATGAATGGAATTCTTTTTCGTTCTTATTTTCTGCAATTACCGCACCAATTTACTTTCATGTCCGGATACTCCGCCGATGTTGACAGCTTTGTATCCCATCTTTGTCAAAAAGGTAACTGCTCTCCCTGCCCTTGCCCCGCTTAAACAATAGACAAAAAGCGGCGTTTCTTTTGGCAGATCAATGCCTGCCAGTTTATTTAGCGGAATATTGACACTGCCTTCCAGATGACCTTCCGCATATTCTTCTTCTGAACGCACATCAAGAAGCACGGACCCCTTTGTCTCCTGCTGTGCTTTGATTCCTTCTTCCAGTGAAAGTTCTTTTCCAAACATATTTAAAAATCCCATGTCTATTACCGTCCTGTCCTGCATATAGTTTTATATAGTTTTATGATTGTTCCCATTTCCGATAAATACTCTCCAGTGCATCCACGGTTCCTTCCACACCAAGAAGGCTCACATTCAAAAGAATGTCATGCGATTCAATACTTCCCCATTCTCTTCCCGTATGCGCCTCATAATAGAGCTTTCTTCCTTTATCTACCCGCTTGATCTTTTCTTTTGCCTGACGCTCATCCAATTTGTAAATCTGCATGATCCGGCGAACTCTGTCATCGCGATAGGCATGGACAAATACATTGATGCAATTGGAATAATCTCCAAGAATATAGTCTGCACATCGTCCCACAAAAATGCATGAACTTCTCTTCGCCAGTTCCAGAATCATCTCTTTCTGTGCGCGGAATACTTTGTCGCTGAGCGGCACGGTGTCTTCTCCCTCTCTCATAAACACCGTATAATCTCCGGTATTTACAACATAGCCAGATAAAAATTTCCCGAGAATCGACTCATCCACCTGACTTGCCTCTTCATTTGTAATTGCCAGCTTTCTTGCAGCCATTGCAATCAGATTATGATCATAAAGCGGAATATTCAAACGCTCTGCCAATCTGTTGCCAATTTCGTGTCCACCGCTGCCGAATTCTCTTCCAATCGTAATAATTACATGATCTGTCATACATGTATCCCCCTTTCAATCTTCCGAAACATTTATTTTCTCGAAAAAATATGTTTTAAAAATACATACATTACAATCCCAAAAGCAATCAGATATCCAAACGCTCCAAGCGCCGGAATCCCCCATATCTTCGGTGTCATATCTGTTGTGCAGATAATACTGGAGCTGATCAGAAGCGCCATTACCCAAAGCCCCATTACAATGTTTCTTATCATCCACACTGCACCCTTCAATATGCTCCATAACAAGTACGGACTGATTCGTATATTCCTGATAAAGCTTCGGAACTCCTACAAATGCAACTGTTTTATTGTGTCTTGCAAATTCTTCCATATTGGCTGCTTCTGTAAGAAAATTCATCTCCTCACGCGTCACTGCCCAAAGTTCATCAAGCACCATATCGAAGTCAACCATTTCCTTTAGGCTTACCGGAGGGAGCAGCTTTACTGCCCGATGTAACAGACCGATATCTCTTGCCTTCGTCTCATAGATCCCTCTTCGCTGCACTTTCACAACGACCGAATCGCCGTTCTTCAATACTGCTTTATGTACTTGCGCGATAGAAAATGAGGCGAAGCTTCTCCGGCGTTACTCCTCTTGTAATCCCGTGCTTTTTCAGCACCTCTGTCATCTCTTTTAATCTAGTCCGGTACTCCTTTGTTTCCTGCCTGCTCATCTGCTTGCCTCCATCGCTGCAAGCTGCTCTTTCAGCGCCTTCCCCTGCTCCACTGTCAGTTCGCCTTTTCTACCATCTCATCCAGCATTTCTTTTGATTTTTCTGCTGTTGTTGCCACAACACCAATTCCTGCTAACAAAAGTTTCTTAATATTATCTCCAAATCCATCCATGTTACATGCTCCTCTCTCTGCATATTCTGCACTGTCTCATCCGGCTCTTTCACAGCGAAAAAAGCTGTAAAAGCTTTGGAAGAAATATCATAAGTCCCGCTGCTGCTGCCATAAGTGCCGTAATCAGAACTGCTCCGGCGGCAGTGTCCTTTGCCAGCTTGGCAAGGGGACGTTTCTCTTCCGTCCCAAGATCTACTACTGCCTCAATTGCTGTATTCACAAGTTCCAGCGCCATAATCATTCCAAACAATACCAGACAGATACACCACTCCAGTGCAGAAATATGAAATACTATTCCCGCTGCTGTCACTCCTATTACTGCCACACAGTGAATCTTCATATTCCGTTCCTTTCGGATTCCGGCAAAAATCCCTTCAAATGCATAACCAAAACTTTTATACAATGGTTCTTTCTTCGGCTGTCTCATTTTCTCACCTCTTATTCGGAATTTAACTCTATTATACTACATTTTGCACAAAAATATATAAATTTTTAGTTAATTTTATATTCTTTTTCTCTTTTTTATCCTGTATTTATCTGTTGATTATCGTGGACTTTAAGCAATTTTTGCACTATACTAAAGCTAATAGATTATTTCCACCGGAAAGCATACAGGAGGTTGTTATGAGAATAGAGATCCCGGAATATAAAACATTAGAACTTGACACTATTTTTCTTGATTTTAACGGAACCATTGCCGTGGACGGCGTCATTCCAAAGAGTGTTTGTCAAAGACTGATTACTCTTGCCGGCAATTTTCGTATCTATGTGCTGACTGCAGATACCAATGGAACGGCAAAAGAACAGTGTGAACAGCTTCCGGTTTATTTACAGACATTTCCATCGGGAAATGCAAGAGATTACAAAAAAGAATTATTAAAATCGGTTGGTGCAAGAAGATGTGCCGCCTTTGGCAATGGACGTAATGATGAACTCATGTTAAAAGAAGCCGCATTTTCCGTTGCAGTCATGGGAAAGGAAGGCGTATATGGAAAGCTTCTCAAAGAGGCAGACATTTGCGTCTCTTCTATCGAAGATGGATTAGAACTGCTGATTCACCCGAATCGACTGATCGCAGGACTGCGCGGATAAAGAACTAAAAAAGGAGCATCTTATGGAAATATTATTTTCGAATCAGAAAGAATCACATTTTATCGAAGTTTATAATGAATATTTAAAGAAAATTCCGGATTTGCTAAAGCAGTTGGAAACTGTAGAACAGATGTATCAAAAAGCCTGCCTGGAAGAGGCTATGCTGCCATCAGACGCTGATGACAATCACAGCGTCGCTTTGTATAAGGAACGTCTGACACGTATCAAAGCACAATGTGAGGAACGTGCCGCCGATATCAGACAGCAGTGTCATCTGATTTTTGATCTGAAATCACAGGTAGAATCAGAAAGTCTTGTATTAACAAAACTGATTTCTTCAGAACCGTTTTCGGAAAAAAAATAATTTTAATAAGGAAAAGGAATCTATGATATGATATCTAATATTTTACAGCCCTATATCCCCCTCGTCGAATTTCTCGGTCAGACGTTAGGACCGGATTATGAAATTGTTCTTCAGGATCTGACTCCTGAACACAACTGCATCATTGCAATCGCAAACAGCAGCATCAGCGGCCGAACCGTTGGAAGTCCACTGACCAATGCTGCGCTTCAGATGCTTTCCGGAAAATTATATGAATCCCATGATTTTCTTGTAAACTATAAAGGCATCGCTGAAAATGGGCATGTTCTGCGCTCTTCTACCATGTTTATTAAAGATCCTTCCGGCGCTCCCATTGGTCTCCTGTGCATTAATTTTGATGACAGCAGATTCATGGAACTTCACGAGAAGCTAATGGCGGTCATACATCCGGCTTCTACTTCTGCAAATGTTCCTGCATTTTCCAAAACGCTTTCGCTCTCAAGTTCCGAGACATCCGACAGCATTCCGGAAATTACAGAGCATTTCTCTATGGACATTCATTCACTTATGCAGAAAATTTTTGACGATACAACTGCTTCCCTTTCGACGCCACTGGATCGTCTAACGCAAAACGAACGCAAAGAGATAATACGTCAACTGCATGACAAAGGACTTTTTCAACTCAAAGGAGCAATTTCCTTTGTTGCAGGACAATTTTCCTGTTCATCGGCAACGATCTACCGCTATCTCAGTGAGATTAGCGGTTAAATCCGCCATAAGTTTGCGGCACTAAAATCAGCTCGCAGGTAGACTCCTGAAAAACTTCTTTTGCTTTTTCATTTAGAACTTTTAACGCAAGTTCCAGATTTTTTACTTCCAGACTTTCTGTCTCAATCTGAAAATATACCGCAATCCACAAATGCCGTCCCGTCCTCGTAATGTCAAAAAAGACGGGAGTGAAATGATATTGCTCCAGTATCGGATGACAGATTTCTTTGACTTCATCCATAAATGCTTCGTCCGGTGAAAACAGAAAAAGGTCTTTTACTGCTCCCCACAGCACCTTTATACTTTCCGGAAGCATGAATACCATAACGAGGACAGCTACAATCTGGTCAAAGTACGGCGTAAGAAATCCAAGCGGTGTTTTTTCCAAATACATCGATACAAAAAAGGCAAGAGACATGCCTAAACTATATAGAATATCTAGTTTCCAGCCGAGAAGTTCTGCTGTAATCGTTGGAGAGGATAAGTTGCGGTTCAGCCGTTTCATGATTAGAAAAATAACAATACTGGCTGCCCCAAGGCAAAACTGGAACAGCGAAACTTGTGCATGGTCTACCGGATTTCCTCCTGACAAAGCAGAATCCAGCACTTCTACTGATACTCCCATCGTTACCGAAAGCATCATAACCCCTTTAATTATGACAAATATTGATTCAATCTGAAAATATCCGTAAGGATGTTTTTCTGATACAGGCTTATGAAACAACGGTGTCAAAAACAGCAGCAGCGCAATAAAGACAAGTTCTGATGCATCGTATACTGCATCTGTCAATGCAGACTGCGAATGACTGTATATAGAAAAAATAAATTCTACAACAGCAAACATCAATCCTGAGAAAAACGACATCAACAGAATCTGTTTTTCTTTTTTTTCGGTTATCATGTTGTCACCTCATTTTTGAAATATAAGTGAGATTATAACGCTACTGGTTATAAAAGTAAAGCCGTTTCCCTTCTCTACACCGAAGCTTCCACCGTTTTCACCCGGAATCCAAAGTATATGATATGGAATATCCATACAATCACCAAAACTGCTCTGCCCATCGGTACAACTCCCATCATGGCAAATCCAATTCCCATTGTAATGGTAACACTTGCCATAATCCCAACCTTTGTTTTTCTTGTCATTCCTTCACCTTTTGCATAAGTTGCCAGATTATTTTTATAGAGCTTTGTTCCACGAAACCAGTTTTCCAGTTTCCTGCTGCTTTTAGCAAAGCAAAATGCCGCTCCGAGCAAAAATACGACACAGGGAACTAATGGAATAATTGCTCCCACCGCGCCAATCCCCGTCAAAAGAAACCCTGCTGCAGCCCACAATAATTTTCTTGTTTTCATTTAGCTCATCCTTCCGCTTTCCATTTGAATCACTTCATCTGCAATAGACATTGTTGATAACCTGTGAGATACAAGAACTACTGTACGGTCTTTTCTCTCCTGGTGAAGCGCCTTTAAAATTACCCCCTCATTCAGGCTGTCCAAATTGCTCGTCGGTTCATCCAGAAGCATAATCGGCGCTCTGTGAAGAAATGCACGGGCAATTCCTAATCTCTGTCGCTCTCCACCGGACAGCGTGTCTCCAAGTTCTCCTACCCTTGTATCATACCCTTTGGGAAGTGTTTCAATAAAATCATGAACCGCTGCCTTTTGACAAGCGTCTTTTAATTCTTCCATAGTAGCATCCGGAGCCGCAATTCTTAAATTTTCTGCAATACTGTCATTAAATAAATGTGTATCCTGGGTAACAAAGCTCTCATATGCTCGCAAAGATGATGTTTGGATGGTAGAAATCTCTTCTCCGGCAATCTCAATTTCACCCGCGTCTGCATTCCAGAACCGCATTAACAATTTCAGAAGTGTTGACTTACCGCTTCCACTCTTTCCAACAATCCCGATAATACAATTTGGATTCATTTTCAATGTTACTCCATCAAGAATTTTCTCTTTTTCATATGAAAAACTCACATTCAGGCAAGCAATATCTGCCTCACCTGAAAGCACCGTATAACCCTCTCCCACATTTTCAGTTACAACCGGCTCTTCTTCCAAAAGTTCCAATACCCTTCTTGCACTTGCCAACGTCCCCTGAAGCGTGCTGCCCAGATTTGCCAGCGCTACTACCGAACCAAAAGAACTGAACATCGCTATCACTGCCAATACCATTTCTCCAAATCCAATCTTTCCCGCCTGATAGAAATAAGCCGACAGCCCAAACATTCCAAGGGAGAGAAGAAAAATTCCCGCTCCGGTCATTGCCATTCCAAAACCCGCTGCACGTTTTACATGCCAATCCGCCTCCAACATTTTTTCGGTTCGCTCTCCCATGCCTTTCTTTCGCGCTTCTCCGCAGCCATATTGAAGTACTTCCCGAAGTCCTCTCAGATTTTCTAATACATAGCTGCTCAAAGTTCCGGACAGATTCCGAAGTTTCTTCCCCCAATCCCTGCTTGTTTTGGAAATCCATACCGGAAGCACCGCTCCGATCAACAGATATGCTCCCATCGCATAAATTCCAAGCAGAGGATGAAGTGTTCCAATATATCCTGTCATAATCACTGTCATCAGAACTGCAATCAATACCGGAGAAATCGTATGGGCAAAAAACACTTCCAACAACTCAATATCTGATGTAATGACTGAAATCAAATTTCCCTTTTCTTTTCCTTCTAATTTAGCCGGACATAATTTGCGAAGCACTGTAAATACCCGATCCCGAATCATAGCAAGAATTTTAAATGCAATATAATGATTACAAGTCTGCTCTGCATAGTGAAGAATCCCGCGAAGGATTGCCAGTATCGGAAGTAAGAGCATAACCATTTTCAGAGAGACTGCTGTCTCCCCAATTGCTGACAGCACCCCGTATGCACCTAAAATTGTAATAAAGTTGGCACACAGAAATCCTGTCACGCCACAGATGACTGCCATTGCCATCGTTCCTCCAAGCGGTTTCACAAGCCCTGTCAACTGCAGCATAATTTGAAAATTCGTCTTCTTTTGTATTGTTTTATACATGGCCTTTTCCTCCCGCATATTGTTCCAATTCTTTCTGACTATTCCACATCGCAGCATATGGACCACACGAATCCAACAGTGTTTCATGGGTACCGCTTCCTACTATCTTCCCATACTCCAACATATAAATCTGGTCTGCACAAACTGTATTAGCAAGCCTGTGTGAAATCATAAGTACCATTTTCTGCTTCGCCAGTTCCCGAATCACTTCCATAATCCGTTCTTCACTTTCCACATCAATATTACTCGTTGCCTCGTCAAACACATAGACCGGACTGTCATGAAGTAATGCTCTTGCCAGCGCCAACCGCTGTCTTTGACCCCCGGAAAAGTTTTCTCCCCGCTCTTTTAATATTGTATCTAATCCATTTTGCGTTTTCAAAAACTCTGAAAGCTGAACAATTTCAAGCACACGCCACAATTCCTCTTCTCCTGCATCTGCTTTAGCCATACATAGATTTTCCCGGACTGTTCCGCCAAACAGATAACTATTCATAGAAACAAGCGTAATCTTTTCCTGCAGCCCCTCTTCTGACAGTTCGCAGATTTCCTGACCGCCAAATTTCAAATTGCCCTCATACCCAGATATGCGCTTACACAGAAGTGCTGCGATTGTACTTTTTCCGCATCCGCTCTTTCCGACAAGCGCTGTAAACTGTCCCGGTTTCATCTGCAAATGGATTCCATCAAGAACCGGACGCTCCGCCTCATATGCAAATGTAAGATTTTCTGCGAAAATATCAAAGCGATCTTCCTGCACCATTTTCGCTTTACTCATCTCTTCTTCCAGATCCAGCAGTCTAAAAATCTTATCGCTGGCTGCCATGCCGTTCATTGCCACATGAAAGAAAGATCCAAGCTGACGCATCGGAATAAAGAAATCGGCAGAAAGCAGCAGAATAGCAAACATTCCTCCGATTCCGACAGCTCCCGCCTGAAACGCTTTCAAGCCGGTAATAATTCCCGCTGCCGCCCCTCCAAGCGCCACAATATCCATTACGATAATGGAATTAAGTTGCATCTTCAATACCTTCATCGTCACAATCCGAAACTGCTCTGCCTCTTCATTCATCTGTTTATGTCGTTTCGCATCCGCCTCATAAATTTTCAGTGTCGTAAGTCCTTGAAGGTTTTCTAAAAAACTATCCCCAAGTTTCGCATACTGCCCCCAGTATTTTCCAAGCAGCCGCTTTGCAACCTTTTGTACACATATAATCGCAATCGGAATGAGCGGAACACAGAGAAGCAGTACAAGAGCTGCCTTCAGATAAATAAATGCCAATACACCAAAAAGTGTCACCGGAGCAAGGAGACTGTAAAAAAGCTGCGGCAGATACTGACCAAAATAGGTTTCCAACTGGTCTATCCCTTCCACTGTTATCTGAATCACTTCCGCAGTAGATACTCTCTCAGAATAAGATGGTCCAAGCCGCAAAAGTTTATCGTAAATCTTCTCCCGCAAGATCTTTTTCACATCCCGGCTGGCAAGAAAGCTTTCCTTAGATGCCGCTCTCGTACAGATAAACCGCATCCCAACAGCCAAACTCATCACAAGAGCTCTCATGCCGATTCCGCTCATTCTGTTATGGTACAATTGTTCTATAAAATTGCTGACACTCAAAACAAGGATAATATTTGCACACAATGCCAGCCATTGATAAAATACATTTCTTTTAATATGTTTCATAGAATCTTCTGACAGTTGAATTAATCTCTTCTTAATCATTTCATTCTCCTTAAAGTTAGCTTTAACTAATCTTTGGTTAGTATAAACTACCCAAATAGAATTTGTCAAGAAGAAACTTTTATTGTCAAATTAAAAAATGCCTTATTCTCAGTTTTACCTGAGAATAAGACATTTTCTTATGTTAAAATGCTATATTTACTATGAAGTTCGCAATTAGTTTGCGTTCTTTTCACTTATAGCTGCCTGAGCAGCTGCAAGTCTTGCGATCGGCACACGGAATGGTGAGCAAGAAACGTAGTCTAAACCAATCTTATGGCAGAATTCTACAGAACTTGGATCTCCACCGTGTTCTCCACAGATACCTACATGCAGATTCGGGTTAACCGGTTTTCCTAATTTGATAGCTGTTTCCATAAGCTTACCTACACCGATCTGGTCTAATTTTGCAAATGGATCGTTCTCAAAGATCTTAGCATCGTAGTAAGCTTCTAAGAATTTACCAGCATCATCACGAGAGAATCCGTATGTCATCTGAGTTAAATCGTTTGTACCGAAGCAGAAGAAGTCTGCCTGTTTAGCGATCTCATCAGCTGTAAGAGCAGCTCTTGGGATCTCGATCATTGTACCAACTTCGTATTTTAACTCAACGCCTGCTGCTGCGATTTCAGCATCAGCTGTCTCTACTACCATATCTCTAACGTATTTTAATTCTTTTGCATCACAAGATAATGGAATCATGATTTCCGGTTTTACTGTCCAGTCTGCATGTGCTTTCTGTACATTGATTGCTGCACGGATAACAGCTTTTGTCTGCATCTTAGCGATTTCCGGATATGTTACAGCAAGACGAAGTCCACGATGTCCCATCATTGGGTTGAACTCATGTAAAGAATCAATGATTGCTTTAATCTGTTCAACTGTTTTGCCCTGTGTATCAGCAAGTTTCTTGATATCTTCCTCTGTTGTAGGAACGAATTCATGAAGCGGCGGATCTAAGAAACGGATTGTAACCGGGTTTCCTTCCAGTGCTTCATATAATTTTTCGAAGTCTCCCTGCTGTTCCGGAAGAATCTTCTCAAGAGCAGCTTCTCTTTCTTCTACTGTCTCAGAACAGATCATTTCACGGAATGCATCAATTCTGTTTCCTTCGAAGAACATATGCTCTGTACGGCAAAGACCGATACCTTCAGCGCCAAGCTCACGAGCTTTTCTAGCATCTGCCGGTGTATCTGCATTTGTTCTAACTTTTAATGTTCTGTATTTGTCAGCCCATCCCATGATTCTTCCGAATTCTCCAGCGATTGTAGCATCAACTGTAGGAATCAGACCATCATAGATGTTACCTGTTGATCCATCAAGAGATAAGAAATCTCCTTCATGGTATTCTTTTCCTGCTAATGTGAATTTCTTATTAGCTTCGTCCATTGTGATATCTCCACATCCGGATACACAGCATGTACCCATACCACGAGCAACAACTGCTGCGTGAGATGTCATACCACCACGAACTGTCAGGATACCCTGAGCAGCTTTCATACCTTCGATATCTTCCGGTGATGTTTCAAGACGAACAAGAACAACTTTTTCTCCTCTTGCAGCCCATTCTTTTGCATCTTCTGCTGTGAAAACGATCTTACCGCAAGCAGCTCCCGGAGATGCTCCTAAAGCTTTTCCAACTGGTACAGCTTTTTTGATTGCAACTGCATCAAACTGTGGGTGAAGTAATGTATCAAGGTTACGAGGATCGATCATAGCTACTGCTTCTTCCTCTGTTCTCATTCCTTCATCTACTAAATCGCAAGCGATTTTAAGAGCAGCCTGAGCTGTTCTCTTACCGTTACGTGTCTGTAACATGTAAAGTTTACCATGCTCTACTGTAAACTCCATATCCTGCATATCTCTGTAGTGTTTTTCAAGAATCTGGCATACTTCTTTGAACTGTACGAAAGCTTCTGGGAATTTCTGTTCCATTTCAGAAATGTGCATTGGTGTACGAACACCTGCAACAACGTCTTCACCCTGAGCATTTGTCAGGAATTCACCGAACAGACCGTTATTTCCTGTAGCTGGGTCACGAGTAAATGCAACACCTGTACCACAGTCATCTCCCATGTTACCGAATGCCATCATCTGTACGTTAACAGCTGTTCCCCAAGAATATGGGATATCGTTGTCACGACGGTATACGTTAGCACGTGGGTTGTCCCAAGAACGGAAT